>DASWFZ010000139.1:0-5092 GCA_036393975.1 bacterium | reverse complement strand
CGGCCGCCACGCGGCGAGCTCCGCGCTCACGCCCTCCAGGGCGGGCCGCACGCCCGTCCCCGCCCAGTTGCCTTTCTGATAAGTGCGATCCACGTGTTCGATCAGCCAGTCATACGCGTCCATGGTCCACCTCAGCAGGGGGACCATTCCGTACCCGGCTGACCGTCCCTTCAGCGGACTAGCGGCATGCAGATTGAGGGGGCTTATCTGCTGCTGGTGGGTACTGGATGAGAGGACCCAGACCGCCAGAAAAACTAGGAGGCACGCGGTTGTCCACGTGCCTCCCACTCGACCACATCGGAAACGATGCGCAGCGTATCTACAGACGGACGATAAAGGTCACGGCCAGGTTGGGGATGGGGATGCCTGTGACCACCAAGACGACCTTCTGGTTCCCCTGGCCCACGTTGTTGTGTTCCTCGTTGTCGTTCTCGCCTTCTTCCTCGTCGCGGTCCTCCTCGTGGATCCCCACCAATCGCACCGTGTTCACGGGGATCACCGCCGCCGAGATGCCCGCCGCCCCAATCGGCACGAGGTAGATCACCTTCTTCGACAGCCGCTGGCCGTCCTCGCTGTTGAGCCTAACCGGCCCGCGGGACCGCTCCACCGACGGGTTGAGGAACGCGAGAAATGTGCCGTGGTTATTGCGCAATACCGCCAGCACGTAGCAGCGGCCGGACTGGATGAGGGTCCCGCCAACCACGAGCGCGTGCGCCGGGCAAAACGCCTGCCCTCTCTCAAAGTCCTTCGACCCCTTATCCGCCCACACCGGTGCCGCCGTAATGGCTAAAACACCGGCCACGATCATTGCCATGATCGATCGCTTACTCATTCTTGTCCCCTCCAGTTAGGAAATGGCATCACGCGTCGCCCTGTACTCTCTTCCTCGAGTGAGGGCTGTTTGAACCCTGCCTCGTGCACCGGCAGGGGGCCGTCAGGATAGAGCAGGAAGCGCTGACGCAAAGACAGGAACTTCTCCAGACCTGGTTGCCATCGTCCGACGATCGTGGCGGCGTCGTCACCCCGCTGAATGCCCAGACGCACCTCGCGGGTCCCCCACACGCTATCAAAGAAGTATCCTCCCCGGCGGGGCCGCCAAAACGTCAATTGTCTACCATACATCTTCCGGATCTCCACCAAGATGTACACCGTTGTCGTCAGCGGCCGGTACATTGCCGGATCGGTAATCTGGAGTTGCACACCTGACCACAGTCGATGGCTGACTGGGTAGGGAATTGTGGTTCCTGTAAATACTACGCCCGGCAACTGGTATTTGTTCAACCGCTCGGCCAATTTAGCCCCGTCAATCCACCGCCCGAGGATCACGCGGAACCGGGAGTCGGTGCTCACGCCGTTCCACAGGTTCGTCCCGTCAATCGCCCCGGTCGTCGCATAATAGAGGGGGCTGTCGTCGGTGAGCAGCCCGGGAGAGGGCGTGGGCCACGGGAGGCCGGTGTCTGACCACCGCATGCGCCGGACCCATCCCCGCATGGGGACGATCCGGAGGTCCGCACCGATCCCGAAGGCCTGGTTGTACAACTGCGCGAGTTCGCCGATCGTCATGCCGTGAACGTACGGAATAGGATACATGCCGATGAACGACCGAAACTGCTCCTCGAGCACGGGGCCATCGACGATCACTCCGCCCATTGGATTGGGGCGGTCCAGTACCACCACCGGTTTCCCTGCTTGGCGAGCCGCCTCCATCACGAGCGCCATCGTGGAGACATAGGTGAACGGTCGAACGCCCACATCCTGCAAATCGATGACTAGCACATCCACGGAGGCGAGCATCTTCCTAGTCGGCGCCGTCACTCGGCCGAATAGGCTATAGACCGGGATGGGTGTGGGAAGAACGTGCTGTTCGGGCTCGAGGCCCGACCCGTTGAACCCGTGCTCAGGAGTGAACAGAGCCGTCAGCGCCGTGCGCGGGAGGCCGTACAGGATGAAGGCCGTAGAGAGCCCATCGCGCGTTAAACCGGCATGATGCGTCACGACCCCTAGTCGCCTGCCCGCCAGAGTCTCTGCGACGTTCTGGACGCCATCAATCCCTGGGTACACCGCGACGTCCTGTGCCGACGCAGGCCCAAACAGCAGACTCACGAGGAGTATGGTCAAAGACACAACGGCAGAACGGAGAGACGCCATCATCGCGAAATGTGCCCGCCGTCTACAACCGCTAGTCGGAGACGGTCCGCATGGGGGCAAGTCTGATGGAAGTTAGAGGAGCGGCTTTCGGCCGATGTACAGTCCGCGCCCTGTGAGCCCGTCAGAGTCGAATGAGACATCTAGTCCGGCTGCGCGAAAAGCCGTCAAATAGTTCTCGTGGGTAAACAGCCCCAAGGTGTGCTCTTCGGTGAAATGGCTCACGTCGCCGGGGGTCCCCACGAGGTAGTGAAATCGCAACGGCGAGAGATCGCCACGCTTGATGGCTCTCCCCATTCGCGTGATCTTTAAGGCCGGCTGATCGACGACCACGAGGCCGACGCGCCCTTTCTCGAATTTCTCCGGAAAAATCCACGGCTCGATCAGCACCACCCCGCCGGGGACGGTGTGCTGGCCGAAAGTTTTCAGCGCACGATACAGCCGGGCGCGCGTGCGCGCGTAACCGATCGAACTGAAGAGGCAAATCACAGCGTCGAACCGCCTGCGCAAGTGGAAGGCCGCCATGTCCGATCGGTGGAAACGCACGCCGGGGCACCGGCGGCGGGCGATGGCGAGCATGCGCGGATCAAGATCGAGCCCCGCCACCTCGTACCACTCTCGGAGCACGGCCAGGTGACTGCCGGTCCCACACGCAACATCCAGCAACGTTTTCCCCGGCGCGCGCGCGTGTTGCTGGATCAGCGCATGCACCTGCTGCGCCTCCCGGACGTAGTCTTTCCCCATCGCGGCGTAGATGGCGTCGTAGAATGTTGCGGATTTCGTGAACATGGCCGGCGGTTAGCGCGCTGCGCGGGCCAGGAGCGGCATGATGTCCACACCGAGCAGCTGTCCGATGCCCCCGCGGGCAGCCTCGCGTTCCCCAAAGGTCGTCGTGCCATCGGGCGGCACCCCGCCTCCGGCGAGCAGCAACGGCACCGGATCGGCAGAGTGACTCTTCAGCGCGCAGGGGGTGGCGTGGTCTGCCGTGACGGCGACAATCGTGTCCCGCAACGCGATCTTGGGCAACAGTTCTCCAAAGAACGCGCGGTCGATGAGGCTAATGACGTCCCGCTTTGCGGGAGCGTCGCCGTCGTGGCCGGGTTCGTCGGGCCCTTTGAGATGGAGGTACAGCCCGCCATGGCGGGGGAGTTCGTCTACGGCCCGAAGGGCCCACTGGCGATAGGCTGCCTCCCGATTCCCGGCACTCGGAGGCACCTCGATGATCTTCATGCCGAGTAATCGTGCGATGCCTCGTTCCACCGGCATCTCCACAAAGCAGCCGAACTCGACGCCGAAACGCTCGCGCAGCGACGGGGCCTCGGGCAGGTGGTCACCCGCATCCCGCAGCAGAATGAGGTTCGCGGGCAGGTCGCCGCGTTCGCGGCGACGCTGGTTCACTGGGTGGCCATCCATCACTTCGCGGCTCTTGCGCGTAAACTCATTAATGAGCTCCGCCGCCGTCCAGGCTTCAGGCGTGTCGTCCAGGGGGCGACACTCTTCCACCTCGGTGCCCGCGTTGGCCTTAGCCACGCCTAACCCCTCGATGCGAGCATAGGCCGGATCCGTGTTGGTGATCTTCGCGGAAAGCTTGCCCTCTTTGGGGTAGAGGACCACCACGCAGCGGTGCCCCACCGTCGCGCGCACCACCAGATCCACAGAAGACGCGGTCAATCGGACGTCACGATTAATCGCCTCGGCAAGCGCGCGGGCTTCCTCCGACAGGAGGTTACGGCCTACACGGCGGTCGACAATAGTCCATCCCTCTCCGACGGTGGCGAAGTTGCCACGCAGCGCGAGGTCTCCGCTATGGAAGGGTAAGTCGACGCCCAACACCTCAAGCGGGCCGCGCCCCGCATGGTAGCGTAGGGGGTCATAGCCTAAGATGGCCATCACCGCAACATCGGACTCCGGGGCGATGCCCTTGCCGACTGTGATCACTGTTCCCTGCCGGCCCGACGCGGCGAGGTGGTTGAGGTGGGGGACCTGCGCGGCCTCCAGCGGCGTCCGATCTCCGAACTCCGCTATTGGGCGATCGGCCAGCCCGTCGAGGATCACATAGAGAATGCGTTTCATCGTGGTGACAGAACTCCCATCACCTTCCGCCCCAGGGGGCAGCGGGCGTAGTAGTTAGGGCGGTCATTGCCCTCGGAGCAGCGACACAAATCCTTCGCTCAACGTCCCTTCGTACACTTCCACCGCAGGACCAGTAAGCGTCAGGGACCATTCTGCATCCACTTCGACTTTCAGCTCCCCGCCTGGCATGCTGATCGTAACGGCCCGATCGGTCAGCCCTTTACGGACGGCAGCGGCCGCTACCGCGCAAGCACTGCTCCCAGACGCCATGGTTTCCCCAGCGCCACGCTCCCAGATCCGGGCCACCACGCGGGCGCGCGACTGCACCTGGGCGAACTGCACGTTTATCCGATTGGGAAACAGGACGTGGCGCTCCAGTCGTGGTCCCCAACGGTGCAAGTCGACCCGGCTAAGATCAGGGACGAAGACGACACAGTGCGGATTCCCTACGGACACCGCCGTCACCGTGAACAGCTCTCCATCTACCTCTATCTGCTCGTCAACGACATCCCGCGGCGGGCCGGCGACTGGGATCCGGTCACTGCGGAAGGTCGCCGGCCCCATCTCAACGGTAATGTCCTCCACATCGCGCCCATGCAGATGCAACTCGATCCGCACGAGACCTCCCGGCGTTTCGACCGTGAAGCGGGACTTTGTGATCCGGCCGTGATCGTACAGGTAGCGGGCGAAAATCCGCAGACCATTTCCACTTTTCTCCGCCTCGCTCCCATCGGGGTTAAAGATTCTCAACCCGAAGTCCGCACGCGACGACGGCGAGAGGGCGAGAATACCGTCAGACCCCACGCCCACGTGGCGGTCGCAGATTCGTTGGATGGCCCGCTCGGTCAACGAAAACGACAGCGCCTGGGGATCG
>DASWFZ010000138.1:0-4923 GCA_036393975.1 bacterium | reverse complement strand
GCCCCGCTGGCCTCCTTCTGGCGCCTCTCGCAATCGAACGCGTGCATTAACATCCTGGAGTTTGGTACCGCGCGAGGACGCATCCTGGCGGTGAATGATACGACTCATTTGACGTAGGGCCCCACCGCTCACCGGATCTCTGTTTCCCCGCGCGCATCGCCGACCGCCCTGCGACTCCGCCCTCCCGCCCGAGACTGTTATAATGGCGCACACATGGAACTCGACGGACGCACTACTCTGGTCGGGATTCTTGGAGATCCAGTGGCACATTCGCTGTCTCCGCGGATGCACAATGCCGCGTTTGAGGCGTTGCAGATGAACTGGCGGTATCTCGCGTTCCGTGTTCCCGCCGCGCAGCTCGCCGCGTCCCTGCGAGGTGCCGCCGCGCTTGGCCTCGTTGGGGTTAACATCACCGTGCCCCACAAGGAGGCCGCCTCTGCTTTGCTCGACGAACTGGACGGTCCGTCCCGGCAGATCGGTGCCGTCAACACCATTCGCGTGACTGGAACTCGTCTGTCCGGGTTTAACACGGACGCTCCGGGACTGCTAGACGCGCTCACACGCGACGGGGCCGTCACCCCCGTGGGACGACGTTGTCTTGTGATCGGCGCCGGCGGAGGCGGCCGGGCTGCGGCGTTTTGTCTCGCGACCGCGGGCGCCTCCCAAGTCCTGGTGCTCAACCGCAGCGAAGCGAAAGCCAAAGCGGTCGCCGACATGGTCGGCCGTGCGGTGCCGTCCTCCCATCCGAGTGCTGGGGCGCTGTCGGTCGAGGCGATCGAACGGGCGGCCGAGAATGCGGATATCATCGTCCACGCCACAGCGGCGACGATGTCGACCGCCATGGGGGGCGCCGGGGGCAATACCGACTGGCTTGTGGCTCTGGTGCGTCGCGTACGGCGGGGGATGGTCGTTCTGGACATGGTCTATACGCCGACGTGGACGGCCCTGCTTCAGGCTGCGAAGAGTAATGGCGCCCGGGCCGTCAGCGGGTTGTCGCTGCTCGTGTTTCAGGGCGCCCGCAGCTTCGAGCTGTGGACCGGGAGGTCCGCGCCCCTTGCGGTGATGCGTCGAGCCGTGGGCCTGGACGAGCATCCCGTGCCGTCATGAGGCGATCGGCGCGTCTGAGTCCAGAGTCCCCTCACCCAAGTTCACGCTGCGCGCCCCAGGAACCATGCTGCGTTTTCTAACCGCAGGAGAGTCCCATGGAAGCGCGCTGACGGCCATCGTGGAAGGCCTGCCGGCGGGGTTGCGCGTGTATGCGGATCAGATCAACGAACAAATGGAACGCCGGCAGCGGGGGTATGGCCGCAGTGCGCGCATGAAGCTGGAAGCTGATCGCGTCGAGATCGTCTCGGGTGTCATGGGAGAGCAGACCATCGGCGGACCCGTGGCGCTGCGCATCGAGAACCGTGACGCGCGTTCCGAAGAGCCCCCGCTCACCCGTCCGCGGCCGGGCCACGCAGATCTCGTCGGGACAATGAAGTACGGTTTTGAGGACGCCCGCCGAGCATTGGAAAGAGCCAGCGCCCGAGAAACGGCGGCCCGTGTCGCCGTCGGCGCGGTGTGTCGAAGGCTGCTGGATGAGTTTGAGATGACGGTGTTCAGCCACGTCACAGAGATCGGCGGCGTCGCGCTGCGGGAGCGGCCGAGCCGATGGGAGGACCTCCCCGCCCTCGCCGAGGCGTCTGAGCTGCGGTGCGTCGATCCCCAGGCCGACGCGCAGATGCGTGCGGCGATCGATGCGGCCCGACAGCGAGGCGACACCCTAGGCGGCGTGTTCGAAGTGGTCGCTTTGGGCGTCCCGCCGGGGTTGGGCAGCTACGTGCATTGGGATCGCAAGCTGGATGGGAGGCTGGCTCAGGCGGTGATGTCCATTCACGCCGTCAAAGGGGTCGAGATCGGCCCCGGGTTTGAGATTGCGCGCACACCGGGCTCCCGCGCCCACGATGAGATCTTCTGGGATCGCCCGCGGGGATTCTATCGGGAGACCAACCGCGCAGGCGGGACCGAGGGAGGCGTCACGACGGGGGGACCTCTTGTGGTCCGTGGCGCGATGAAGCCTCTGTCGACGCTCATGGAACCGCTTCGGTCGGTGGATCTAAAGACGAAAGAACCCAGTTCGGGTGCGGTTGTGCGCAGCGACGTCTGCGCGGTGCCCGCGGCCGGCGTCGTCGGCGAAGCCATGGTCGCGTACGTGCTCGCCGATGCCCTCTTGGAGAAGTTTGGCGCGGATACCATCGCGGATATGCACACGGCATACGAAGCCTATCGCACCCGGATTCGCCAGATGTAGAGGCACAGCCTGAGTGCGCAACGTCGTCCTGATCGGGTTCATGGGCACCGGCAAAAGCGAGATCGGCCAGTTACTGGCCCGTCGCTTGGGCTGGACATTCATCGACACCGACCGGCGGGTCGAATCCCGTGAGCGCGCGACGGTGGCGCAGATCTTTTCCCGCCGAGGGGAGGAGTACTTTCGCGCGGTCGAAGCTCAGATCGTCGCTGACGTCGCCTCCCGGCGTGACGTCGTCATTGCGACAGGTGGCGGCGTCGTGCTGAAGCCGGAGAACATGACGCAGCTGCGCCGGGGCGGCTGGATCGTGTCCTTGACAGCTTCGGTCGACGTCCTCGTGGACCGGCTCGGAGAAGCGCCCACGCGTCCGCTCCTGCGCAGTCCGTCGGGGGGTGTCCGCGAACAGTTGGGCCGCCTGCTCGATCAACGCCGTCCCCTGTACCGTGATGCCGATCTGCTCGTCGATGTGTCCGATGCCACACCCGCGCGAGTGGTGGAAGCGATTGCGGCCTTCTTGCGCGCCCGTGATCGCATCACCATTCCGGTGCGCGTGGAGGACCGCCTGTCCCCGGTGCATATCGGAGACGGCATTCTAGCGCTGCTGCCCGGCGATCTGTTCGAGACGGGCGCGGGCCGGCAGGCCGTGATCCTTTCGCACCGTGGACTGGCCCCTGTCGCAGGTGCGAAGTTGATCGCCGGGTTGAAGGCATGGGGCTACGAGACTCTGGAGGTCGATGTGCCGGTCGGGGAGGCCACCAAGAGCCTGCCCGCTGCTGCGCGCATCTACACACGACTAGCGCGTGCGCGCATCGACCGCGCCAGCACGTTGATTGCCGTGGGCGGAGGCGTCATCGGCGACCTCGGCGGATTCGTGGCCGCCACGTACATGCGGGGCATCCGGCTCGTGCAGGTGCCCACGAGCCTGCTCGCCATGGTGGACAGCGGCATCGGCGGCAAGACCGGCGTCAACCACGCGGGGGTCAAGAATCTGGTGGGCGCCTTCTACCAGCCAGCTCTGACCGTGGCGGATGTGCGGCTACTGAGTACATTGCCCGATAGGGAACTACGCAGCGGTCTGGCCGAAGTGATCAAGACCGCGGTCATCGGGGATGCGACGCTCTTCGACCACATTGAGCAGCACCTCCCCGCCATCTTGCGCAAGGAGACCGGGGTGCTCGTGGAGATTATCGCGCGCTGCGCCGCGTTCAAAGCCCGCGTGGTGGAAGCCGATGAGCGCGAACAATCCGAGCGGCGCATCTTGAATTACGGACACACCATCGGGCACGCGGTCGAGGCGGCCGCGGGGTTCTCACGCCTCACGCACGGCGAGGCAATCGCCATTGGGATGGCTCTCGAAGCGCAGATCTCCCAGCGGCTGGGCGTGGCCGCATCTTCTGTCGTGGACCGGCAGAACAAGCTACTCGCGCGCGCGGGTCTCCCCACGACCCTGGGCGCGGTGAATCGGACCGCGGTGTGGCGCGCTATGGCCCTCGATAAGAAAATCCGCGACGGGGTCCTGCGCTGCCCGCTGCCGGTAGGCATTGGTGAAGTCATCCGCGAACAGGAAGTGCCGGACAAATTGCTGCAGGAGGTGCTCGGCCGTGTCCCGTCAATCCCCCGCAAGCGCAAACCCGGCCCGCGTCCTCGTCGTCTACGGGCCTAACCTCAATCTGCTTGGCGAGCGCGAGCCGCAGGTGTATGGCCGCGCCACGATGCAGGAGATCAACGCCCAACTCACCGCCCTCGCCGCTAGTGAAGGGGTGGAGGTCGAGTTCTTCCAGTCCAACAGCGAGGGCGCCATTATCGACCGGCTGCAGGCGGCGCGCAAGACGGTCGGCGCTGTGGTCCTCAATGCCGCCGCGCTGTCGCACTACAGCTATGCCTTGCGCGACGCGATTGCGGCCATCCGGATTCCCGTCGTGGAGATCCATATCACCAATGTGCTGGCTCGGGGTGAGTTCCGCACGAACCTCGTGTTGGCCCCGGCATGCCGCGGCATGATTTTTGGGTTCGGGGTTAACAGCTTCTTGCTGGGACTGCGGGCGGCGATTGCTCTCGTGAAGGAATAGCCTGTGCACATTCGCGGGATTCGGGGCGCCACGACCGTAGAGGAGAATTCCGAGCGGGCGGTGCTCGAAGCCACGCGCGAACTACTGCAGGGGATGACCCAGGCCAACAACGTCGAGCCCGATGAAATTGCCGCCCTCCTGTTCACCGCGACGCCCGACCTCACCGCCGCCTTTCCTGCAGAAGCCGCTCGCCAACTACACTGGACGCATGTCCCGCTGATGTCCGCCGCCGAAATCGCGGTGGTGGGCGGCCTCCCGATGTGCGTCCGCGCGCTGATGCTTTGGAATACACCCCGAACGCAGGAAGAGATTGTCCACGTATACCTGCGCCGCGCGGTTTCGCTGCGGCCTGATTTGAGCTCTCGCCGAGGGTAGCGATGCACCTAACGACCTCCCCTGCCGGCCGTCTGACCGGTCGCATCTGCGTCAGCGGGGATAAGTCCATCTCCCACCGGGGGGCGCTTATCGGCGCGCTGGCCCGCGGCGACACCGTCATCCACAACTTCTTGCACGCCGACGACTGCCTGCACACCCTCGGCTGCCTGCAGGCGCTGGGGGTCGATG
>DASWFZ010000137.1:0-9666 GCA_036393975.1 bacterium | reverse complement strand
GAACCCGTATGGCTTGCTGACCCCGATCCCCGCTAGCACTTGCGTCAGCGCGGCCGTCAGCGTCGTCTTCCCGTGATCCACGTGCCCGATCGTCCCCACGTTCACGTGCGGCTTCGTGCGCTCAAACTTCTGCTTGCTCATAGGATGAGTCCCCCCGCGTCCTGACTTCGATGCCCGTCTCGCATGATGTTAGGACCGTGCTCCGACGCTCGACTTCGCGCGAATCTGCTCGGCGATACTGGCTGGCACTTCCTCGTAGTGCGACGGCTCCATGGTGTGCGTCGCGCGCCCCTGGGTGTTGGACCGTAGCGCCGTCGCATACCCGAACATTTCGGCCAAGGGCACGAGCGCCCGGATGATGCGGATGGTCCCTTGCTGCTCGATGCTCTCGATCCGCCCCCGCCGGGCGTTGAGATCGCCGATGACATCGCCCATGTATGACTCGGGGGTTACCACCTCGACCTTCATCACCGGTTCGAGCAGGACGGGCTTGGCCTTCGCCATCGCTTCCTTAAACGCCATCGACCCCGCAATCTTGAACGCGATCTCGGAACTATCCACGTCGTGATAGGACCCGTCGATGAGCCGGGCCAGGAAGTCGACCACCGGGTACCCCGCCAGCACGCCGCTCTCAGCGGCCTCGCGGATCCCGTCCTCGACGGGGGGAATGAACTCCCGGGGGATGTCCCCGCCCTTGATCTCGTCCTCAAACTCGATCCCGGTCCCGCGGGGCAAGGGCTCCAGAATGATCTCGACATGGCCGTATTGGCCGCGACCGCCGGTCTGCCGGATGTAGCGGCCTTCGGCCTCGGCGGGTTGGCGAATCGTCTCTTTGTAGGCCACCTGAGGCCGACCGACGTTGGCCTGCACGCCGAACTCGCGCAACATGCGGTCGACGATGATCTCCAAGTGGAGCTCGCCCATCCCGGCGATCAGCGTCTGGCCAGTCTCGTGGTCGAAGCGCACCTTAAAGGTAGGATCCTCTTCGGCGAGTTTGGCCAGCGCGGTCCCCAGCTTGTCCTCATCCGCTTTCGTCTTGGGCTCCACCGCCACGGCAATGACCGGTTCGGGGAACTGCATCGACTCCAAGACCAGGGGGTGGTCCTGGTCGCACAACGTGTCGCCGGTTGTGGTGTCCTTCAAACCGACCGCGGCCACGACGTTACCGGCGGTCGCTTCCGGGATATCCTCCCGGTGATTGGCGTGCATCTGGAGGATGCGGCTGACCCGTTCCTTCTTCCCCTTGTTGGCGTTGTACGCATAGGAGCCGGCCTTTAGGGTGCCGGAGTAGACGCGGAAGTACGTTAGCTTACCCACATACGGATCGGTGACAATCTTGAACGCCAGGGCGCAGAACGGTTCGGCGGGATCGGGGCGACGCAGGACAGGCGCCTTGGTGTCAGGATGGA
Organism: bacterium; assembly: GCA_036393975.1. Taxonomy (GTDB): domain Bacteria; phylum Sysuimicrobiota; class Sysuimicrobiia; order Sysuimicrobiales; family Kaftiobacteriaceae; genus 13-1-40CM-64-14. The sequence continues at coordinate 8,257 of DASWFZ010000137.1, read as the reverse complement.
TGCCCTGGATAGCCGGTATGTCCACCGGAGCCGGCAGGTAGTCGACGACGGCATCGAGCAACGGCTGCACGCCCTTGTTGCGGAACGAGGAGCCCGCTAACACCGGCACCAGCTTGGCCGAAATCGTCCCCAGCCGCAGCCCCCGCCGAATCTCCTCCTCCGACAGGGGGCGCCCGTTGATGTACTTGGCGGTCAGATCATCGTCCATCTCCGCCACCGCGTCCACCATCTTCTCCCGCCATTCCTCGGCGAGCTGGCGCATGGCGGCAGGAATCTCCGTTTCGTCGGAGCGGGTCCCTAAGTCGTCCAGGTAGAGAATCGCCTTCATCCGGACGAGATCGACGACGCCCTGGAAGGCATCCTCGGTACCAACCGGCAGCTGAACGGGCACGGCCGCGGCACCCAGGCGCTCGCGGACCATACGTACGGTGCGCAGGAAGTCCGCCCCGGTGCGATCCATCTTGTTCACGTACAAGATGCGCGGCACGCGGTAGCGATCGGCCTGCCGCCACACCGTCTCCGACTGCGGCTGCACACCCTCGACCGCGCTGAGCACGACCACCGCGCCGTCCAACACGCGCAAGGAGCGCTCGACTTCCACAGTAAAATCCACGTGGCCGGGGGTGTCGATGATGTTGATGCGGTGGTCGCGCCAGATACAGGTCGTGGCGGCGGAGGTGATGGTGATCCCCCGCTCCCGTTCCTGCACCATCCAGTCCATCGTCGCCGACCCCTCGTCCACTTCGCCGATGCGATGCACCCGTCCGGTGTAGAAGAGGATGCGCTCGGTCGTCGTCGTCTTGCCCGCATCGATGTGCGCGACGATGCCAATGTTCCGGATTTTTGCGAGCTCGACACTCATCTTCGTTGCCACCACAAGTTCGGGCACTACTTGTCCCCTAGCCCCGCGTTACCACCGATAGTGTGCGAATGCTTTGTTCGCCTCGGCCATGCGGTGCGTATCCTCACGCTTCTTCACAGCACCGCCCTGGCCGGCGGAGGCATCCATAATCTCCGCGACCAGCTTGTCCATCATCGTCCGCTTGTCCTTACGCGCCCGCGCGTACTCCACTAACCAGCGCAGGCCCAAGGACATGCGCCGGTCCGGCCGCACTTCAATCGGCACCTGGTACGTGGCGCCCCCGACCCGGCGGGGCCGGACTTCCAGGGCCGGCATGATATTGTGCAGCGCCTTGTCGAACACTTTGACCGGATCTTGGCCGGCTTTTTCTTTGATCTGGTCGAACGCGGTGTAGACGACGTGCTCGGCCAGACTCTTCTTGCCCCGCTCCATGACCTTGTTGATGAGCCGGTGAACCGTCACGTTGTTGTAGACCGGCTCCGGCAAAACTTCTCGCTGTGGTACTTGTCCCTTCCGTGGCATCTCTGCTCCCTCGCCGTTTACGCGACGGGTCCGTGACGCGTCGCGTTCATGATGCCCTGCCCGTCGGCCCTCACGGCTTCGGCCGCTTGGCGCCGTACTTGCTGCGGCCTTGCTTCCGGTCCGTGACCCCGGCGGAGTCCATCGCCCCGCGGATAATGTGGTACCGGATGCCCGGCAGATCGGGGACCCGCCCCCCGCGGATCAAGACAATCGAATGCTCCTGTAGGTTGTGGCCGATGCCCGGAATGTAGGCGGTGACTTCCGCCGCATTCGTCAACCGCACCCGCGCAATCTTCCGCAAAGCCGAGTTCGGCTTCTTGGGGGTCATCGTCCGCACCTGAATGCACACGCCCCGCTTCTGCGGGTTCCCCTCTAAGTGCGGGGACTTTGTTTTCACTTGCACCCGGTGCCGACCGTGACGCACCAGTTGGTTGATCGTGGGCATCTCGTCCCCGTCTCCCTCTCGTTCTTGAACACGCGCTCACCCCGTCGATCGATTCGGGCCCGATCGGAGGCGAAGCGTCGCGATCCCGCAGCGCTCAGATGCGGCGCGGGATATCGCTGGCATTCGGTTCGCCATCGCGCTCTACGCGCGGGGGCGTCCTACCACTACGCGGATGGCTGCGCCATACGCGGCACCGGAGGCCGATGCCCTGCGGCGCAGACTGTAGAATCGGTTCACCGCATCTGGTGAACGGATCCCGACTCGCGAGGAGACCTACCCTCGTCCCGCTGTCTTGCGGCCTTACGGCGACAAGAGAACGGCGGCGGCTGCGGCGCCTACGGCAATTCCGCAGGCGCGCCCGAGGTCGCGGGTCGAGGCGATCTCGATCACCTCAAGACCTCGCTCCCGAGCAGCGGTCAACACGCCTTCGATCACCCGACGATCAGCGTCCTGCGCCACGAACACGATCTGGGCCCGGCCTTTGCCGATCGCCTTCGCCGTCTGGTTCGCCCCGACGGCTTTGAACTCCGCACCCTGAAGACGCGCGAGCGCCTCCATCGGCTGCGTCATTGTTCGCCACTCCACGCAGTCGCCGGGTCCCGCACGGGAACCCGGCGCGCGCTCGAACATTCTAGCATTGGGCCTGAGGGGTGTCTAGGGGCGCGGTGCGGGACTCCCGGCGGCGTGCAGAATCTACATCCGACGCGCCTAGCTGTCTTCTGACTCCAGGGAAACGAGCTGGCGATAGAGGTCGTCCAGCTGCTGTTGCGCACGCTCGTACCGGGCCCGCGTGGCTTTCGTCCGCTCCCCGTCACGGTACAACTCGGGATCGCCCAGCTGCCTGCCGGCATCGGCCAGTTCGCGCTCCATAGCCGCGATCTGCCCGGCGAGTCGGTCAAAGGTCGGTGCCTGCGGACGCCCAGTCCGACCCGGACGGGGGCGGTCGGCGGGCGCGGGTCGCCTCGGCTGGCCTCCGCGGTGAACCGAGGGAGACCGCCTCGCCCTCAACTCCCCATACGTCCCTCGAAAATCGGTGACCCGGCCACCGGCCACCGTGAGAATGCGGGTAGCGACCCGTTCCAGCAAGTACCGGTCGTGGGTGGCCACGATCAGAGTGCCCGAAAACTCCAGCAGCGCTGCCTCCAACGCCTCGCGCGACGGGATGTCAAGATGATTGGTCGGCTCGTCCAGCAGGAGCACGTTAGGGCGGTCCAGCAATAACGTGGCCAGGCTCAGACGCTGGTGTTCTCCCCCGGAAAGCATCGACACCCGCTTGAAGACGTCCTCTCCGCTAAACAGGAAGCGGCCGAGATAGGTGCGGACTTGCTCGGGTGTCATCGGACGATCCGCCAGCACCGTCTCTAAGACAGTACGCTCACCGCTCAGATCCGCGGTGGGTTCTTGAGCGAAGTAATGCGCGCGGACGCCATGGCCCACCGTGACGCGACCCCGCGAGGGAGGCTCCATGCCTGCGATCACCTTGAGCAATGTGGTCTTGCCGACGCCGTTCGCGCCCAGGAGCCCGATGCGCTCTGCACGATAGATCTCGAAATCCACATCAGTGAGGATGTCGGTCTCCCCGTACCGTTTGCCGACGTCCTGCAATCGCACCACCACGCGCCCCGACAGCGGCACCTCCCGGGCGGCCGGTCGCATCACCGGCATCTCCGTTTGCGGCGGGGCTGGGGAGGCTGTCAAACGCGCGAGACGCTTAGCGCGGCTCTTCGCCTGCCCGGCGCGCACCCCGGCATGGTAGCGGCGGATGAATGCTTCGAGTCGCTCGACCTCTTCCTGATGGCGACGGTAGGCCTCGGCCTGCTGCTCAGCTTGCTGGGTTTTCAGGGTCGTGTACTTCGAGTACGGGCCGGGGAACGCGGTGACGCTGCCACCTTCCAGCTCCAGGGTTCGCGTGGTCACAACGTCCAGCAGCCTGCGATCGTGGCTGACGATAATCGCCGCACCGGGAAACGCGCGCAAGTATTCTTCCAGCCACTCGGTCGCCGTTAAGTCTAAATGGTTGGTCGGTTCATCCAGCAGCAGCAGATCCGGCTCGCCCAGCAGCACCCGCGCCAGTTCTGCGCGTCCCCGCCAGCCCCCCGACAGCGTGGCTAACGCAGACGTCAGCCAGGCCTCGGGAAATCCCAAACCACCCAGCACGGCCCGCGCTCGCGCGTCCAGCGCGAAGCCCCCAGCATGCTCAAAGTGCTGACGGACTTGGCCGTATTCATTCATGACCTCTGCCAAACGGAGCGGGTCATCATGCACTCCGGGGTCGGCCATCAGGTGTTCTAACTCCCGCAGCCGCGCCTCGAACGCGTGCACATCGGCAGCCCCAGACAAGACATGGGACAACACGGCGACGTCGCCGGGCCCGGTGGGAATCTGGGCCAGATACCCCACTTTCGCCCATCGGGCCCTGGATACGCTGCCGCTATCTGGGTCCTCGAGGCCGCCGAGCAGACGCAGTAAGGTGGTCTTGCCGCTGCCGTTACGGCCGATGAGCGCGACCTTCTCCGCGCTCTCCACGCTGAAGGTCACGCTGCGGAGCACGGAGGTCGCCCCATGCGACTTGGCGAGGTTAGAACTCGTGATAATGGCCATCCCGACACACTATATAGGAAGGAATCCGCGGAGGTCCACTCTGGCGGATTGTGCGCCGCCAGGCGTGCACACGCGCAACGGGCCGGAGCATCTTCGCCCCGGCCCGTGACCTGCGCCGTTTTACGAAACTGCCGCCTGCGGCTAGACCTCGGTGCCGATCTTGATCCCGCGGTACCGCGCCATGCCTGTCCCGGCAGGAATCAGCTTGCCGATGATCACGTTCTCCTTCAACCCGAGCAACGGGTCGACTTTCCCCTTGGTCGCGGCATCCGTGAGGACGCGTGCCGTCTCCTGGAAGGATGCGGCCGACAAGAAGCTCTCGGTCGCGAGCGACGCTTTGGTGATCCCCAACAACACCGGCCGCGCCTTGGCGGGCTCCAACCCCTCGGCGAGGGCTTTCGCATTCTCTTCCTCGAAGGCGAACTTGTCGACCAGCTCGCCGGGGAGGAACTGCGTGTCGCCGGGCTCTTCGACCTTTACCCGCCGCAGCATCTGCCGCACGATGATCTCGATGTGCTTGTCGTTGATATCCACACCCTGGGACCGGTACACGGACTGGATCTCCTGGACCATGTAGTTCTGCAGTGTGTGGATGCCGCGGATGCGCAAGGTATCATGCGGGTTCACGGAGCCGTCGGTCAGCTGATCACCCGCCGTGGCCTTGGCGCCATCAGCCGTGCGCAACCGGACTCCGAACGGCACCGTGGCGGGGTACTCTTGCCCGTCCTTGGTCACCACGATGAGTTTGCGCGTGCCCTTGGCCTCGGTGATTTTCACCTTCCCCGAGACCTCGGCGATGATGGCCTGGCCCTTCGGCTTGCGCGCCTCGAACAGTTCCTCGACGCGCGGCAGGCCTTGCGTGATGTCGAACCCGGCCACCCCACCCGTGTGGAACGTCCGCATCGTCAGCTGGGTGCCAGGTTCCCCGATGGACTGGGCGGCGATGATGCCGACGGCTTCGCCGATCTCCACCTGCTTGCCCGTCGCCAGGTTGCGCCCGTAACACTTTGCGCACACCCCGTACCGACTCTTGCAGGTCAGCACCGACCGCACGACGACCGTCTCGACCCCAGCCTGATCGATCTGCTCGGTGGCCTCCTCAGTGATCTCCTGATCGGCGTCCAAGATGACCTTGCGGCTGCGCGCAGCGCTGATATCTTCGACTGACGTGCGCCCGACGATGCGATCCTTGAGGGGCACGACGACATCGGCCCCCTCCTTGATCGCGATCATCGTCACGCCTTCGGTCGTCTTGCAGTCTTCCTCCCGGATGATCACGTCTTGGGCAACGTCCACCAGACGGCGGGTCAGATACCCGGACTCCGAGGTCCGGATCGCGGTGTCGGCCAGTCCCTTGCGCTGCCCGTGCGTCGAGATGAAGTACTCCAGGACCGTCAACCCCTCGCGGAAGTTGGCCTTGATCGGCAGCTCGATGATCTTCCCCGACGGGTCGGTCATCAGCCCCCGCATCCCCGCGAGCTGACGGATCTGCTGGATGTTTCCCCGGGCGCCTGACTGCGCCATCATGTACAGGGGGTTGAAGTTGTCAAAGTTCTGCAGCATCGCCTCGGTGACGTCTTCGGTGGCCTTCGTCCACACCCCGATGACCTGCAGGTACTTCTCGTTCTCCGTGATGAGACCACGGCGGAACTGCTGCTCGATGTCCTGGACGCGCTTCTCGGCCACCGCTAGCACCTTGTCCTTCTCGGGGGGAATCGCGATATCGTCGATGGCGATACCTACCCCCGAGCGGGTCGAGTACTTGAACCCCAGGTCCTTGAGGGCGTCCAGCAACTGGACCGTCTTCGTCGACCCGAGCCGGTTGTATGACTCCGAGACGATCTGCGACAGCACCTTGCGGTCGGCGACGTCATTGATGAACCGCAGTTCCTCGGGGATGGCCTCGTTAAAGATAACGCGGCCCACCGTGGTCTCAATCGGCTGGGAATCGCGGGTCAAGCGCACCTTCACCTTGGCATGGAGCGAGACCGCGCCCGTCTCGCAGGCCAGGATGGCCTCGGTGGGCGTGGAGAAGATCTTGCCCTCCCCGGGGGCGGCGGGTTTCTCCTGCGTGAGGTAGTAGGATCCCAACACAATGTCGCGCGTCGGGCTCGTGATGGCCTTCCCGTAGGCGGGCGACAAGATGTTGTACGCCGACAACATGAGCAGCCGCGCTTCGGCCTGGGAGGCCGCCGACAGCGGCACGTGCGCCGCCATCTGGTCCCCGTCGAAGTCCGCGTTGTAGGCCGTACACACCAGCGGGTGCACCTGGATCGCTTTGCCCTCAATCAGCGCCGGCTCAAACGCCTGGATGCCCAGGCGGTGCAGGGTGGGCGCGCGATTCAGAAGCACCGGGTGTTCCTTGACCACTTCTTCCAATACGGTCCAGACCTCGGGCCGGGCGCGCTCGACCATGCGCTTGGCGCTCTTGATGTTTTGCGCCAAGCTCTTGTCCACGAGCTTCTTCATCACAAACGGCTTGAAGAGCTCGAGGGCCATCTCCTTCGGCAGGCCACACTGGTGCAGGCGCAACTTCGGCCCGACCACAATGACTGAGCGCCCGGAGTAGTCCACGCGCTTACCCAACAGGTTCTGACGGAAGCGGCCCTGCTTGCCCTTCAGCATGTCCGACAGCGACTTCAGAGGCCGGTTGTTAGGTCCGGTGACGGGTCGACCGCGGCGGCCATTGTCGATGAGCGCATCCACAGCCTCCTGTAGCATGCGCTTCTCGTTGCGCACGATGATCTCGGGCGCGCCCAAGTCGAGTAAGCGCTTGAGCCGGTTGTTGCGGTTGATGACCCGGCGGTACAGGTCGTTGAGATCAGAGGTCGCAAACCGCCCCCCGTCTAGCTGCACCATCGGGCGCAGGTCGGGGGGGATGACCGGGACGACGTCGAGGATCATCCACTGCGGATTGTTCCCGCTCTTGCGGAATGCCTCCACGACCTCCAGACGCTTGAGGATCTTCATCCGCTTCTGACCAGCGGCATCCTTGAGATCGGTCCGTAGCTGGTTTGAGAGCTTCTCGAGATCGATCTCCTTGAGCAACCCCTTCACGGCCTCGGCGCCCATCTCGGCCTTGAAGGCCTGCCCATACTTCTCCCGCATCTCGCGGTACTCGGCCTCGGTCAGCAGCTGCTTTTTGTTCAGCGGCGTGCTGCCGGGATCAATCACCACGTACGAGGCAAAGTACACCACACGCTCCAACGCGCGGGGCGACATGTCCAACAGCAGTCCGATTCGGCTGGGGACGCCCTTCAAGTACCAGATGTGACAGACCGGGGCGGCGAGCTCGATGTGCCCCATACGCTCGCGGCGCACTTTGGCTCGGGTGACTTCCACGCCGCACCGGTCGCAAATGATGCCCTTAAAGCGGATGCGCTTGTACTTGCCGCAGTGACACTCCCAATCTTTCTGGGGACCGAAGATACGCTCACAGAACAGCCCGTCCCGCTCGGGCTTGAGGGTGCGGTAGTTGATCGTCTCCGGCTTCTTGACTTCCCCGTGCGACCAGGCGCGGATTACCTCGGGAGAGGCCAGACCGATTTTGACTGCGTCGAAGTTGTTGACGTCTTGCATGGGTGCTACACGCCTCCTGGAATGTCGTCTGCGCCCCGGTGGCGCGACACCGCCTAGTAGTCCGCGACCAGCGCCTCTTCACCCTCGAGGTTGATGCCGAGGGCGCGGGCGGTTTCGGCGATGTCCTCCTCGATCTCCTTGAGCTCGATCTCCTTCTTGTCCTCGCTGAGGACCTTCACGTCCAGACACAGCGACTGGAGTTCCTTCACCAAGACCTTGAAGGACTCGGGGACGCCGGGTTCCTGGAT
>DASWFZ010000136.1:0-17007 GCA_036393975.1 bacterium | reverse complement strand
GCGCTCGCCACCAGCGCGAGGGCCAGGCTGACGACAGTCGTGCCGAGCGCGAAATAGAGACTGAAGACGATGCTATCCCGATAGATCTTGCTCGCGAGGATCTCGCGGTAGAGGGCCAGGGTGAAATGGGACGGTTCACCGATGGCCAGCAGCCCAAACCCGCGGAGGACGACTTGCGCCAAGGGGACGCACATAAATAGCAATAGGTAGCCTACCCCGGGCGTCAGGAGCACCAAGTCGGTCAGCCACTCCCGCCGGCGGGTCCGTCGCCGCGTCACACGCGGGAACGCCGCCGTGATCTGTTCCACGTCTATCGCCCGCGCACGATCGCGGCTGTCGCCGGTAGCGTGATGGTGATCTCTTCGCCCGGTCCCCGCAAGGCGCCACCACCTTCATGGATGCGGAGTGTCATGCCTGCCGATTCCACAGCGTAGTCGGTCACCGCCCCCAGATACGAAGCGTACAGCACCCGGCCAGTGACCGTCGTCCCCTCGTGCCGGCCGATCCGTACGTCCTCAGGACGAAACGAGAGCGTGACCGTTTCCCCGACCTGGATCCCGGCTGTCGTATCGACGCGGACCACACCCAGCGGCGTCTGGACCGCGCACTGGCCGTCCGCCACCGCCATAACCTTCCCTTCTAGAAAGTTGGTAATCCCCAGGAACTCCGCCGTGACGCGCGAGCGCGGCGTGCGGTAGACCTCCCGCGGCGTCCCGATCTCGACCACTTGGCCCCCCACCATCACGGCGACGCGGTCCGAGAGCGCGAGGGCTTCGGCCTGGTCGTGCGTGACATAGACGGTAGTCACCCCCAGGCGCTGTTGCAGGGCTCGTAACTCCAGGCGCAGGCGTTCCCGTAACTTCGCGTCGAGGTTACTCAGCGGTTCGTCAAACAGCAGCACTTTCGGCCGGGTGACGATCGCCCGGGCGACTGCGACGCGTTGCTGCTGGCCTCCTGAGAGCTGCCGGGGATAGCGGTCGCCGAGACCCTCCAGCTCGACTAGCGCCAAAGCCTCCTGCACATGCGTGCGGATCGGCTCCGGCATCATGCCACGCATGCGCAGGCCGAAGCCAATGTTCTCCTGGACGGTCATGTGCGGGAACAGCGCATAGCTCTGGAAGACCATCGCGGTCTGCCTGCGGTGAGCCGGGAGGTGCTGCAGGGGCTGGCCGTCCAGCAGCACCTCTCCTTCGTCGGGATCGATCAGGCCAGCCACGATGCGCAGTGTGGTCGTCTTCCCGCATCCGGACGGACCCAGCAAGGTCAGGAACTCGCCGTCCGTGACCTCCAGGGAGACGCGGTCCACGGCGACGGCGCGCCCGAACCGCTTGGTGATCCCCTGTAACTCAAGACGCGCCATGAACGCTACTTGGCGATGATCTCCGAGACAAATAGATCCGCGGCGGCGTTCGTGATCTGCCCGTTGATCCGGGGCCGGGTACGCGCATGATACAAGCTGTCGACCACCAGGAATTTGGCCAGATTATCCGGGATCTTCCCCTGGGTCTGCAGCTTGAGCCGCGCCGTCCGGCTGCCGGTCTGTTCCAACTTGTCGATCTGCACCTTGTCGCTCATCAAGAAGTTTGCGTACAGGAGCGCCGCCTCGAGTTTTTGGGTGGAGGAGACGACGAACAGCCCGTCCCCATCGCCCACCTGTCCGGTGCGCAGCAGCACAGGGCGAATTGAGGGCGGCACGAGCCCCTTGCTCGCCAGTGTGTAGAGGTCGTCCTCCCAAACCGTGGCGACCAGCGCTACATTGTTGGCCAGCGCCTTGATCGAGTTCTCGTTGCTGCCTGAGAACTTCACGTGCGGCTTGAGCGACCGCCAGTACGTCAGGACCGCTTGCATGCACTTCCCAGCCGCTGCGATCGCTTGGTCCTTGGTCAATTCGAAATTGTAGTAGTCGTTCATGCACTGCGGTGAGAACTTCAATAGCGCGCTCTCCAGAAAGCCCGAGCCGCTGCCGCCGTGCGTCGGGTCGGTCACGGTGACCTTGCCGCTGTGCTCCTTGGCGAAGGCAAGCAGTTCTTCAAATGTCTGGGGCGGGTTGGAGACCAGCGCACTGTTGTAGGCCAGGGCAGTCTGGTTGCGGTGGAACGGTACCACCGTCCCGCCATGCTTGAACCCGCGGGACGCGCGGGCGGCGGCAGGCTCCACGTCGATCGCATTGGGCAGCAGATCAACTAGCGGCAGGTTGGCGATCACGCCCGCCTGGGTCAACGACCGCATGCTGTTGTTTGGACCAAAGTAGACGTCGGCCGAGGCCGGTTTCCCTGCCTGAGCTTCCGCAATAAGCTGTTGGGTGGCGTTGTCCCCGTCCACGCAGACGTGCTTGACCGCGACGCCGGTCTGCTTGGTGAAGTCCGCACTTTCCTTGGCTAGCAACTCGCACAGCGTATCCGCGAAATCATAGAAGACCAGCCCAGACTGTGATCTTGCGGCAGACGCCAGAGTCGCGGTGAGGTTCTCCCGCGTCAGTACGGCGAGATCGACCTGCCCCCGAACGTTGAACTTGTCCGAGCCGACCGGAGCGACGGCCCCGACTGGGGCCACGAGGATGACAACAAGCAACAATACCGGTGCGACCATCCACCAACGGTGCGTTCCCACTCCCCAATCCCCCCTTTAGTAGGTACTTGCCTCTAGTGTCGAGTACTGCACGATGCCACCAACGCCCCAGACTTCATCAGTGCTCGAAAAATGTGCCGACCGTAATCTCAGGGGAAGGCTCAAGTCCTCGCTGCTTCAACGGCAGGCCGCAGAGGTCCTTTACTCCACGTAGCGGTGCGGCAGGCCTTCCCTAAAGCCCACATATTGAGGAGTAACGAAGAGGGGCGCGCACCTCCTTGCCACTTGTGTTTTCCAGTGGCATATCGAGAATGTCCTGAGCAATCGTCCAATTTCTTCACCCACGTCGCGCGAGGAGGACCAGTGGAATCGGGGCGGCTGCGGGAACTCCGTGCTCAAGGGGCAAGGACTGTGACCCAACTGTAGCCAAGTCGATGGAGGTTGCCGGGCGTCCCGCGTCGGCGGAATTCGTAAAGTTAACGGGCCCGCATCGGTATTGGTCGGAAGACGTTAGTTGACGTTCGTGCAAGGTTCCCAAACCGCTCCCATCCGCCGACTGCGGAACAGAGAAGATGCACGTGCTCCCGTATGTGTGGGTGCAACTCACGTCAGTACCCGACGCTGAATTACCCCGATGATTACAGCAGGGAGGTTCGCAAAGAGGGCTCCTGGTTGGTCGGGAGTCCGCATACGGCCCGACGCAGTGGCGGCATGGTGTTTCCTCCTGCCCACGCTGCTGTTGCTCCTGCTGGTAGCGGTCTACCCGCTTCTGTACTCCTTCTTTCTCAGCATGACCAATGCGCAGGTCAGTGGACCGGTACTCTTTATCGGCCTCCAGAATTTCGTGCGGCTCCTGCACACGGCAATCTTTACGCTGACGCTCTCCAACACGCTGTGGTACACGCTTGGTGCCGTCACCATCAAACTGGTACTGGGGCTAGCGCTCGCCCTGGTGCTGTCGCAGCAGGTACCAGGGATGCGGTGGATTCGCGGTGCGGTATTAATTCCCTGGGTCGTGCCCACATCAATGGCCATGCTGGCCTGGACCTGGATGTTTGACTCCACCTACAGCGTCGTCAACTGGGTTTTGATGCATCTCCGCGTTGTCAGTGAACCGATTGCGTGGCTGGGGACGCCGCGCTTGGCGCGCTTCGCTGTGACGCTGGTGAATGTCTGGTCGGGCTTACCCTTTTTCGGAATCAACTTCTTGGCCGGTCTGGTCAGCATCCCGCAGGAACTCTACGAGGCCGCCACCGTCGATGGTGCGGGACCCTTCGTCCGGTTCCGGCAGGTCACGCTGCCGCTGTTGCGGCCCGTGCTGGCGACGGTGGTGCTGTTCTCGGTCGTCATGACCAGTAGCGATTTCGCGACGATCTTCATCCTGACCAAAGGGGGGCCGCAGAACATGACCCAGATCCTGTCGACCCTGGCCTTCAAGCTGGGGCTGGCGACCGGCGACTTGGGCAACGCCGCGGCCATCTCCCTTTATCTCTTTCCGGTGCTGGCCGTCTCGACGTATGCGCAGGTGCGTCTCATGCGGAGGGTCTGGCAGTGGTGAGCTCAGCGCGGCGGCGAGTCCTGGTCACTTACCTGACCGCAACGCCGTTTGTGATCTTCGCCCTGTTCCCGTTGGTGTGGATGCTCATGACCTCCCTGAAGACGAACATCGAACTCTACGACCTGGCGCAGAATCCGTTCTTGGTCCGCGCGGGCGTGACGTGGGAGCACTACAGGTTCCTCTTCACCCAGACGGCATTCCCCCTGTGGCTCCGCAACTCGGCGGTGGTTGCAACGACGACCAGCATTCTCTCCGTGGTGCTGGCCGTCCTGGCCGCATACGCCCTGGCCCGCCTGCGGTTTCCACTGGCGGAGGCGGTGACGACCTTCGTGTTCATCGTGTACCTGGTGCCGACGACCTTGCTCTTCCTTCCGCTGGCGCGCTTGATGGCGCTGTTCCACCTGTCCAACACGTTGTGGTCCCTCATCGTCGCCTATCCGGCGTTCATGGTCCCGTTTGCGACGTGGATGCTCACTGCGTACTTCACGACGATTCCCCGTGATGTGGAAGAGAGCGCCCTGGTCGACGGATGCACACGCCTGAGCGCGTTGCGCCACGTGGTCCTGCCCCTGGCACGGCCGGGCATCATCACCGCCGCCCTCTTTGGGTTCACCTTGGCCTGGAGCGAATTCATCTACGCCCTGACTTTTATCTCCACCACCGAACTCAAGACCGTGACCACGGGCGTCGTCGTCGATCTCATCCGGGGCGATTTCTTCTACTGGGGCTCGCTGATGGGCGGGGCGCTGGTGGCCTCACTACCCGTGGTCTTGCTGTTCGCGCTCTTTTTCGATCAGTACGTGGCCGGTCTTACCGCCGGCGCAGTCAGAGGATGAGGAGGTGACATGCGCAACGGGGGCGTGCGCAGGCGTGTGGGACGTGGGACCAAACTGACGATGGAGGGGTGAGAATGAAGATCTCCCGCAGAAAATTCATCAAGGTTGCAGGGGGCGTCGGGCTCGCCGTGGCGGCCGGGTCGATCCGCTGGCCGCAACACGTGACTGCCGGATCGCCGACGACGCTCCGGGTGCTGGGGCACTCGGCGTTCAACGAAGACAGCGACAAAGCGATCATCACGATCGGAAATGACTTTGCCCGCCAGCACAACGCGACGTTTGCTGGCGATTTCATCGATCAGCCCGAGGTCGCCGCGAAGCTGACGGCCGAAGAGCAGGCGAAAGCAGGCCACGACATCGTGGACCTGCAGGACAACCTCCCCACAATCCACAAGGACTACCTCGTCCCCTTGGACGATGTGGTCGCTGACATCACGGGGAAGTTCGGGCCCTTCTACCAGGTGGCGAAGGATTCCGGGTACGTCGACGGGCACTGGTTGACGCTGCCCTGGATTGGCAACGGAACCCTCGGCGTCTACCGCGCCGATTACTTTGCCGCGGTGGGCGAGCAGCCGTCGGCCAGCTGGGACGATCTGCTCCGCGCAGCCACGAAACTCAAGAAGGCGGGGCACCCAGTCGGGCTGCCGATCAGCCAGTGTGAAGATGCGGACTCCATTTTCTTCCCGCTGCTGTGGTCGTTCGGCGGCTCCGTGGCCGATGCGAAGAACAAGCTCACACTCGACTCCCCGCAGACGCGTGCCGCTCTGAACTACATGCGGAAGCTCTTCGCCGAGATGGACGCCACCGTATTGTCCTGGGACGACTCCGGCAACAACAAGCACATGCTCTCCGGCCGCGGGTCGTACACGATTAACGCGCCCAGTATCTACCTGCGGGCGCAGCGAGATAAGATGGCCTTTGCCCCGTCCATGCGGCACACGCTGGCGCCATCAGGACCAAAGGGCCGCTTTTTCTACGCGGACATCCACGGGTGGGGCATCTTCAAGTTCAGCTCCAATGTCGATCTGGCCAAGCAGTTTCTGCGGTCCATGTTCACGGAGGCCAGCCAAAAGACCGCCCTCACCTTGGGCAGCGGCTATGATATGCCGGTGCTGCCCTACTTTGACAAGAACCCGCCGTACGCGTCGGATCCGAACCTCCGGCTGCTGGTGGGGTTCATGCGCGATGCGCACCTGGTCGCGTATCCCGCCCCCCCGAACGCCCTGGCGGAGAAGACCTATCAGACGTATGTGATTCCGAACATGTTCGCCAAGGCGGTGCAAGGTGCTTCCGATGACGCTGCGATCGCGTTCGCGATCAAAGCCCTGACCGATATCGGATACACAAAGTGAGCCGTGAGCCAGGGGGCGGAATGCCCCCTGGCCCCTCTCAGGGAGCAGATATGCAAATCACCAGCATCCGGACCCGCCAGGTCGACATCCCGCTGCCGGCTCCGTTCTATCCGGCGTGGGCGCCTGGGCGGGTCGAGACGCAGATTCGGGTCGCCTACATACGGATTGACACTGATGCCGGGATCCACGGCATCGCCGGCCACGAGTTCTACGGGGCCGAAGAACAGGCCGTGGCGCGGATCGCCGTGTACCTGTCGGGCGAAGATCCTCTGCGCATCGAGAAGCATGCGGGGACGCTCCGGTATCTGTGGCCCTACTTCGGTACCGCTGTCTGGTTCGTGGAGATCGCGCTGTGGGACATCCTGGGCAAGGTGGCAGGGCTCCCCCTCTATAAGCTGCTGGGGAACGTCAGCGACGCCGTGCCGGCCTATGCGTCCACAGGCCAAAATCGGACCCCGGCCCAACGTGCGGACGACGCTCGGCGGCTGCGCGACGAGGGCTTCCGCGCCATCAAACTCCGCATCCACAACCAGACCGTGGCAGACGATGCGGCGCAGGTCGCGGCGGTACGCCAGGCGGTGGGGAATGAGATGGCGATCATGGTCGACGCCAATCAGACCGACACCGCCGATGCGCCGTTAGAGGGACCGCATTGGACCTATCACCGGGCGCTCCAGACCGCGACCGCACTGGCGGACTATGGCGTAAGTTGGCTGGAAGAGCCGTTGCCGCGGCACGCTTACGCCGAACTCCGCCGGCTGCGTGAGGCCTCCCCGGTGCCCATCGCCGGCGGGGAAGTCAATCAGCGCTTCGACGAGCTGCAACGGCTGCTCCTTGACGGGTGTTACGATATCCTGCAGCCAGACGTGACGTTGTGTGAAGGTCTGCTGCGGACGAAGGCGTTGGCCACGATGGCGCACGCCGCCGGCGTGTTGCTCACCCCACACACGTGGGGCGACCCGCTGGGCATGGTCGCGAATCTCCACCTCGCCGCGGCAATCTCGAACACGACATTCTTTGAATTCCCGCATGACCCCCCAGCATTTCCGGCGTCGACGTACCAGCAGACGCTCAAGGAGCCGCTCGTGGTGGAGGATGGGATGGTGAGGCTCCCGCAGGCGCCCGGCCTGGGCGTCGAACTCCAGGACTGGATCTTCGGCTAGCGTTCCACGAGCGTCGACACGCCCGACGGGGCCAGAGGAGAACACGATGGGGTCAACGAGCGTGCGGGCCGCCACGCTGGTCGCGCCCGGGCAGTACCAGGTCCGTGAGTACCCCCTGCCAGACCCGGCGCCGGGGTGCGCCCTGGTGCGGATGCGCCTGTCAGGGATCTGCGGCACTGACAAACACACCTATCAAGGGTATACCGCCCAGTACGGGGGGACGGGAGCGCCCAGACAGATCCCCTTTCCGATCATTCAGGGGCATGAGAACGTCGGGGTAGTCGCCGCCATCGGCGGCGATGGGATGTACGCCGATTTCGAGGGCATCCCGCTGCGCGAGGGCGACCGCGTGGTCGTCGGCGCTAATGTCGTCTGCGGGGAGTGCTATTACTGCCGGCACGACTTCCCCTACTACTTCTGCGAGCGCATGGTCGATTACGGAAATAACATGAGCGCGGCCGAGCCGCCGCACCTGTTTGGCGGCTGGGCGCAATACCTGTACGTCGTGCCCGGCAGTTTCCTGGTGCGAGTTCCCGACGACCTCCCAGATGACGTGGCCGTGCTCACTGAGGTCATGGCCGTCACCGTGGGGCTAGATCGCGCCAAGCAGTTTTCTGCCGTCCCAAACGAGGCGTTCATGTTCGACGACACGGTGGTCGTGCTCGGGGTTGGGCCGCTGGGCATGTGCTTCCTCATGAAAGCCCGGATGCTTGGTGCTGGCACGATTGTTGCGGTTGATCTTTCCGCGTACCGGCTGGGTCTGGCGAAACGCCTGGGCGCCGACCACACCATTGACGCCGCGAGGACGACACCGGCAGAGCGGCTGGCGCAGATCCGGGACTTGACCCACGGCCGTGGGGCGGACGTGGTCGTCGAATGCGCGGGCGTGCCGCAGGTTGTTCCTGAGGCGCTCGAGATGCTCCGGGTCGGTGGGATGCTCGTGGAGGCGGGGAATTTCTCCGATCTGGGCGAGGTGCCCATCAACCCCCACCGGCATCTGTGCTCGAAGAACGTCCGGATCCTGGGCGTGGGCGGGGAAGAGGCCGCCGCCTATGGGCCGAGTATGCGCCAGCTCGCCCGGTACATGCGACAGTATCCGGTCCGCGAGTTCGTCTCGCACCGCTACCGCCTGAACGACACCGACGCCGCGGTTCAGAAGGCCATCGCGCCGGACTCCATGAAGGTGGTGATTGATCCCTGGGCGTGACGGTGCTTCCGATTGAAACCATCGAATTTCGTATGCGGGACGAAAGCTGAAGGCGAGAGGAAAGTAGCGCAAGGCGCACGAAGGCCCCCAACACATTGCAGGCGAAAGGGGCAGATCTATGAAGGTGAGGCATAGTATTGTTTTCGCGCTCGTCCTAAGCATCGCTTTGATGTTGCCCACCCTTGGGCGGGGTGGGGCGGCTCAAACCATCACCTTTATCACGGCCCCCTGGGGCGTGCCGCCCGATCAGGCATTGTTCAAAGGGTTCCAGGACCGCACCGGCATCACTGTGCAAGTGATCTCTGCGCCGTCGGCCGAGATGTACACGAAAGTTCAGGTGGCGTCGTCCAGCCGCCGCGCGCCCGCCGACGTCATCTTCCTGACCGAGGAGGCGCCGTCGTTCGTCGTGGCGCCAGGGTACATGGAACCGCTCGACGCCTTCGTCGCCAAGAGTCCTGATCTCAACGTGGGCGACATCGAGCGAATGGATTTTTGGACGATCGGGGGCAAGGTGCAGGGGATTACGACGTACGTGCAGCTGGTGATGATGGACTACAACGCCAAGCGGCTCCAGGCCGGAGGCTTCAACAAACCGGCAGCGACATGGGACGAACTGCGTCGGCAGTCCCTGGCGTTAAAGCAGAAGGGCGTGGATCCCTACCCGCTCGCACTTGGCGCGATCGACTGGTCGTGGTTCTTGATGTCCCTCTCGGCTGGGGATCCGATGTTCGACGGCAGTTTGAATCCCGTGTTCAGCAACTCCGGGTCGCCGGCCCGGACCGCCATGACCAGGCTGATCGGGTTTTTCGCCAGTGACAAGGTCATCACGCCAGATCTACTGACGAAGGTCACGCCACATGACGTCTTCATGGGTGGGACCGGCGTCTACCATCAGGCCTGGCAGGGTTCCCTGGCGGTGATGAACAACGCCAAAATCTCCAAGCAGGCGCCGGATGTCCAGTACCTGCTGATGCCCGACCAGCACTACACCTGGAGCCTGGACGCCGCGATCGGCTTGTCGCGGTTCTCCGGCAAGAAGGATGCGGGCTGGGAGTTTATCAAGTGGTACGTCTCTCCCGAGAACCTGCGGGCGATCTACAAGGCCGTCGGCCTGGTCCCGTCCCGCAGTTCCCTGCAACGGGCGTTGAACTCGGAGGGCGCGATCCAGGGTTTTGACGTCATGGCGGAGCAGGCCAAGTATGTGCATCAACTGCCGCGGACGGCGAAGTGGTGGGGCCCGTGGACGCAGAGCGTCACGGAGGCGATCCGGAAGGCTGCCCAGGGCCAGCTCACGTCTGATGCGGCGGTGGATGCGGTGGCCAAGCGCTGGAATGAACTGAAGGCCCAGTATAAGCAATAGGCTTTGTTACGGATTCGAAGCGAGGAGCGGACTGCTTACCTGGCCATCCTGCCGGTCGGTCTGCTCCTCGTCCTTTTTGTGTATTACCCCGCCATCTCCACGTTTCTCCTCGGCCTGACCGACGCTAACCCGCGGGTCCAGGGGCTGGAAGGCGTCGCGCACTTCATCGGCCTGCGCAACTACGCTCAGACTCTGGGATCGGGGGAGTTCTGGGCGAGCGTCTGGCGCACCGTGCTGATCGTCCTGATGGTCTTGCCCCTGGAACTGGCCATCGGTCTGGGCGCCGCGATGATCCTCAACGAGGAATTCCGCGGCCGGGCGGTCCTGCGTACCATCGCGATTATCCCCTGGATGCTACCCCCGCTGGTGAACGGCTTTATGTGGTCATGGATCTTGAACGGGGACTACGGCGCGCTCAATGGTCTGCTCTATCAGCTGCACCTCGTCACTGGCTACCACCACTGGCTGGCGTCGCCATCTGCGCAGCTCTTCTGGGTGGCGCTGGCCCAGGTGTGGACCCGGTTCCCCTTCGCCATGGTGGTGCTGCTGGCCGGGCTGCAATCGATCCCCCAGGACGTGGTCGAGGCGGCCCGCGTCGACGGGGCAAGGCCGGCGCAGGTCTTCCGGTCAGTGACGTTCCCGATGCTCCTGCCCGCGTTCACCGTTGTTCTCGCCGTGGAGTTCATCGTCACCTTCCAAATCTTCGACGTCATCTGGTCTTTGACGTCCGGCGGGGCAGCGGGTCAGATCATCAACCCCTTTACGAAAGCCGTGATGATCCTGAATTACGAAGTCGTCTTTCGCAACCTGGATCTTGGACTGGGCTCCGCTCTGGCCTACCTGATTCTGCTCCTGTCGATGGGCGTGGGGTACGTTTTTGTGCGGATGCTCTATGAGCGGGGCGCGTGAAGTGATGCTGCCTCGGGTGGTCAGACGCATCTTCTTCTGGGTGGCTGTCGCGCTACTGGCGCTGTGGAGCCTGGCCCCGATCTACTGGATCGTGGTCAGCAGCATCTCCACGCGGATCGAGCTGTACACCGTCCCCTACAAGCATTGGATCCCACAGTCGCCGACGCTGCAAAACTACATCGATGTCTTCACCACCGGCCCCAAGTACCGCGCGGGGGGATTCCTGCCATCGGCAACGCTGCTCTACTCCGGCGTGCGCAACAGTATCCTCGTGGCCTTGCTGGCCGCGGCGCTCCTCAGCCTGCTCGCCTCGCTGGCAGGGTACGCCTTTGCCCGGCTGAACTTTCGGGGGCGTTCTTTCTTGTTCTTCATGATGCTTCTGCTGGTGCCGCTGCCGATCTGGGTCTCGCTCATCGCGTTGTTTCAGCTGATGAGCGTGGTGGGATTGATCGACACGAAGCTCGGCCTGGTCTTACTGTTCGTAGCCTATGGAGCCCCTCTGTACGTGTGGCTGATGCAGACGTACATTCGGGCTACGCCACGCGACATCGAGGAGGCGGCCCTGATCGACGGCGCGTCTCGTTTCAGGGCACTGCGCACCATCATCCTGCCCGTGGCATTCCCGGGACTCGTGTCGGTGTTCCTGGTGGCTTTTCTGACGGTCTGGAACGCGTTTCTCATCCCGCTCATTTTCACCAACTCCGAAAGCGCCCAACCCCTTACCGTGGTCCTGTCGCTTTTCATCGGCCAGTACGAGGTGGCGTGGGAAGCGATGTCTGCGGCTGCAGTGGTGACGATGATCCCACCGATCGTGATGGCGCTCTTCTTCCAACGCTATATCGTGCGAGGGCTGGCCCTGGGGGCGCTGCAGTAAACGATGCCGTCCCGTCCCGATGTGTCGGTCAGTGGCATGACCCTGGAGCAGAAAGTAGGCCAGATGTTCATGCTGGCGTTCGCCGGCTCCACGGCCAAGAATGCTGCCGCCCTTCTCCGTGATCATCATCTCGGGGCGTGCTACCTGAGCAACGACAACTTCATCGATCCCGGTCAATCGGCCGCGTTGATGGCAGAATTACAAGCGCTGGCCCGCGCGGGCTCCGGGATCCCGGCGCTACTGGCGGCGGATCAGGAAGGGGCGTGGGCAGTCCTCACCCCCTACAGCTGCGCTGGTCCCGGCAACATGGGCTTGGGGGCGACGTGGTCCCCCGAGGACACGCGTGCGATGTACGCCGTCTTCGGTCGGGAACTGCGCGCCGCTGGCCTCAATGCTGACCTCGCACCCGATGCCGATGTGAACAGCAACCCGCTCAACCCGATCATTGGGGTGCGCTCTTTTGGAGAGGATCCGGAGATGGTGGCGCGGCATGTGCGCGCGGGCGTGGAAGGGTTGCATGATGCCGGGGTGGTCGCGGCAGCCAAACATTTTCCCGGGCACGGGGATACCGCCACCGATACCCACCGTGGCCTGGCGCGCGTGGATCGCGATCAGCAGGTTCTCGAGCGGCGGGAGTTTGTGCCCTTCCGGGCGGCCATCGACGCCGGTGTGGACATCGTCATGACGTCGCATATCCTGTTCCCCGCGCTAGATCCGCAGCGGCCAGCGACGCTTTCACCCAAGATCCTGCACGACCTGCTCCGCGAAGCGATGGGATTTACTGGGGTCATCGTGACGGATTCGTTCAATATGGGGGCGGTGCGGCGGGTCTATCATCCGCTGGATGCCGTCATACAGACGGTGCAGGCCGGAGCCGATATGGTGCTCCTGGCTGAGGAACGCTATGGCGACGAGTCCGGGGACTACGTGGACCGGCAAGCGCGCTTGGTCACCGGGTTGGTGGCCGCCGTGAAAAAGGGACAGGTTCCCCTCTCGCGGATCGACGACGCAGTAGCGCGTATCCTTGCGCTCAAGATGCGCTACAGCCTTGGCGAACAGTCCGCCCCCGACGCGAGGACCACCGCAGACGCCGTTGGCTCACCGGCGCACAGGGAGATCGAGCGCAAGGTTGCCGCGGATGCGGTGGTCCTGGTGCAGAATCGGGGCGGCATCGTCCCTTTGAATGTCGGGCGGATCAAGCGTCTTGTGATGCTGTCCGCGACCGATCCGGATGGGTATCGACGGATGGCGGCCGGGCGTGGCATCGGGCCTAATGTCGTGGAGCACCCGTCAGACGTCGCATCCGCAGAGATCCGCAGGCGCCGTCCGGATGCAGTCAGCATGGCGCTACGCGACGGGGAGTGGGAAGGGCAGGCTGACACACTGGCCGGGGCGAGCGCCATTGTCGTCGTGACCGAAAAGTTTCCACTGGCGGGATTCGACTTTCCTGACGCGTCCCAACACCGCTTGATTCGGTGGCTGCTGTCAAGGCGCATTGCTCCCGTCATCGTCCTCGCCTGCCGCGACCCGTATGAACTGGCCCAGTTCCCCGAAGTGGACGCTTACATCTGTGCGGTAGGCTACAGACCAGCGTGTGTGCGGGCCGCCGTGAGCGTACTATTTGGCGAGACTGCACCGCACGGCCGCCTGCCGGTGTCCATTCCCGGGATCTACGCGGTCGGCGACAGCGCAGCGTCGTCGTGATTCCAGGCGAGTGATTTGGGCCGTCTCTAGCGTTTCGCAATCGCCGCCTTGTAGGCGACTCCGGTGAGTGTTACGTTACCGTCTCTTATCCCAGCAGCAGACGCTCTCGCCGATTCGGTCATCAGGTCCTGTTTGGACAGGCGGCCCACCTCATCGTAATCCAAGTATGCCCAGAAGAACTTGCTCCAGAACGGCGACAAGTACGACAGGCGCTTCCAATGAGCAAACTTGACAAGTGACATCAGGAACTTCTGGTCTAGCGGGCTCCAGAAGCTGAAGGTGTCGCGCGCGTAAATCGCGTTGTCGAAGACCGCATCGATTTGCGTGAATTCGGAATCGCGTTGCTTCTGAAGCCATGCCTCACTAATGGCCACGGGCTTGCCGCAGGCGTGTGCTTGGTCGGTGTAGGTAATCAACTTATCGAGCAGGTCACGGTTAACCGGGTAGACGTGAAGGTCGACGAAATCGATGCCTGTCCCGCACAGCGCTTTCAGGTACGTCTCCCCAAATCTCTGCCACGTGCCGATGCCGGCCCCCAGTTGTGTCTTTCCCACGCCGGCCGCACGAAGTTGCTCGACGAGATAGGCAGTCATGCGCGAGAAGCCGTCGGGCGTCGAGAGGTCGGGCCGTCCAGTGAGCTTGCCCTGGGTGTCGGGCTCGGAGCCGAGGTTGAGATAGTCGGGCTGCGCCTCGCGAATGATGGTCCGCGCTACCTCCACACGCGCCGCCACAATATCGGGCTCACTTAGCTTCTTGTAATACTCGACTACATTCAACCCCGAGCCTTGAGAATACACGCCCCCGAAGAGGATCGAGCTTTCGACGATCAGCTTCATGTTCCGCCGATGCACCTCAGCAGAGAGCTTTCGGTAGAAGTCGATGAACCGCTCGTAGTCATCGGGGTCGCCGTTGAATTCGAAGAAGGGACGATACAGCAACGGGAAGCCTATGCAGATTGTCACGGCGTTGACACCCAGGCCCTGGAGGCGCGTCAGTTCTAACTTTGTGCCCTCGAAAGCGAGCGGATTGAGAAGTTGGCGCCCGCGGTTACAGTTGGCTACCTGCAGTTCGGCGGCGGATTGGACGTCGGAACTCTGCCCGTCCCAACTTCGGCTGACCCTGGCGTCGAAGGCCGAGACCTTGCTGTCCAGCATTGCGTAGAGGTCTTCGTACTCACGGGGGACACTCGAAGAATTCTGGGCTGAAGCAAGAGCTGTTGTCACTAGGACACAGGCAAGGGCAAGCGTTCTAGACTGCATCTGCACACCCTCCCGACCGTTCCCCAAGGCGCTGTTGCTGTTCGCAGTGGTTGTCCAAATACGAACCTCTTCTGGAGCTCCATCTTCCTTATGCCCCAGGGTCGGGCTCCTGGAGCCTGACAGACCCGCACGTTGCCCTCGTTAGGTCACCCTCCGGGCAGACCTCGGATTCGCGCGTTGGTTTTGGAGCTGCCGGGCATCTCTACGGCGCAGGCATGGTTCGTTGTGCAGACGATCGAGATGTTGAACTGTATGCGCGAAGACGGCGCAGATGTCTCAGTGTCGGCCCGAAGCGACCGGCACCTGCTGGTGTGGCCGAAGAACGGCTAGGTAGCCAGTATATGGAATTCGGCTTTCGTGTACGTCGTCATGGCCCCGCAGGTTGGACACTTGAGTTCATAACCTTGCGAGAGGGGAATTTCGTAGATCCGGCCAGTGAGACCCACGCCTGTGGGAACGGGCCGGGCGCATGTCTTGCAGGTTACGTAGAGCGGTTCTGGGTCGTCCATGGGGCATCACCCCCATGGGGGTTCCTCCTGGCGTCACACGGGTCCTACTTGGAGTGACCCAGCCGTACTGTGTGCAGTGCAGAGGAGGAGATTTGGACTGTTTTCACTGCCGTGGGGTTGCGCCTTGATGAGGCATCAGTAATAGCGGGCATAGCTAGTTTCTTCGGTATTGAATTGAAGCTCAAGAAAGATTCCTTCGCTCTTCTCTGCAGCCGAAGAAATACAGCATCGGGTGGGCCTAGGGGCGATAAGCTTCACGACGATGACGGACGTATTGGACCTCCACCGTATCGTGGTTTGTGACTCGGTAGATGATCCGATAGTCACCGGCTCGGAGCTTCCAGTACCCCTTCCAGTCCCCGTGTAGGAGATCTCCCGCGAACGGATCGTCGATCAATGCATCGAGCGCGATCTCGATCCGACGTCGCACCTCCGGGGAAAGCTTCCGGATATCGCGCAGCGCGCGCCGGGTGAACCGGACGCGCGCCATTAACGCCTCTTCCGCATCTCTCGTAGAGGGGGGTGCCCGAAGACCTCTTCGTAGGTATAGAGTCGCCCAGCTTTCACGTCAGACTGTGCTTCCTGCAACGCCCGCAATGCGCCGGGGTCGGCCATCTCCTCCAGCGTGGCCATAAGACTGTTATACTCTCGGGCACCCAGGAGCACGGCAGATGGTGTTCCATGGCGGGTAATGACGATCTGTTCACCATCCTCGGCCGCGCGGATTAGTCTGGTCAGTTGCTGATGCGCTTCCTTAACTCCGACAACCTTCGCCATGATCCGGCCACCTCTCCCAGGAGTATATACTAAAGTGTCCACTTTGGTCAACACTAATGGAGTCGGCGAAGCCGAGGAGCGCTGCCCGCCGCCTAGTTTCTGGGATGGAGAGGCCGTAGCCGAATATCGACTGCGGTATCTCCCGTAGCGTCGGACCCGTGGCACACGATCCAGAGCGCAAAATCGCCCGTCGTTTCGGCCAGGGTGAACGTGGGCCTCGGGAGCTGAAGGTCGCGGGTTCAAGTCTCTCCAGGCGCGCCTGGCACAGGTCTTCGCCAATACTTTGCAGGGTCTCTCCGAATGGAGAAATCGTGGGCGAGGGCGTACAGAACCTGACGGACTCTCCTAGGGCCGAACCAGTCGACAGGCCTCTTGCGGTAGATGTACCACGACCTCGTCACCGATCTGATAGTGTTGTCCGCTTGGCGCTAGCGCACGCACTTGGAGGCCGCCCGGCAAGGCAATGCGGAGATCCTGCAGATCGCCCAGGTACGCCTGCTGCACGAGTTGCCCGCTCACCCCGTTGTTATCGCCGGCTGGGGGACGGCCTCCGGGGCGAACCTGCACGGCGTGAGGCCGGACACACAGCATCACCGCATCGCCAGGGCGAAAGGCACTCCCTTCATCAGTGCGGAAGTGGAGCTCCCCGCAGCGGACGACGCCCGGTGCCACGAGGTGTCCCGGTAAGCAGTTTGCCTGTCCAATAAACGAGGCGACGAAGCGTGACTGCGGGGATTCATAAATGTCCCGCGGCGTCCCGACTTGCTCGATCTGCCCACCGTTCATCACCGCGATGCGGTCCGCGATGACCATCGCTTCCCCTTGATCGTGGGTGACGTAGACCATCGTGATCCCGGTTTCCTTGTGGATGCGCCGGATCTCGAAACGCATCTGTTCTCTCAGGTTCGCATCGAGATTGGAGAGGGGTTCA
>DASWFZ010000135.1:0-9958 GCA_036393975.1 bacterium | reverse complement strand
CTGCTGGGGCTGGCGCTCGCGCCTGATTTTACCCGCAGCAAGTTCGTGTATGTCTACTACACCTATCAGGCGGACGGTCGCTTGTGGAACCGCGTCACACGGTTGATCGATCAGAATGGGCGAGGAGAAATCGACCGCGTGATTCTCGATCAGATTCCCGGCGCAGTCGTTCACGATGGAGGCCGGATCAAGTTCGGACCGGACGGAAAACTCTACGTCACCACGGGCGATGCCCGGCAACCTTCGCAGGCTCAGGATCGCGCGGCCTTGGGAGGAAAGATCCTGCGGATTAACCCCGATGGCACGATCCCTGCGGATAATCCCTTTGCGGGCTCCCCAGTGTTCTCATTCGGTCACCGCAATGCGCA
This sequence comes from bacterium, assembly GCA_036393975.1. GTDB lineage: Bacteria > Sysuimicrobiota > Sysuimicrobiia > Sysuimicrobiales > Kaftiobacteriaceae > 13-1-40CM-64-14. The sequence continues at coordinate 9,590 of DASWFZ010000135.1, read as the reverse complement.
GGGGCTGACCTGGCACCCGCAGGCGACGACGATGTACGCGTCAGAGCACGGGCCGACGGGCGAGTTTGGGCTGTGCTGCCGCGACAAAGTGAACGTCATCAAGGCGGGTAACAATTACGGCTGGCCGGTCGTGGCCGGACGGGCCGGGGACCCGAGATTCGTCGATCCGATAGCCGACAGCGGAGTCAGCGACACCTGGGCCCCCTCAGGGATCCTCGTGCCATCCCGGGGGCCGTGGCAAGGTAGCGTGCTTGTCGCCGAACTGCGCGGGGCGTCGTTACGCCGACTGCTGCTGACTGGGGCAGGGTTCACGCAGGTGCGCAGTCAGGAAGTGTACTTCCGCGATGATCTAGGTCGACTCCGGGACGTCTTTGAGGGGCCAGACGGAACATTGTATCTGCTCACTAACAACACCGACGGACGGGGAACGCCCCGTCCGCATGATGATCGCATGCTCAAGATCGTGTTTAGTTGATTCTAAGGAGATGAATAGATGATGGACGTGTTCGCAATGATTCGAAATCGAGTCTCCCGGTCGGGGCTGCTCGCACCGATGGTCTTGCTGCTCGCCGTTGGTGCGGCGGCGGTCTCCCCCCAGGCCACTGCAGCCCCGGCCGTGGATTCCCAAGCCATTCTCCAACAAGCCGCCCCGGCCGTGGCCGTGGTGCGCGGCTCATCGGGGCCGCGACAAGTCACGGGGACCGCATTCGTAATTGATCCGCAGGGGTGGCTGTTGACCGCGGCGCATGTGGTCCGCCACGCGCAGCAGGTCCAAGTGGCCCTGCCCTCAATGGGCCCCCTAGACGCACAGGTGGTCGGCTACGACGCCACGCGTGACTTAGCAGTCCTGCGTGTGACTGCCTCATCCCCGCTACCGATACTCTCTCTGGCAGACGGGGCCGCTCGTGTGGGGGAGACCGTGTTTGTGGTCGGCGCTCCCCGGGGCCAACCGGGTGTCGTGACGACCGGGGAGGTCGTGGCCACCGGCACTAGCCTGCCGGGACTGGTCCGCGACATTTTCATCCAGTTCAGCGCGGTGGTGCGACCAGGTGAGTCGGGAGGTCCGGTGCTGAATAGTCGAGGCCAAGTGGTGGGGTTGGTCGTGGCGGCGTCCATCGACGGCGCGAACGGTCGCGCGGGGCTGGCCGTGTCCCAAGATGCAATCCGGGGTGCTCTTCCGCAGCTGCGCCAAGGGGCGAAAGTCGAACGGGCATGGATCGGGATTGCAGGTCCTCAGGGCCGTTCGGCGACTGCGCCCGACCAGGGCGCCGCAATTCGGCAGGTGATCCCCGACAGCCCTGCCGCGGCGGCCGGGTTACGTCCGGGCGATACGGTCGTGGACTTTGCGGGGACTGCGATTCATACATGGGAGGAGTTGCTGTCCGCGGTTGGTCAACATCAGCCGGGGCAGAGCGTGCGCCTCGGGGTGCGACGGGATGCGAATCGCGTCGAGGTCACGCTGACGCTCGGAGTGCGGCCGTAGTGCCACCAACGGCCCCTCGGGCCGTTTCCATGGCGCAATGGACACGCAGGATAGCGGGAAAGGGAGTGCGCGTGACCACAGTGCTCGTTGTTGATGATGAGCAAGAGATCGCCAGCTTGCTGCAGTCGTACCTGGAGCGGGATGGTCATCGTGTGATCGTCGCGGCCGATGGCGAGGCGGCCCTCCGTGCGGTGGAGGCCGCCTCGCCTGACCTCGTCGTCTTGGACTTGATGCTGCCCCACCTGGACGGCTGGGAAGTATCCCGCCGGATCCGGGCGCTGATGCCCATTCCGATTATCATGCTGACCGCGCGCGATCGTGAGGACGACAAGATCCGCGGGCTGGAGCTTGGGGCGGATGACTATGTCACGAAGCCGTTCAGCCCCCGTGAAGTTGTCGCCCGCGTCCGGGCGGTTCTCCGCCGCAATCGTCATGAAGGCCGGGATGTTCTTCAGCTCGGCGACTTCACCGTTGACTTTCGCGGGCGGGACGCGCGACGAGGTGGAGAGTCGTGTCACCTGACGCCCACGGAGTGGCGACTGCTGGAAGTCCTGGCGAGCCATCCGGGGCAGGTCTTTACGCGGCTGCAGTTGATCGACCGCATCTATGGCTATGCGTTTGAAGGGTTTGAGCGTACCGTCGATGCGCACGTCAAGAACCTGCGCCAGAAAGTCGAACCCAATCCGCGGGAGCCACAGTTCATCCTGACTGCGTACGGGGCCGGATACAAGTTCGCCTCCGCCGTCAATGGGTAACCCGCCGCCGCGCTCGCAGTCGCTGCGCGTCCAGCTCTCCCTCGCGTTTGTTGCCGTCGCATTCCTCTCCGTCGCCGTGGTCGCCTTTTGGGCGCGGGAGATCAACGCCTGGGAAATTACCGAAATCCACGAACGGATTCGACGGGGGGACGTGCCGTGGCTCGCTGATCAGCCTGTCATGGTGCGCGAGGGATTCTTTCGTGCCATTAATCCCCCGCTGTTTGTCCTCTCGCAGCGACTGTTTCAAGCCGACTTCAATCGATCGCTCTGGTTGGCGGGCGGGACTGCCGGACTGCTTGCCGTCGCCGTTGGTCTTGTGCTCGCCCGGCGACTGTCACACCCCCTACAGGAACTGCACGACGCGGTGACACGAGTCGCCGGTGGTGATTTTCAGCAAGAGGTCGGCCCCCGCGGAGTGGGCGAGCTCGAAGACGTCGCGAGTGCGTTCAACTCCATGGCCCACCGCCTGCGGGAGAGTGAACGACAACGTCAAGAGTTGCTCGCGGCCATCGCGCACGAGCTGCGGACACCGCTAGCCATCATCGAAGGGAATCTGGAAGCGATGCTAGATGGAGTCCGCGCGCCAACGCCGGATCTCATTGCCACTTTGCACACCCAGAGCGCACTGCTCAGTCAACTCATTACTGATCTCCGCGATCTCAGCCTAGCCGACGCCCGGCAGTTGAGCCTTCGCCGGCGGTCCGTCGACCTCGCGGTCCTGTGTCAAGAGTCGGTGGACGCGATGAAGGTGTGGACCGACGAGCGCAAGGTCTCGACCAGCGTGCGTGTGGAGGGGGAGACGACCGCCGCCGTGGATCCCGATCGGCTGCGGCAAGTTGTGCAGAACCTGTTGCACAATGCCGTGCGGTTCACGCCCCCCGGTGGGCAGGTGACGGTGATCGTGAGGGGAGCGACAGTCGACCAGGACCGGTGGGTGACAGTAGAAGTAGAGGACGACGGCCCGGGGATTCCCGCTGAGGATCTCTCCCGCATCTTCGAACCGTTCTACCGGGTCGACCCGTCCCGGTCGCGGGCCAGCGGGGGAACCGGGATGGGATTGGCGGTCGTGAAGCTGTTGGTCGAGGTTCACGGAGGCAGCGTGCGCGCCGAGAATCGCCCCTCCGGGGGCAGCCGGTTCATCGTGCAGCTGCCGGCATCACCCGCGAAAGGGTAGGCAGGCCGCTCGCCATCGTGCGGCGGCGTGCAGCCCGAGGTCAGGCGCGCGCTCCCGTGCGCACCTCTCGGAGTGCCCGGGAGAGGTCAATCGGGGGCAGCGCGCGTTCAATCTGTGCGCGCCGGGGCTCCAGCCACGGGGGGGCAGCACGAGCCGCGTCCCGAGATCGTCTGTCGCTTCGTCGACGCTGAACCCCGGCCCGTCGGTGGCGATCTCAAAGAGCACACCGCCGGGCTCGCGGAAGTAGATCGAGTGGAACCAGAATCGATCGATGATCTCGCTGATGGACACACCCAGCCCCTGGATCTCTTGCCACCAGTGACGCTGCTGGTCGTCGTCAGGTGTCCGCCACGCCACGTGATGGATCGTGCCGACCGCGACCTGCCCGCGGGGGGTGGTCGGGTCCACGATCACGTCCAGATGTGCTCCGGATCCTCCCGTGCCGACGGTAAAGCGCTTCCGCTGGTTGGTCTCATTCGTCAAATGAAATCCGAGGGGCACGGTGAGAAAGGGCATCGTCGGCGTTTCCGCGCGTTCTTGCACGGTGACCCCATGGATGCCTCGGATGGCGTATTCGGCAGGCACCGGTCCATCCGCCCAGTACTGCCACCGGCGCGCCAGGGCGTCAGGAGCGGCTACGAGTTCGACGGCCAGACCGTGCACGTCCGAAAACGCAAGTACGTCCTCGTCGAATCGCCGCTGAGGACCTTCAAAGGCGATGCGGTGTTCGGCGAACCGGTTCGTCCAGTACGACAGCGCGTCGGGAGGAACCGCGAGCGACACTGTTACGGCCTGACCCGCTCCCGTTCGCCCATGGCGTGCTCCGGGCCACGTGAAAAAGGTCAGATCCGTTCCTGGGGTCCCGACGGCGTCTGCATAGAAGAGGTGATAGGTCCCCGGATCGTCTTGGTTCACGGAGCGTTTGACCAGGCGCAGACCCAGGATGCCGATATAGAAATCGACGTTCTCTTGCGGATCACCGGCGATCGCGGTGACGTGGTGAATCCCCTCCAACTGCTTCCTCTGCTCGCTCATGGACGGCTCACATCCCTCTCGGTCGGTGCATCACGCTTCGCGTGCTGGGGCGATGCACCTTCCCCGCCCAACGCGCCATGGCACCACATCATTCCGGGTAACCTTGGCCCCAGGAGAGCCGGGGGGCGTGCCGCCTCCTCCCCGGACGACGGTCGGGAGATAGTGTGAAATGATCGAATATATTGACAAGTACAATGCAGTCTGATAACGTGGCGCCCGTCCCCCCGGGTGTGCTCGTGATGCAGCAACGCGCCGAGCTAATCGACGAAATCCTCAAGGCCCGATCCACGGTCTTTCAGGCGACCTCCGCGCTCGCCGCACCGGCCTGGATTGACCTCGAGCTCACGATGTCTCAGGTGAAGGGTCTGCGCACGCTGGCCTACCACACTCCCGCCACGATTACTCAGATCGCCGACGTCTTGAAGATCAGCCAACCAACCGCCAGCCAGTTGGTCGACCGCCTCGTCCAGGGCGGACTCGCCCAGCGGACTGAGGACCCGACCGATCGCCGCCGTATGCTGGTACGCCTCACGAAGAAGGGCCAGCAACTGCACGAGCGGTTGCGGGGCGTATGGCGCACGCGGTTCCGGCATTGGCTGCAGCGCATGAACACCGATGAGTTGGAAGCGCTCCACCGCGGGTACGACGCTCTGGCGCGGATTGTCGCAGCGGAGAACTCCGGCAGTCCATCGCGGCGGCGCAGAACTGCCGCCAGCGGTCGCCGACCCCCGGAGCACTCGCTTCCGCGCCCTCGGGCGGCTGTAGGACGAGGGAGCTCAAGTCCGTGAAGCGACGGAGAACCTGGTGGATGGCCGCGGGCATCGTGTTGCTCGCCGCCGTAGCGGCGGCAGCCCTGGTGCGTTCTCGAGAGGCGCAAACCGCACAGAGACTGCAGCTTACAGGTGCTCAGGTGTCTGGAGGTACTCAGATCCTCGGTCCGACGGTTGCCGTCGGCCGGCTCGTGCCCACCCAGCTCCCGTTGACGCTGTCCCTGACGGCGTCTGTGATCTCGTTGCGCGGCACTGCGGTGGTCTCGAAAGTGGCTGGTTACTTGGAAACCGTGACGGTCAGGCCTGGCGACCTCGTGCTCCCCGATCAAGTCGTCGCCGTGGTGGAGCACTCCCAACTTGACGCGCAGGTTCTCAGCGCAATCGCTGCTCGCCGCCGGGCGGATGCTGACCTCTTGAACGCCCGGGCGGCTGTCGGTCGCGCGAAGGCCCAACTCACCGTGGCTCAGGCAAACTTCACCCGGGTATCGGGCCTCCTCCAAGACGGCCTCATCTCGCAGCAGGCGGTCGACAACGCCACAGGCGATCTCCAGACTACACGAGCCAACCTCGATGCGGCCGAATCGCAGGTGAGCGCGGCCCAAGCGGAGATCGATGGAGCTGATGCCGCGTTGCAAAGCGCCAAGCTGGCCCAGGCGAGCGCCACTATCCGGGCGCCATGGTCTGGCATCGTAGTGAGTCGGACGCTCGATCCCGGCGCCTACGTGACCCCCAGTGGCGGCACCCCGATTCTCTCGATTGCCGATCTCGACAACGTCGCGGTCCTCGTGAACGTGACCGAGGCGGACATGAGTGCCATCCGCCGGGGCATGCTCGCGGAGATCGGTGTGGATGCTTTTCCCGGCCGCACCTTCCTCGGCGCTGTGACGCGGATTGCCGGCGGGGTTGATCCGGATACGCGGACGGTGCAGGTGGAGATCGACCTAGAGAACGCCGACCACGCCGTGCGGCCCGGGATGTATGCGCGGGTGCGCCTGACAGGGGCCCTGCGCCGGGCATACGTGGTGCCGCTGTCGGCGCTCACGACGGTGGGCGATCAGCAATTCGTGTGGGTCGTGGCAGATGGCAAGGTATCCCGGCGGGCGGTGATGACCGGGGCGACGACCGCCTCGATGGTGGAGATTACCGGAGGCGTGAGTCCGGATGAGGTCATTGTGTTTCGCGGAACCGAAATGGTCCGCGAAGGCGGCCCGGTGAGAACGGCGCCGGCGCAACGGTGAGCGGCCGATGTTCCTAACACGCGCAGCAGTCCGCAATCCGATTCTGGTGCTCATGGTCTGCATCGCGGCGGTAGTGCTGAGCCAGATTGCGTTGGCCCGTCTGCCGGTGGATCTGTTTCCGAACATCACCGTCCCGGCCATCACCGTGGCCACGGGCTATAGTGGAGCTTCCCCGGAAGACGTGGAGCGCGCTGTAACCTATCCCCTTGAGCAGGCGGTCACGCGGGTGGCGGGGGTGCAGCAGATCTTGTCCACCTCGCGGCGCGGCGCCAGTACGGTCCAGGTGTGGTTCGACTGGGGGACTGACCTCAACGTCCCCGAGGTCGAGATTATTCAGAACGTTCAGCGGATTGCTCGGAGCCTGCCCGACGGCGTCACCCAGCCCTCAGTCCTGAAGTTTGACATCTCGAACATTCCCGTGGCCCAGGTCGTGGTGTCCGCCCCGGGCCTGGATGCGCGGCAACTGTACCAGCTTGCCACGGATACGATCGAGCCCCAGTTGGAGCGGCTGCCCGGTGTCTCGACGGCCTTTGTGAACGGAGGCTTGGTGCGCCAGTTCAACATCAACGTCGACCCGCAGCGGCTCGCTGCAGTTGGGTTGAGCTTGCCGGACGTGGACAACGCGGTGCGGCGTTACAATGCGCTCCTTCCGTCCGGGAGCCTTCGGAACTCGCAGATCGACTTCCAGTTGAAGGTGCCGACGCTGCTGCGAGACGTGACGGCCATCCGGCAAGTCGTGTTGACGTCAAAGAATGGGGTCGCCGTGCACATTGCCGACATTGCCGATGTGGCAGACGCCGCCGCAGACCAGACGCAGATCGTGAAGGTGAACGGGCAGCCGGGGATCACCATGGGCGTGGTGCGGCAGCCAAGCGCCAACATCGTCGGGGTCGTCAACGCCCTGCGTGCGGCCCTCCCGCGCCTGACCGGGTTGCCCCCGGGCGTGGCGATGCGCATCGCGTTCGACCAGTCCACCTACATCCGAGCCGCGATTCAGAGCCTCACCAGAGAAGCGCTGATCGGAGGGTTCTTGACCTTCGTCGTGATCCTGGTCTTTCTCCCCAACCTTTGGAACCTGTTCATTATCGGCATCGGCCTGCCGCTGTCGGTAGCCACTGCGCTGATCCTGCTCTACTTCACGGGCCAGACCCTAAATGTGTTCACGCTGGGCGGGCTTACCTTGGCGATCGGCCGCTTAGTCGACGACGCGATCGTGGTGCGGGAGAATATCACCCGGCACCTGGCGCGCCCGGGCATCTCGGTGCTGCAGGCAGTCTTAGACGCGACGCACGAGGTAGGGACGGCAGTCTTCGCCTCGACGGCGACGACCGTGGCCGTCTTCTTCCCCGTCGTGTTCTTGACCGGGGTCGCCCGTCGGCTCTTCGTGCCGATGTCTCTCACCATCGTGTTCGCGATGTCCGCCTCCTACCTGGTCTCGATGACCGTCGATCCGGTCTTGAGCCTGCGGCTCCTCCGCGCGCGCAAGCCAGATGGGGAGCCTGACGAGCCCCGCAGTGCGGTGGGGCGAGTCATGGCTCGCCTGGAGCGGTCGAGCGAGGATCTGATGAGTCGCCTGGACACCGGGTACCAGCGGATCCTCGACGTGGCACTGCGGCGCCCCCGCCGGGTCGTCCTCAGCATCACCGCCCTCCTCGTCGTCTCGCTAGCCGCCGCACGCTTCATCGGTTCCGAGTTCTTCCCGGCCACCGACGAGAGCCAGATTGAGGTCCAGGTGCAAGAGCCGCAGGGCACAGCCGTCCAAGTCACCTCCGCCACGGCGGAAAACGTCGCACAGATTATCCAGCAGGTCGTCCCACGCCAGTACATCAACACGATGACCACGAACGCTGGGGCGGCGGGGGGATTCGCATTTGGAGGCAACGCCGGGTCCAATTACGCGCAGGTCAACGTTCGCCTGATTCCACCGGCGGCACGGCAGGCGTCAACGGACGAGCTGGCCGCCCGGGTCCGCCGGGCGCTAGACGGGAAGTTCCCCGGGGTGCAGTACTTCGTCTCAGTCGGTGGGCTCCAGCGCAACATCGTGAATATCGGCGCGGCGGCCCCGATCGACGTGCAGGTCCTGGGCTACGATCAGACCCTCGCCCAGCCGCTCGCCACCCAGGTCGCCGCCGCCGTGGCCCAGACGCCGGGGACCGCTGACGTGCGCGTCGTCCCCCGCGGGCAGTATCCCGCATTCACCGTGCAGGTCGACACCCAGAAGGCGGCCCTGCTCAAGCTCTCAACGACAGACGTTGCGCGCGCGATTACCATGGCCATGTCGGGCAATGTGGGGACGGCGAGCCAATTGATCGACCCTCAGACGGGGGCGCAGTACGGGATTGTGACGCGGTTGATGGACCGGTACCGCACGCATCCGGAAGATCTGAATAACGTGCCGCTGCTGACGCTGGCAGATCCGGTTGCAGTTGGCGGACAGTCTGCGGGCCGGACGGCGATTCTCCTGCGCGAAGTGGCCACCGTCTCGTTGGGCAGCGAGCCGCTGCAGATCAACCGCAAGAACCAGCAGCGGGTGATCGATGTGACCGCGAACGTGGTCGACCGGCCGCTGGGTGCGGTGTCGACCGAGATCGCCCAGCGGCTCGACCGCATCGCGTGGCCGTCCGGGTTCACCTACCATCTCGCGGGGCAGACGGAGCAGCAACAAAGCGCGTTCGGCAGCCTGGGCCTGGCCAGTGCGCTGGCCCTGATGCTTGTCTACATGATCATGGCCTCGCAGTTTCAGTCGCTGGTGGACCCGTTAGTGATTATGTTCACGGTGCCGCTGGGACTGATTGGGGTGATCTGGATGCTGCTCCTCACCCACGTGACCCTGTCGATCATGTCCTTCATGGGCGTGATCACCATGGTGGGGATCGTGGTGAGCAACGGGATCCTGTTGGTCGACTACTCGAATCGGCTGCAACAGCAGGGACTGACGCCCCGTGACGCCGTGCTCGAAGCAGGGCGACGGCGGCTGCGGCCGATTCTGATGACCGCGCTGGCGACCATCCTCGGGCTGGCTCCGATGGCGCTGGGGTTAGGCGAAGGCAGCGAGACCAATACACCACTCGCCCGTGCGGTCATCGGAGGTCTGTCAGTGTCGACGTTCTTGACGTTGTTCTTGATCCCTGTCCT
>DASWFZ010000134.1:0-1939 GCA_036393975.1 bacterium | reverse complement strand
GTTTCGTATAGCCCTCTCCTTCTCTTCCTGATACGCTGGGTGCGGTCCAGAATGCAGTCTGTAGACCTAATTGTCCCTGCGCGGCGAGACTTTCGTTGACATTTTTCCCTGCAGAGCCAATGGAGGGTTGCTAGATGGATTCCCAGCACCGTCTTGACCGGGTACGAGACGCCATGGTCCAGCAGACGATCAACCTGTTGGCGATCCCCCCCGGCGATGATTTGCAGTACCTTCTCGACTTTTCCCCGCACGCCGATGAGCGCCCCTGTTATCTGTTCCTCACCACGGAGGCGGTCGTATTCCTCGTCCCAGAGGTCAATGCGAAGCAATCGGCCTCATACGTCTCCAACCCCCTGTTAACCTATACGGATGCGGACGGGCCGGGCCGGGCCGTCATCGAGGCGCGCAAGCGCTTCGGGTCACGTCGGCGCGTCGGTGTGAGTGACACGATGCGGGCCGACGCCGTGCTCTTGCTACAGCAGCAGTGGCGCGAGGCGGAGTTCGTTCCGGCCTCCTCGGTACTGGCCCCGCTCCGTATGCGAAAGACGCGCTCGGAAATCGAGGCACTTCGCCGCGCCGCGGCCACCGCAGATGCCGCAGTGCAAGCGGCGTGGCGCGCGTGCCGCCCCGGCGTCACCGAAGCGGAACTAGCATCGGCGGCGGAGGCGGGGTTTCGCGCCGCAGGCGCCGCCCAGGTGACATTTGCGATCGTCGGCAGTGGGCCCAATAGCGCCTTCCCCCACCATCACACCAGCACGCGGCAGACGAAACCTGGAGAGCCGGTGTTGTTCGACCTGGGCAGCCGTGTCGACCACTACTGCTCGGACATCACGCGCATGGTCTATCTGGGGAAGCCCACGGCACACTACCAGGAAATCCACACAATCGTGGATGAGGCCGTTGCGGCGGCGCTCGCGACGATCAAACCCGGTGTCCCGGCGAAGGCGGTCGATCTCGCCGCCCGGGGGGTGATCGAGCGCGCCGGATACGGGCCGAACTTTGTCCACCGGACCGGCCACGGGATCGGACTGTCCGAACACGAGCCGCCGTCGATCACGCACACGAATGAACTCCTGCTCGAGGAGGGGATGACGTTCAGCGTGGAGCCGGGGATCTACTTACCGGGAGAATTTGGGGTGCGCCTCGAGGAGATTGTCGTCGTCACCGCGCGTGGTGTTGAAATCCTCAGCCGCCTCGCACGAACAGTGCACATCGTCTAACGGTCAGGCCTTTGCGGGATCGTCCCCTGAGGACGAAGGATATCACCGCGCGTGACCAGCCCCTACAAGAATCGGGACACCACAAACGCCACCGCCAGCAGCAGCCCCACAGACTGGTGCAACCGCGCGGTTCCCCTGATCCCCTCCACAGTCATCCTTAGGGGATCCTGTTCAGACCGAACCGCCTCCCAGGTCCGCCGGGCGAACGGGATCGTTAGCAGAGTCGCAAGCGCCCAGACGGGCAGCCCCCGCAGGACGACGCCGGCAGCCACGGCGGCATAGGCGCCGACCACGAGTGCAAGGTAGTGGGTGCGCGTTGCCGTCGCGCCCAGGACAACGGCCAGCGTGCGTTTGCCCTGCGCGCAATCGCCCTCGAGATCCCGCAAGTTGTTAGCGACGAGGATGGCATCGACCAGGGCCGCGATAGGCAGAGCTGCCCACACAGCCGCCGCAGAGATCCCGCCGGTTTGCACGAAATAGCTGCCGACCGTGATGACCCCGCCCATAAAGATGAAGACGACAAGGTCGCCCAATCCGAGGTAGCCCAGGGGCAGTGGACCCCCAGTGTACGCATATCCCGCAGCGACGCTGAGCACCCCCAGCAGCAAAATGACCGGCCCACGGACGGCAATGATCGCAGCCCCCGCCACCGCACCGCACGCAAACAGGACCAACGCTCCAGTGTGCATCGCCTGGGGGGAGAGCCACCCGCGCTGGAT
>DASWFZ010000133.1:0-11965 GCA_036393975.1 bacterium | reverse complement strand
TGGGCGAAGAACCGCAGCACCGGGCCTTTGTAGGGGAACGCAGCTTTGTCCGTATCGGCCACCGGAACATTTTCCGCGAGTACGTGACGGTGAATCGAGCCTACGGCGAAGATGCGGCGACGGAGATCGGTGACGACAATTACCTCATGTCGTACGTGCACATCGGCCACAACTGCCAGATCACCTCGGGGACCATCATCACGAGCGGCGCGAAGTTGGCGGGACACGTAATCGTGCAGGACAAGGCGAACCTGGGCGGTCAGGTGGGAGTGCACCAGTTCGTCCGTTTCGGGCGCTTGGTCATGGTCGGCGGGGGGTCGATCGTCCGTCAGGACGTGCCCCCGTTCGTGCTCGCCTTCGGCGCGCCGGCGCGGGCCTATGGTCTCAACGCGGTGGGACTGACTCGCGCCGGGCTGCCGCTCAAGCACCGGACGATGCTCAAGCGCGCCTTCGGGCTGCTCTATCGGTCGGGGCTAGCAGTGTCGACCGCACTCACGCGCATGGAGGCCGAATTGGGGAGCGACCCCTACGTGCAGGAGATGGTCGCGTTCATTCGCGGCAGTGAAAAGCGCGGAATTATCCAGTGGGCGCACGAGCGCGATGCTGAGTGACGCTGGCCCCCGCGGTCAGGAGGTCACCGGGCTCATCGCCGGACGCGGCTCCCTCCCGGTCGAGCTGGCCACCGCCGTGAAAGCCCGACGACACCTGTTGGTGTGCGTCGCGTTGGAGGGGGCGGACGCTGCCCTCGATCGTTTGGCCGATCACATCTACCAGGTTCAGTTTGGGCAGCTGGCAGAGGCGATCGTCGCCCTGCGGCGGCATGGGGCTACGCGCGTACTGGTGGCGGGGGGAGTTGCCCGGACGGACCTGCTGAAGCAGGGGGACGCGCTTTACCAACGCTCGATGGGGGAGCTGCGTGATCGTCGCGACCAGGTCGTGTTCACCCACCTCACTGCGCGCATGCGGGAGTTGGGACTCGAGGTCATTAGCCCGCTGGAGTTTGTTCCGGATCTCGCAGTCTCCCCCGGGGTGCTGAGCCGCCGTGCGCCGACAGATGATGAATGGGATGACGTCGTGCTGGGGATGACCGTGGCGCGAGTCCTCGCTGCGCAGGACGTCGGGCAGACGGTGGTGCTCAAGCGCGGCGTGATCCTCGCCGTCGAGGCTGCCGAAGGGACAGATGCGACGATCCGCCGAGGGGGCGCGATGGCGAGTGGTGCTATCGTTGTCAAGGCGGCGCGTCCGAAGCAGGACGCGCGGTTTGATCTGCCGACGATCGGTGCGCAAACCATCGCCTTGCTCACCGAGCTTCACGCTTCGGTACTTGCCGTGGAGGCGGGCAAGACGTTGCTGCTCGAGCGTTCCCAAGCCCTGGCCACAGCCGACCAAGCTGAGCTCGCGATCGTGGGAGTCGATGTCGCCTCTCTGTCGAGTCTCCGGCCACGCCCGTCGGAGACGGGAGGGTGACGGAGAGAGGGTGTCCACCAAAGCGCGCACTCCCTTAGCGCCCGTGACCCTACCACCTGGAAGTTCCCGCGTCGTAGAAAACGCGCCGCTGGCCGATGTCCACACCCCGCACCCGTCTGTTCCAAGCGTGTTCATTGTGGCTGGAGAGGTGTCTGGCGACACGGCGGCCGCCTCTCTTGCTGGGGAGATTCACCACCTGGATCCCAGCGTTGCGCTGTTGGGGGTGGGGGGACCGCGCATGGCGTCTGCCGGCGTCAACGTCATGATCGACAGCGTTGCGTGGAGTGCGATCGGCCACGTCGATCCGCTGCTGCACCTGCGTACACACTTGCGCCGCCTGCGCCAAGTCGAACAACTCATCCGGCGCACCTATCCGACCGTGCTCGTGCTCGTTGACTTTGCAGCGTTTAATTTCCGGCTGGCCGAACAGCTCGGGGGATCCGTGCCCATCGTGTATTACTTCCCGCCAATGGTGTCGGTGCGCCGGGGGAATCGAGCGGCAAAGGTCGCTCGCGTCAAGATGCGACTGTTGGCGACGCTGCGGCCCGAGGCGGCCGCCTACGCTGCTGCAGGGGCAGATGTGGTGTTTGTCGGGCACCCGGTCGTCGACACGGTTCGTCCGTCGATGGATGGGACCCGGGCGCGCCAGCATTTCGGAATTCCCGCCGCCGCCCCCGTTGTCGGCCTGATGCCGGGTAGCCGCGCCCAGGAAATCCGCTCGCACTTGCCGATCCTACTCGCTGCCGCCGACTTGCTCTATCACCAGAGGCCCGACCTCTGGTTTATACTGCCCGCTCCACTCGCCGAGTTAGCAGATCTGGTGAGGCCCTCCGTGAAAGCCTCAGGGTTACCGGTGCGTGTGGTGACAGAAATTTACGACGCGATGGCGCTGTGTACCGTGTTGATCGTGGCGACCGGGACGGCGACGCTAGAGGCGGCCGTCCTGGGAATCCCGATGGTGGCGGTGTATCGTCTTCCCTGGCTGAGCTGGGTGATCGCCAGACGCATTGTCAGCGTCCGCTACGCCGCGCTCCCCAATATTCTTGCAGATGCCGAGATCGTTCCCGAGTATTTGCAGGGGCGGATGACCCCGAAGGCGATCGCGCAGACGGTTGCCGACCTGCTGGCCGATCCGCAGCGCCGTACGGCCATGAAGACAGCCTTGCACGAGGTGGCGACCTCACTGGGGATTCCTGGCGCGGCCACGCGCGCGGCACGGGAAGTCCTCTCGACCTTGAGGCAGGCACAGATCGCTGAGCGGATGGGCGGGGCCTAAGGTAAGATGAAAAATACACGCGTCGATTGCACAGGCTTGCAACACTCGGAGATCGAGTGGACATCGTGATGCGGGACGGCGGGGAAGTGCGTGCACAGATTGCGGCCAGAGGGATCGCGGTCGCGATGTGGTGCTGTGCGAGCGTGTTCGGGCTCGATCCTGCGCTGGCCGCCGAGGCCCCCTTTTCACCGTTTGTGGACATTCAGGGGACACACTTGGCGGGAGCGGATGACGCCGGGCGGTTGCAGTGGGAATTGCAGGCGCAGTCCGTGCAACTGGACAGAGACCGCAGCCTGATGGTGTTAACGGGCGTGACGGGCTGGCTCTACCACGGCGGGAAGCAGCAAGTCCACCTGGTCGCGCCCCGGGCCACCTACGCCAGTAAGTCCAACACCGTGGAACTCGCGGGGGGCGTGATCGGGACCGTCGTCGACGGTCGGAAGTTGGAAGCGGAAACCATCCAGTGGGTGGCCGGTTCCCGATTGACGGCCCGTGGCCGGATTGTGCTGGTTCAACCTGGCCTGACCGTTCGGGCAGACAGCGTGCGCGCCGACTCCGCGCTGGAGCAGGTGACCTTTGAAGGACATGTGGCGATTGTCGTCGCTCCGTAGGATACAGAGGGTTGCGGTTGCCCTTGTGCTGGTATGGGCCGTGCTCGCTGCGGTGCCTGTGCTCGCCCAAGGCGCCTCAGTTCCTCAGTCGCAGGTCGAGATCACGGGGGCGACCCTCGTAGAGTTTGACGACGCCAGCGGCGTCTGGGTATTGCAAGGGCAGCCGGTGGTGATCACGCGGGGTCCGATCGTCGTGCGCGCGGATTTGGTGCGCTACGACACGAAGCAACAGCTGGTGTCGGCGAGTAGCAGCGTGTTGTACCGAGACAACGTTGTCGAGGTGTTTGCGGGTACGGTCGCGGTATGGGTGCTGCGCCAGCAAGCCGTGGCGGAGGGCGACGTGAATGCCGTCTACCACGGGCCCGAACAGGTGCGGCTGGCAGCCTCCCGAGTCGAAATCTCCGGGAAATCGGGTGAGACAACGGCATCAGGCAGAGCAGTCCTGACCCACCGACGCGGTACCGTGACCGCGGAGCAAATCACTTATGAGGACACGACCGCGCACGCTCTCGCCACAGGTGGGGCGACGGCCGAGACCGACGACGGCACGCTGCGCGCCGACCGCGTGGAAGTGTTTCTGCCGCGCCAGGAACTGGTCGCTGATGGGAACGTCCTCATGACGGGACGCGACTTTGAGGGCCGCGCCGCACGCGCCGTGCTGAATCAGCAGGCTAGCACCCTGGAGCTTTCTGGCCGGGCGACGCTGCGCCTGACGGCGAATGTCTTTTCGGCGAGTCGCATCGCGGTGGATGTCCGGACCCGGCGCGTGACCGCGTCTGGGGGCGTCCACGTCGTCGCGCAACCGTAAGGTGACTAGGTTCTCGCGTCACGCTCGCGTGGGGGCTCGCCGGTCGGCGTCTCTCCTCCCTCTTGGAGTACCCTAACGTATGTTGGTGGCCCGCAACCTCGTGAAGCGGTACGGGGCACGCACGGTAGTCAGCGACGTGTCCCTCCAGGTCGAACGGGGCGAGACCGTCGGCCTGCTTGGCCCCAATGGTGCGGGGAAAACCACGACCTTTTACATGATCGTGGGGCTCCTGCGGCCAGATGGAGGGACCGTGTTTCTCGACGAGGCGCCTCTCACCGCGCTCGCGGTACACGAACGCGCTCGTCGAGGGATCGGGTACCTCTCGCAGGACCCCTCGGTTTTCCGTGGCCTGACCGTAGAGGAAAACATCCTGATGGTCCTGGAGGCCAATGGGACCCTCCGCGCGAAGCGCCAGGAGGTGCTCGAGCGTCTCCTCACCGAGTTCGGCTTGACTACCGTGCGGGTTCAACGCGGAATAACGCTCTCGGGGGGGGAGCGGCGTCGCGTGGAAATCGCGAGAGTCTTGGCCATGAATCCCTCCTACGTATTGTTGGATGAGCCTTTCACCGGTGTCGATCCCCGCTCGGTGTCTGAACTGCAGGATGTCGTCCGTTACCTCAAAGAGCGGGGGTTGGGCATTGTGATCACCGATCACAACGTGCGAGACACGTTGGCCATCACAGACCGTGCCACTGTGATTCACCAAGGGCGCATACTCCTCGAAGGGAAACCCGATCAAATCCTCGCCGACCCCGAAGTGCGCCGAGTCTTCCTGGGAGAGCGCTTTGAACTCTAGTGCGTCATCCGGCCTACCTGCGGCGCGGTCACAAGCCTAATGGCCATCCCGCTACTCGACCGGTACTTGTGGCGCCACCTCCGGGATCTCTTTGCGTTCGGGGTGGCCATCTTCACCACGCTGCTGCTTGTCAATCACCTCTTTTTCCTGGCGCGGCTGGTCTTGCAACAGGGGACTGCACTGGCGGTCGCGTTCCAATTGCTTGTGTACAAGTTGCCGTACTTTCTCGCGTTCAGTTTCCCCATGGCGATGCTCTTGGCCTCGCTGCTCGCCATCGGGCGGCTGAGCGATGGGCAGGAAATCACTGCGATGCGGACCAGCGGCATCAGCCTGACGCGCATTGCCGTGTCAATTGTGGCGGCGGGGGTCCTGGTCAGCGTCCTCACTCTCGCGCTCAATGAGGGAGTCGCTCCCCGCGCCGAAGAGCGATACCGTCGTGCCTTCGCGATTGCGCTTCAGGGACCGTTGCCCACCGAGCGGCGCGACGTCTTGTTCCGGGAGGTCCAAGGCAATATCGAATCTGTGTACTTCATCCGCCGCCTGCTCAAAGACGCGGGGCGCATGGACGGTGTCGTCGTGGATCAATTTGAGGACGGGGCGCTGAAGAGGGTCATCGAGGCGAAGGAGGGCCAGTATCAGGGCGGCGTGTGGGAATTTGGCCACGGTACGATGTACGTCTTCACCGGAGGCACCACCGTGGTCACGCAGTTTGACCGGTTACGCGTAGGGCTAACGCAGACGCCCCAAGAGATCGCCCTCCCGCAACGAGACCCGTCGGAGATGAGCGTCCAGGAACTGCGTCTGTATATCCGGGTCTTGCAGCGCAGCGGGGAAAACGTCGCCCGGTACGTGGCACAAGTCCATTTCAAGCTCGCCGTGCCGCTGTCGGCCGCGCTTTTCGCCCTGCTGGCGGTGCCGGTGGGGCTACGCCCGCACCGGTCGGGGACGTCGATTGGCCTGGGGTTAACCTTCCTGGTGCTCATCGGGTACTACATCATCAGCGCGGCCGCGCTCCCGCTGGGTGAGAACGGTCGTCTGAACCCCGTGGTGGCCGGATGGCTCCCTGATCTAGTGCTGGCTGTCGTCGGAGTAGCGCTCCTCCAGCGTGTCGATCAATGACCCACAGCGGAGAACAGGCCCCAGGACCCGCAGGACGAGGCGACATACGACTGCCCCGAGGTGTGAGCAGGGATACCTCTGACCCGACCCTCACCCGCGGTCATGCTACGCCGTTCCTCTCTGTGGTTATCCCTACATACAACGAGCGAGACGCGCTGCCGCTATTGGTGGCGAGGATGGCGGAGGTCAGGCGCGGCCTATCTCTCGAGCTCGTGATCGTGGATGATGCCTCTCCAGACGGGACGGGGGCGGTGGCGGATGAAGCTGCGAAGTCCTCTGCAATCCCGATCACCGTGGTTCACCGGCCGGGGAAGACGGGGCTGGCGTCTGCGGTTCTGGATGGTGCCGCTGCCGCGCGGGCGCCCGTGGTGACCGTAATGGACGCCGATCTTTCCCACCCACCCGAGCTGCTCCCTGCACTGTGGCAGGCGATTCAGGGAGGCGCCGACATCGCCGTCGCCTCACGGTACGTCCCCGGCGGCGGGATCGAACGCTGGCCTCTCATGCGCCGCCTAGTCAGTCGTGCGGCGACGTTCGCGGCTCGGGCCGGGCTCGGCCTACGCGTGCGGGATCCCCTGTCAGGGTTCTTTGCGGTGCGGCGCGATCTGCTCACAGGATACCGATACAGGGGGCTCGGGTACAAATTGTTGGTGGAAATCCTGGCGGCACATCCAGGACGCCCTGTGGCGGAGATTCCGTATCGATTCGTGGATCGGCAGCGCGGGAAAAGCAAGCTCGGGGTCGGGGAGATTCTTGCGTTTCTCAGGCTTCTCTGGCACCTGCGAGGACGGCGGTCGTAGATGGAACCCGGCGTCCTGTTGATCCCAGTCCTGATTGCTCTTAGCGGCGGTATTGCGCTCGTGGGGAACGCCGTGGGTCGAGGAATTGGCCGCCGGCGCCTTTCGCTATTCGGCCTGCGCCCCCGTTACACGGCGCAACTCATCACGGTAGTGACCGGGATGCTCATCACGCTGCTCACACTCGTGGTGATGCTGCTCATCTCGGCCCAGGCGCGCGTGGCGTTGTTCCGGTTGAACGAAGTCCTCCAGGAGACCCACCGGCTGGAAGCGCAAATCGATCAGCAACAGGGCCGGTTGAAGGAACTGGCGAGCGGGGACATTGCTTACCTCAACAACCAGGAGGTCGTACGCGACGTTATCGACGGCCGGCAGCCCCCCGAGACCGTCCGGCAGCGTGTACGCGTCGTGGTAGAGCGGGCTGCCGAGATCGCTCGAGAGAACGGGATCGGGACGGACAGCCATGGGAACGCGATCATCCCGGATCCCCCTAACGTCACCTGGGAAGATATCGCCCACCTGATTGAGCTTCATCCCACCGACACGGTATTGCGCCTCGTGGCCAGCCAAAACACGTTGCGAGGCGAGCCCCTTCCGGTGTTCGTGATGCAGTTTCCTAATCGTCTTATCTACGCGTCGGGCACCGTGTTGGGCGAGGGAGTGGTTGACGGTCGTCGGCCACGGGCGGATATCGGGGGCGAACTCTTGCGACTGGCCGATCAGTCTGCCCGTCAGGCCCGCGGGCAAGTGCTTCCCCCCCCGTTCACGCTGGTGACATCCGCTCCCGTTGCACAAGTCCCGGTCGACGTCCACCGAGCCACCGTTGACAGGATTCAGCAGCTCAGAAAACAGGTGCGCGTGCAGATTGTTGCGTCACGGGACATCACGACGGTCGGACCCCTCGCAGTTTCATTCGTAGTCGCGGAGCGCTAACTCAGCCCTGCGGGGTAGTGAAAAGCAAACGGGAAGTGGGCGCTAGGCCGCCCCCGCCCTCCGCATCTGGAGTCCCAGGGTTAACCTTCTGCACTTGATGGCTAGAAGAGGAGTGAGACCACTGGTCGGACGAATATCTCCGATAGAGGTGCGGGTTTAAGGGAAGTCCGGTGTAACTCCGGCGCGGTCGCGCCGCTGTAACCGGCAAGTTTTCTCCGATGTGTGCCACTGAACGTGTGTATCTCCTTCGGGGGGTGCCCGTTTGGGAAGGCCGGAGAGAGCGATGACCCGGGAGCCAGAAGACCTGCCCGCACCATTCGCCACACGCCTTCGCAGTAGAGGAGGTGGGCGGTATGGTGCTGCATTCTCCCAGGGGCAATCTTGGCCACTGGGCATTTTTGTTCTCGGTTATCCTTGTAGGGGTGTTGGCGAACCCTCTCCCGCCGCTGGCAAGCGCACAGGAAGCCAAGAATCCCCCAGAGCAGCCCCCGACGTTTGAACTCCAGGAGGTGACCATTGCGGGGAAACGGCCCCAGCCTGTGACGACGACGCCAGCGTACGTCACCGTGATTCCCCGCGAAGAGTTACAGCGCATGGGATTTCTAACGCTCGCCGACGCCCTGCAATTTGTCTCCGAAGTGAGCGTTCGCAGTACGGGTAGCGGCATGGGCGGTTCCCAGCAGGCGTCAATCCGCGGATCCACGCCACAGCAGGTGCTGGTTATGATCGATGGGGTGCCACTCAATTCCGTCTCCGACTTCGGCGTCAATCTGAGTACCGTCGCCGTGGCCGACATCGAACGCGTGGAGGTCTTGCGCGGCCCCTACTCCGCGATTTACGGGAGCGCGCTGGGGGGCGTGATCCACGTCATCACCCGATCCGACCGCAGGGCATCTGCGGCAGCTCGGGCCGGAAGCTTTGGAACTGTGGTGAGCGACATTCGGGCCGCAGGCCCGTCTCCTTCTGCGGCGTCTGCGGGGCTCCAGTACTTCTCGACCGCAGGAGATCGGGTCAACAGCGATGGTGTTTGGTGGACCGGCACCCTGAAGGTACAACCAGATCCCGATGCCGGACAGCAACTTGCTTTCTCTCTCGAACGGACGGTGGGTCAGTCAGGCTCGCCAGGCCCTACCACCGGTCCGACGCCCCAGGATCGCATTGCGGATCGGCGCACGATTGCGAGCCTTTCCTGGATGCGTCAGGAACCGGAAGGGGCCAGCCGGCAGACCCGCGTTTGGTGGTTGGGCGAAGAGCTGGGCTTTGCGACAGTGGGATTCCAGTCGACCTCGCAGGCCTCAGCCGTAGGTTTCGACTGGCAGATGGTGTCGCCTCAAGGCTCCGAGCGTGTATGGACCTGGGGCGTCGAGTGGCAGAGCCCCTCACGATCCGGTTCCTACCAAGCCACAAGCAACACCGGCGCCGCGTACGTCCAATTAGACGTCGTCCGCGGCGAGAAGACATTTGCGGGGATCGGTCTGCGCTACGACCTGGATTCAGCGTACGGTGGACAGGTCGATCCGAGGCTAGGGATCGTGCACTTCCTCTCACCGGCCGTTAGACTGCGGGCGAGTCTCGGCCGCACGTTCCGTGCCCCCTCACTCGGTGAGCTCTATTTCCCGGGCTGCAGCAATCCTGGCCTACGGCCAGAACAGGCGTGGTCCGCAGACCTCGGGCTAGAGTCGACGGCATGGCAGGGCCTCGCGGTGCGCTTGAACGGTTTCTACGTCGACGCGACGAATCTCATCATTGGAGGCTGTACTCCCCAGAATGTCGGGTCGGCTCGAATGGTGGGCGTTACCTACGAGATGGTCGGGAGACTCGCGGAGCAGTGGGCCCTCAGTACCAACCTGACGTGGACCGATGGCCTCAACCGAGTCAGCGGTCAGCCCCTCTTACGGGTTGCGCCGATTCAGGCAAATCTTGTGCTGCGATATGCGTGGGACGAGAATCGGACGCTGTCGCTTCTGGGCAACTACGTTTCGGCCCGTCCTGATATTGGCGGGACGACCGTTGCAGCGTCCACAACGTTTGGGCTCCGGTATGACCAGCCTCTTGGAGATGCCACGGCTCGTATTGGCGTCGACAATCTGTTTGACACCTCCTACGAGACGTTGAGCGGTTATCCTGGACCGCGGCGCTCGGTGTATGTTCAATTCGAGAGGGTATTTTGACTACGGAGAGCCCCCCCCGCGCGAGCGCCATTGTCTCCATTCCTCCTTGGGAGGAGTGGTGGGGTAGAGTGGCGACCCGATTCACGTCACACCGGCCAGACCGCAGGTGTGACCGCAGCGCACTCGGGGCGACGATGGCCGGGAGGGCAGGACTGGTTCGGAATGAAGAGCGTCGTGGTCGTTAAGGAGTCCCGATGCGGCTTCGAGCGCATTCCGGTGGAGTCACAATGAGCCGATCAAAGATCGCCATCGCGGGGGTTCTTGCGTTTGTGATTCTGGCTGCCTTCCCCAGGGCGCCTAAGCGGCAGGACGTGGCTCGTCAGTATCCTCCCAGTCCCTCCGCTGCAGAGGAAAGCGGTATCTCCGAGCCTGTCGGGATGCTCGAATCGCGGGACTGGTTTGCACGTGCGGACATTCACAAACCACGGCCTCAAATCCCAAGGGATCACGTGGCGGCGCCGGTAGCGCACGACAATCCTCTGACTACTCCTGCTATCCGACACGATCCGTCATCAATTAGCGAGGAGGCCCAGATTGTTGGAAACTCGGCGGTCTCTCCTGATGGTCTGAGCCGATCAGGTATCCTCACCCCGCACAATCTGGAATCTAAGGCCGGGGACGAGGCTCGTGTTGAAGAAGGGCATGTCAGCGTCCCGGGGGTGAGAAGCGATCCTCAGGTTACCCCGCGGACTCATCTCCTTACCCCGCCAGTTCTCCTGTCCGTGGGAGCGCTGCGGTATCCGGGCGAAGGATACCGCATTGTCGTCGATCATTCTGCCCTTCGTCCCAGCGTCGCGATCGACGCCGCTGAAGGGCGCGTCGGGCTCAAAATCCTCGTGCGTGCCGACGGATCCGTGGGAGGCGTTGAGGTCGCTCAGTCGTCAGGCAGATCTTTCCTCGATCTTGTCGCGATCCGCGAGGCGAGTCGGTGGAAGTTCACCCCCGCTACCCGCGATGGTGAACCCATTGACGCCTGGGCCCTCGTCCCACTCCTGTTTGTCCTACGCTGATGCGGATTCTCGCCGTTGACCCCGGGCGAGACAAATGCGGCCTTGTGGTCTCCGATGAGGTCACGATCCTTGATCGCTCAGTGGTCGCGATGGCCGACTTGCCGAACGTCCTGCGCGAGTGGGGAAAACAATACCACGTGGACCAGGTGGCTCTGGGGGATCGTACTGGACAAGAGACCGTGCGAGGACATGTGGCGGAGCAGTTGCCCGGCGTCCCGATTACTCTGATCAAAGAGGTCAACACGACACTGCTAGCCCGTCGCCGGTACTTTGCGGATCACCCCCCAAAGGGGTGGCGTATGCTTCTGCCGGTCTCGATGCAGGTGCCGCCCGAGCCGTACGATGACTATGCGGCCCAAGTTATCCTGGCCCGATTCATGAAGCAATAGGTTATCATGATTTGACTTGTTCTCTTTCGATGTCGACCACATGCTGGGGAGGATTTTGCCCCACCGCGCCGTATACGAACGTGGACGAGGAAGACGCCACACAACGCGGGCGGACACCACCCACCTGATTAATCATCTCCTCCGCCAGAGAATCTTTAGCTCGTCCACGCGATATTATTCTAGCAATTGCAGACAACCGTTATTTGAGGTGTCGTCCTGCCGTATGGACTACCACCATCCGTGGGGAAGAGAGGAGGCGGCAATGGGAAGATTCGCCACGGGCGGACGGCAGGGGGGCAGTGAGCCAAAGGTCAGTGTTGCAGCAGAGAGGAAACACGCACACTCGTCTGCTCGCAACATGGCCGGCGGCTCGACTAAATATATCAAGGGGGTAACGAGCAGATGAGGAATCTCGCACTGTCAGTTGCAGCAATCCTCGTCCTCGCGGTTGCTTCCCCTGCGTTTGCTCAACCGTTTGCCGACGTCCCGACCGATCACTGGGCGTTTGATGCAATCGCTGAGCTCGCTGCGAAGGGCATCATCGAAGGCTTTCCGGATGGTACCTTCAAGGGCGATCGAGGGGTCAGC
>DASWFZ010000132.1:0-2461 GCA_036393975.1 bacterium | reverse complement strand
TGCAAAACGCTCTGTCTGGTGGATGGGATCGGTACTGGGCCAGAAGACGAAGGTGTCAAACCCGAGATCGAGGGCGAAGTGCGTCAAGGTCTCGACCCAATACACGACCGGCCCCTGCAAGAGGCCCCGCGTCGGCCCATCCTTGATGTCGCCCACGAGATTATAGATCCGCCGGATTTCGCCTGGGGCGCGTCCTTCCGCCTGGGCACTCTCATCGATGCTGTGTTGCATGGCCGGCATTCCCTCAGGCGGCGCGTAGGACGACAAGGGGGGAATCCACCCGTCCGCAAGTCGGCCGATCAAGCGGAGCATCCGCGGTTTGTAGGCGCCGATCCAGATCCCAATGCGGTGCGCGGGGGCCGGCCCGGGGTGCAGACCGTGGACCGAGTAGAACCGTCCTGCGAAGTTAATCGCGCGTTCCCCACTCCAGAACAGCCGGATGATCCTGAGAGCTTCCTCGAACGCCGCGAATGCTTCTGATGGGGTCCGCGATGGGCCGCCCATGGCCTCAATCGCCTCCCAAAAAGCGCCGGCACCAATCCCGAGTTCAAAGCGGCCTCCGGAGAGGACATCCAGCGACGCCGCTTCCTTCGCGATCATGGCCGGCACGCGCATCGGCAAGTTGGCGACATCGGGGAAGATCCGGATCCGCGTGGTACGCGCGAGCAAGTCGGCCATCAACGCCCACGTATCGAGAAAGCGCCACTGGTACGGGTGGTCCTGGATACCCACGAGGTCGAGCCCGAGCGTGTCCGCCAGGCTCACGGTGGTCCGAGTCTGCAGGAGGTCGGCGGCGGTGGGAACGACGCTGATCCCGAATTCGATCGGCCTGCCGTAGTCGCCCACAGGTCACCTCTAAGTATTCACCGGGTAGCGCGGCTTCGCAAGGGAAGGACTTTCCACCGCACGTACCCCGTGACCACAACCAACAAGAGCAGATTCAGAGCTGAAATCGCACTCGGAATCTCGTTGCGGGCGATGTGGAAGATCGTGGCGCTGGCCATTACAATCGTCAGGCCCAACGCGGAGAGCGGAGTCGCCCAGGGGAGGGTGCGCGTGAGGCCCGGTACCACCAAGCCGATCGCTGCCACGACTTCTGCAACCCCGATGAACTGCCGGAACCATGCGCTTAATCCGGACATTGCGATCGCATCCGCCATCATGGCTGGCGGGCTGATGAAAAGCCACCCGTGGAAGAGGAACTCCACGGCCAGAAAAACCTGCAAGACCCACGCGAGTGCGTTCATAGGCTCCCTCCCGTTGGTTGGTGGAACGATATCCAGGTGACGCGCATTCCTCGAGAGGCGGAGAGTAACCCCGCCACCAGCGGCCTTTACCGGGGGTTCTGGTCGTACTCCTTGCCGAGAGCACGGTAATCGGCAAGCGCGCGGTCGATCAACGCATTGGTGCTTCCTGCATACGATGTTACGTCGAAGACCTTGGCAATCGCGTCGGGGGGAAGCACGCTCTGCACCTGATTGTCGGCGGCCGCAAGCTCCCCTAAGTGGATCTGGGTCTGTGTGCTCTGGTCTGCGAGTCGCTGAACGATGCGGTACGCTTCCGTCCGGCCCAGCGTGGGCGCGAGGGCCATTGTAAGGGCTTCGGCCATGATGAGTCCACTGGTGAGGTCGAGATTTCTCCGCATCCGGTCCACATCCACCTGGAGCCCCTCGAGAGCGCGGGACACCCATTCCACGGACGCCCCCGTGAACGAGAACACGCCTGTGATGGCGTGGGCCTCAGTCTGCCACCCCCCGACGGCGCGCTCGTGCTCTTGGATGCTCGCCGAAAGCACGATTGGGACACATCCGATCGCCAGCCGCGCCGACGCGATCGCCGCGGCCGCTTCCACCGGATTGTGCTTGTGTGGCATTGTCGACGACCCGCCCCCGCCGGAGCCGACGACCGCTTCGCCGACTTCCGTCTGAGCCAGCAGCGCCAGATCCGATCCCACTTTCCCCATTGCGCTGGCGACCATGCCTAACGCACTTGCGACATCGGCGATCCGGTCGCGTTCAGTGTGCCAGGGTAGGGCCGGGGGAGCGAGGTGGAGTTCTTGGGCTAGCGCCTCCATGACACGCACGCCGCGATCTCCTAGAGCGGCGAGCGTTCCGGCCGCGCCACCTAATTGCACGACGAGCGCGTCCTGTTTCAGGCCCCGTAGTTTTCGTATCAGACGGGTCGTCTGGGCGAGCCAGCGGGCCGCTTTCAGGCCAAAGGTGATCGGGACGGCGTGCTGCGTGAGCGTGCGGCCCGCCATCGGCGTGTGGCGGTAGCGATCGGCTAACGCAGCACACCGAGCTGCAATCGCGCCCAGCCGGCGGGTCACCAGGTCCAGACCGTCGCGTATCTGCAACACTAGGGCAGTGTCCGCGATGTCTTGGGAGGTGGCCCCCCAGTGCACGTGGGGGCGCGCGGTGGCGGGAACCAGCTCTGTGAGCGTCCTGACCAGGGGGATGAC
>DASWFZ010000131.1:0-3904 GCA_036393975.1 bacterium | reverse complement strand
CCGTGTGAGCGACCGTAGCGAAAAGATCGTGCGGGAGTTGACCGAGGCTGGTTTGCTGCCGGGTATCGTCGCCGAAGTCGTGGCCGTTGGTCCACAGCGCGTGGACCTACGCATCGAAGGCCGGATGCATCGCCTCAGTGCACCCCTGGCCGCCGCTGTCTACGTAATGGACCTCAAGGGGGACCGTAGAGCAGGCGGGCAGGCTCCGGACCCCAGCCGGCCACTGCAGACGCGCCGGGTCCCGCATGCGTAGCAGGGTGGGTACCTTCTGGGTGTCCGTCTGAGCCTACGGTTCCATCGCGAGAAAGATCTCTGACATCCTCGGATCGAAATGCTGTCCTGCTTGGTCTCGAATGTACTGCCGCACCTTGTCCTCCGCCCACCCCTTCCGATAAATGCGATCGGATCGCAACGCGTCCCACACGTCCACGACCGCAAAAATCCGCGCGACCTGGGGGATCTGCTCCCCCTTCAGTCCTCGGGGATACCCAGTCCCGTCCCACTTTTCATGATGGCAATAGGGGATATCGAGGGCGGGGCGGAGGTAGGGGATGGATGATAAGAACTCATACGCGTAGATCGGATGCTGCTCAATGATCTTGCGCTCCTCAGGTGTGAGCGGTCCGGGCTTTAGGAGCACCGCGTCGGGGATCGCCATCTTCCCGATGTCGTGCAACAAGGCTCCCCGGTAGACGTGGATGAGATCCGCCTCGGGGACTCCCATCGAGCGCGCCAGGCGGACCGTGAGATCAGTCACCCGTTGCGTGTGGCCCTCTGTCTCTTTGTCGCGCAGGTCCAGGGCGCGCACCCAGCCTTCTAGGGTGTGATCGTAGGCCACCTTGAGCTCGAGGTTGGCGGTCTGCAGGTTCGCGAACAAGTTCACGTTGTCGACAGCAATAGCTGCCTGCCCGGCCAGCGTCTTGAAGAAATCGAGCCAGTTGTGGTCAGCGTGCAGTGGGCTGCGATGAAATACCTCGAGGACCCCTTCGATCTGTCCTTTCGCCACCAGCGGCGCCGCGTGGTATGCCACGAATCGTTCTTTCTTCAAGAGCTCGCCCCGTGTAAACGTTCGTCCGGCCTCGGGCAGGTTCGGACTGTTCATCAGCCGCCGTTCTAGTGCCGCGCGACCCGCCAGGCCTTCTCCCAATCGCAGCCGAGTTCGGCCAATTTCATCGGACAGAAAACCGCGTGCGGCCGCCACTTCTAGCACCTGATTGTGGGGGTTGAGGAGAAGAATGGCCGCCGCATCTACCTGGAGTTGGGTGGTGGCCTGCTCCAGCACGACGTTGAGGGCCAAGGAGAGGTCCAGGCTGGAGGCAATCGCCAAGTCAATCGCCCGCAGTGCGGTCAACCGGTTGAGGTGGCGCTTGACCTGCTCTTCCGCCAGTTTCCGCTCGCTCATGTCCCGCCCAATGCCCTGAATACCCACCGGCATGCCGTTTCGTTGGACCAGCGTCGTACTGATCTCTACCGGGACTCGGCGGCCGTCTTTCCGCACCAACTCCAACTCGTATGTGGTCGCCTCCTGGCCGCCGAGCTTCGCGGCCATCATCGCCCGGGCGGTCTCGAGGTGTTCGGGGCCGAGCACGTCCGTGATGTTCTTTTGGAGAGCCTCGGCGCGGGGGTAGCCGCTGAGTCTCTCGGCGGCTGCGTTCACGGAGGTAAAATTCCCTTTAAAGTCGATCGTGAAGATGGCGTCCGTGGCTCTCTCAAAGAGCGACCGATAGCGTTCCTCGCTCTGCAGGAGCACTTCTTCCGACTGCTTCCGCGCGGTGATGTCGGTCAAAATCCCGACGTAGTATTCCACCCGTCCTTGGGGGTTGAATACCGCACGGGCGCGGTCTTGCACCCAAATCTGCGAGCCGTCGTAACGTCGGTACTGCGTTTCGAAATCCACGAGCACGCGCTCGCGCTCGATCATTGCCTGCCACCGCTGCCGGTCGTCGAGGTTCACGTACAGGTCCCCGGCGCGGATCGCCAGCAGAGCCTCCCGGGTCGGATACCCGAGCATGCGAACCATCGTGGGATTGGCATCGAGAATCTGGCCCTCGGGGGTCGACTGGTACAAGCCGACGGGCAGCCCGCTCCAAACATCGGAGTAGTCGTGGGGACGCGCGTCCGGCCCGCTGTTAGGACTTAGGGCCGCTGCTTCGGTGGATGAGCGAATGCGTGCCTTCACACTGGACTCCCCGAGTGAGGATGGGTCGGATAGACCCTCGTAGGGAAATTGCCACGAGGTCCTAGGGGTTAGTCTGAAGTCTCATCCGTAGTAATACTTACTCGGTGGGGGAAAAGACCTGATGCCGCGTTACAATTAGGGGGTGTCCGCGGTAAATGTGAGATTAAAGCCCGTGCTCCGTGGATCAGTCCACACACTGCCCAGTATCCAATGGGGACATATTGCTGGGGCCTGTCCCTCCACTCGCTGACCAGGAGGGGACCAAGTTTGGACCGAACCGTACCGTCCATGACAGCGCGGATTCTCGATGGCAAAGCGCTCGCCGCGCAGATCGAAGCAGAAGTCGCCTCCCAGGCGGCGGCGCTGACCCAGCGCTACGGGATGTCTCCCGCACTCGCGGCAATCCTCGTAGGCGACGATCCCGCGTCGGCACTCTACGTGAGACGCAAGGCGGAGGCTTTCGGCCGCGCGGGCATGCGATCCGAGACATTTCACTTGTCCGCGGATACCCCTGAGGCCGAGGTGTTGGCCCTGATCGCCGACTTGAACGCGCGCGCCGACATTCACGGCATCCTCCCCCAACAGCCCATGCCCCCGCAGATCACCCCGCGCACCGTGTTCGAGCACGTCGACCCCGTCAAGGACATCGACGGCCTGGGCCCGATCAACATGGCCGCCCTCCTCGTGGGTCGTCCCCGCCTGGTGCCGAACACTCCCGCTGGAATCATGCGGCTGCTGGAGCACGCGGGAGTCGATCCGACCGGGAAGGAAGCGGTCGTGGTTGGTCGGAGCGTCATCGTCGGTCGTCCGGCCGCCGTGCTGCTGCTGCAGGCCAACGCCACCGTCACGTGGTGCCATACGCGGACGCGGGACTTAGCTTCCCACACCCGTCGGGCAGACATTCTTGTCGTCGCCGCTGGGAAGGCTCGCCTCGTCACCGGAAACATGATTAAGCCTGGCGCCGTTGTGATTGATGTGGGCATCAACCGTGTCGAGGGCAAGCTGGTCGGAGACGTCGACTTTCCTTCGGCATCTGTCGTCGCCGGGTGGATCACCCCCGTGCCGGGGGGTGTGGGCCCGATGACAATCGCCATGCTGTTGAAGAATACCGTCCAGGCGGCCGAGGCCCAATTCCACGCGGCCCATCACGTCTAGCTCCCCGCCGATGACCTACCAAGACGCCCTAAGCTACATCGATCGCCTTCTCGCGCGCGCCCAGCCCCATCCGGGCCCGGAGACGATCAAGCTACATCGGGTCACAGAATTACTCCGACGGCTCGGGGATCCGCATCACGCTCTGCCGACCGTCTTGATCGCCGGGACGAAAGGAAAGGGGTCGACTGCGGCGATGCTCGCGGCGATGATGCAGTCGTCCGGTTACGACGTGGGCTTGTATACGAAGCCGCACCTTGTGGACTACCGCGAGCGCATCGGCATCAACGGGAAGTGGATTTCCCCAGAGGATCTTGCTGCGCTCGTAGAGCACGCCCGCCCGCATGTGGAGGCGATGGAGGGGGGCCCCTGGGGGCTGCCCTCGTACTTTGAACTGTCCGTGGCGTTGGCCTTTGTCCACTTCGCACGTGCGCCCGTCGAGTTAGCGATCGTGGAGGTCGGGCTGGGAGGCCGGCTCGACCCCACCAATGTGGCCGACCCGCTCGTCTCCGTCATCACGCCCATCAGTTATGATCACATGGACGTGTTAGGAGATACTCTCGATGCGATTGC
>DASWFZ010000130.1:0-12206 GCA_036393975.1 bacterium | reverse complement strand
CTGGCCGTAACGGTCCCGTGATCGACCCCACTCCCGACCAGCCCTCTGACATTGCTGACGGTCGGCCGAGTAGACTCTAGACCGGTGCTGTCTTCTGCGTAAGACACGGAGGATCCCATGGAGTGGATCGTTGATATCGTAGGCCCAGGGTTTGCCCAGGCGACACAGGTTCAGGATGTCCTCTTCGATGGGCGCTCCGCCTTCCAGCACATTCAGGTCGCCTCGAGTCCCCTGTTCGGGCGAATGCTGATCCTCGACGATGCTGTCCAGACCACCGAACGCGATGAGTACAGCTATCACGAAATGTTAGCCCACCTGCCTCTGTTGACTCACCCGGCGCCACGCCGCGTGCTGATCATTGGCGGCGGGGACGGCGGCACGCTCGAAGAGACCCTTAAGCATCCGATCGAGCGCGCGACGCTGGTGGAGATCGACCAGGACGTGGTGACGGTGTGCCGACGGTTCCTGCCGTTTATCAGCGGGGGGGCTTTTGACGATGCGCGCACACGCCTGGTCATTGATGATGGTATCAAGTTTGTTCAGACAGCCTCAGAACGCTTTGATGTCATTCTGGTGGACTCGACCGATCCCAAAGGCCCTGGCCTCGCCCTCTTCTCGCCGGAGTTTTATGCCGCCTGCACCCATGTGCTCGCCCCCGACGGCCTCCTGGTCGCACAGAGCGGTTCGTTGCTGTATCAGCGGGACCTCACCGACATGGTCCGCCGCCACCTGCGGACGGCCTTCCCGGTTGTGGGAACCTATTGGGCGGCGGTGCCTGCCTACCCGGGAGTCCTGTGGGGATTTTCGTACGGGAGCCTGCGACATGACCCCGGTAGTCTCAATCGGGACGCGATCGGGAAGCGGCTCGCTAAGATCCCGACACGCTTATACTCGGCGGATACGCACGCCGCTGCCCTGCAGCTTCCTGGCCTGCCAGACGTATGACATTTCTGGGAGCGCGTTCGACCGCGCATCCGGCGGTGATGGTAGCAGGCGTCCCTTACGATGCCACCTCCACATTTCGCAGCGGTAGCCGGCATGCCCCCGCCGCGATTCGGTGGGCCTCCCAAAGCATCGAAACCTATAGTCCCATTCTCGGGCGCGACCTTGGCGACGTCGTCTATGCGGACGTCGGCGATATCGATACTGCCGACCTGCGTCCCCATCAGATGGTGGATGCTGTAAAAGCGTTAGTGGGGAACATCGCCCCTGCCTCCCTTCCGATTCTACTCGGCGGAGAACACACCATCGCGTTGGGGGCGGTTCAGGCGCTGCACCACACGCATCCGGACCTCGCATTTGTGCAGATCGACGCCCACACCGATTTGCGTGAGGAGTACGAGGGCCAGCGCCTCTCTCACGCCACGGTCACGCGGCGGATTCTTGATGTCCTCACCCCCCAGTCTGTCGTCCAGCTCGGGATCCGAGCCGGGACCCGGGAGGAATTCGAGCTCGCTGGTCGGCTGCGGCACAGCGCGGCGCGGATCGATCTCCCGGCGCCGACCTGGGGATGGCTGGAGCAAAGGCCCGCATATGTCTCCATCGATATCGACGCCATCGACCCCGCTGATGCCCCAGGCACAGGCAACCCGGAGCCTGCAGGCATTCCGGCACGTGATCTATTGGCGTTCGTGCGGCGGTTGGGAGCGCTGCGCGTGGTGGGACTCGACGTGGTGGAAGTCTCGCCGCCCTATGACCCGTCCGGACGAACGGCGGTGCTCGCGGCGACAATTGTGCGCGAAGCGATCCTAGTCCTTAAAGCAACAACGTAAAGAATCCGGGGGCTACCGCCCCCAGACCTCGCCGAACATCCTCAGAGCATTTCCCCCCAAGATCTTCCGGATCGTCTCGGGCTCATAGTCTCGATCGAGCAAGGCTGCGGTCAGTGCAGGGAGCCGGCTGACATCTTCGAGACCGTTGACCCGGCCTGTGAACCCGTCAAAGTCGGAGCCCAGCGCCACGCCGTTGGCCCCTATCAACGAGACCAGGTAGGTTACATGCTCGAGGACCTGTGCGAGCGACGCTCCGCCGAGGAAGGCGGGGACGAAGTTCACCCCGACCACCCCGCCGCGTTCGGCCATGGCACGCAGCTGATCATCGGTGAGGTTGCGCTGGTGAGACGTCAGTCCCGCGGCGTTGGAATGCGTCGCCACAATCGGGCCGTGGGTAGCGGCGAGGACATCCCAAAAACTCTTCTCGGACAGGTGGGACACGTCCACAACCATCCCCACATCCCGCATCCGCTGTAAGACCGCACGCCCTACCGGAGTCAATCCGCCATGCGTGGATTCCAGGGCACCGTCGGCCAGGCCGTTGCTATTGTTCCATGTGAGACCCATCATCCGCACACCGCGGCGAAACAGAACATCGACGTAGGCGGGATCGCCCTCCAAAGCAGAGCCATTCTCCACGGCGAGGACGACTGCTAGCCGCCCTGTCCCATGCAGTTGGCGGATCTCCGCGGCCGAGGTCACGGAGGAAAGCGCCGACTGATTGGACGCGGCGAGGTGATCGAATGCGTCCAGCAGCGCACTGACTCGCTGGCGGCCCCGATCGGCTTCTGAGGGATGGACGAATAAGGCAAAGACCTGCACATCGACGCCGCCCTCGCGGAACCGAGGTAGGTCGGAGTGCCCCACCTGACTCCGGCGCGTGATATCGCGCTTGCCGGATTGCACGTCGAGCATAATGTCGTTGTGCAAGTCCACGACGATAGTCTCATGGTGGAGGCGCGGGGGACCGGTCAGAGGCTGGGGAGACACGGGCATTTGCCGAGGATCTAAAGGCAATCGTCAGTCCGACGACGTGCGCGCGCACGCGCAGGGAAGCTTCTGACATTTGGGGCACGCATGAGCGTAGCGGGAGGCGGCCTGCTCTAGGTCGACCCCACAGAGGGTGGCGACACTGGTCGTCCAGGCTAGCACGTCGGAGACCTCTTCGCGCAGCGACTCGGGACTGCCATCTCGTAGCGCACGAGCGAGTTCGCCGACTTCCTCTACGAGCCATCGGAACGTGCCATCTTGTCCCCGTTCGCGGTCACGCGCTCCGTAGATCGCGCTCACACGGCTCTGGAATTCTCGCAGGTGCACTGTCCCCTCCCGGCGCCGGCAGGCTGGTAGAGATTCGACAATAATCCGCGTGGAGTACGTTTCGGAGGGTCGAGAACCATTCCTTCGGGGATGTCGCGGCCCCAGTCTACTGCCTGGGTGCGAGGGCACGCGCGACCAGTAACAAGCGGGACGGGGACAGGGTGGCGGCCAATGCGAACGTGGTGCTCCCTACCTGCCACATCAGCACGCGGAAGTACCCGACATCAAGAAGGCGCGCAGCACCCGCATCCATCTGTACCGGCACACCGACCTGCGGAAAGGCCATCCGCGAGGAGGGCGTCAAGAATACCGTCAGGGTGCGCACCCCATCTGTATATGAGGCGGACGTACTGGTCAAAGCTCCGTGGTGGACGACTGCGCCAGCACGAAACCGATATCCAAAGGGCAATGTGGGAGGGACCCAAACGCCCGCCGCTTGCCGCAACGCCTCTGGTGAGGACACGGGATCCCCCGACTCATAGAGGTCGATGGCCCTGGCACCAGATGGCGGCGTGAAACGAAAGAGAGCAGACGGGAGGTTCAAACCAAAGCTGATGCGGGTAAAGAAACTTGTAAACACGATCTCTCCTCGGGCGTCGCGTTCCTCCGTCCGCAGGATCACGCCAGTCTCCCGGTCTACCCAATAGCGGCGGCTGGGACCCGCGTCACGGGTTTCCATCGCCAGGGCGACCGTCTGCCGCCCAATCACCTCCTCCGTGCCCAGCACCGCGATCAGAGCTGAGCGCAAGAACTCCTCGACACGCTCGGGCCCCTCCGCCGTGTGCACGAATGATGGCCCATGAATAACGAGGTGCTGGGAGGGCTCATACTGCCAGACCGAGACCCCATCATCGATGACTAGTCGCCCGCTCACCGACTCCGGGGAGAGAAACTCCAGGCGGAGCCGCCCGAGGCGCTTATATGACTCCAGTACCGTAACAGTCTCTGCGCGATCCTCGTGGACCGCGGTCAGGACTTTCGTCGCTTCGTAGTCGACGAGAGCGGGCGCGGCAACCATCGACGCCACGACATCTCGCGCACTGGGCAGGGACGCGGACGCCCCCACGCGCAGCCCGGGGATGGCGAGGGCGGTCGCAAGCCAGACCACAGGGATGAGTCTCCGCATCATCGCGACTCCTTCGTCTCTTCCCGAGGAGCGCCAACCAACGCCAGACCGGCATCACTGATGAGTAACCCCAGGTAGGCGCGATCCAGAAACGGATCGGACGCCGACGCCAGTGCGTGCTCGCGAATGTACAGTTCCGGGCCAAGTTCTGCGGCGCGGAGTCGTTCGAGACGGCCACGGACCAGAGGGATGGCCACCAGGACGGCGACAAGGGCCAGTGCGGCGGCGGCGAGCGCTGGTCGGCGGACTACCCCTCGCAGCCACTGCTCGACCAGTGCGATCCACGACTGTTGGGGTCGATCCAACTGTGCACGGATCGACGTCCACAGGGTCTCGGGGACGGGTCGCTCTGGAAGACGGCCCAGCAAAGACTTCAGGGATTGCAGGCGATCCAGCTCCGCTCGACACGACTCGCACTGCGCGAGGTGCGCCTGCACTTCCTCCGCCTCGTGCGGGGTCAGCTCTCCGTCCACGTAGGCTGAGAGTTGCCGCTGCCACCGGGCATGCGTCACGGAACCACCTCCCGGCGCGGGCTGAGGTGGGCGAGTTTGACTTGCAGCACCCGACGAGCTCGGTGCAAGCGCGACTTCACCGTGCCCACTGGAATCCGTAACACGTTCGCGATCTCCTCATACGCATAGCCCTCGATGTCGCTGAAAACGACCACCGCCCGTAGCTCTGGATGGAGCGCCATCAACGCCCGTTGGACCTCGGCGTCCATCTGGCTCTCTACCACGTCGGCTTCGGGATGTGCCCGCTCGTCGGCAAACTCTCTTCCGACCTCTCCCCCGCGTGACGTCGCCACCGGCGCATCAAGGGACTCGAGGCGCGCCTTGGGGCGTCGCCGGAGCATGTCGATGAAGAGGTTCGTAACGATCCGGTGCAACCACCCCTCCAGATGCGCGGCCGGGTCGATGGACCGGAATGCTCGGAACACCCGGATGAAGGCCTCCTGTGAAAGATCTTGGGCGTCCGCGTCGTTGCCCGCCAACCGGTACGCCATGTTGTACACAGACCGGCCATAGCGGGTCACCAACGCTTCCAAGGTGGCCAGCTCTTCCTGCGTATAACGAGGTGGGACCTGTGAACGGACCAATCACCAGCTCCGGGGCCACCCTACCCCTTTCTACGCGCGGTAGGGTCGGGAAGTTCCACTGCTTGCACAGACCTGAGCGAGTGCAGGCCTCAGGGGAAATCGACACCTGCGGCCCGCAGCATCACTCATGCCCTACGTCGACACCGGACCAGACCCCATTCCTCAGACAGGAAACAGAACGGGTGGCAAGAACGGCTCCAAAGAGATTGGCCGTATCAGGGACATGACCGCCCAGGTGACAACCCGCATTGTCAAAGGGGTCGCGGTGGTGAGCGTGGACGGTGAGCTCGACGTTCACACATCGCCCAAGCTGCGCTCGGCTATTCGTCACATGCTCGTTGAGGGACAGACCCGTATCATTGTGAACCTGCTGAAGACCACCTACTTAGATGGTCAGGCGCTAGCGGTGTTGGCGGCGACGCGTCAGCAAGCGCGGGCCGCCGGAGGGAACATCGGCTTCGTCCATGACCAGCCGTTGTTTACGCGGCTGTTCTTGCTGACAGGGCTGCGGAGCGCATTTCCCGCGTTTCGCACCGAAACCCGGGCGGTGCGCGCCGCCCGGCGGTGGACAAAGACCTCCCCGCGCGCCTAGCCGCACGCGGGGAGGCTCCGTTGCTGCTTACTTGGTCACGACGTTAACCAACCGGCCAGGGACCACGACCACGTCGGCGACCTGCCGACCCTCCGTGAACTTTCGCACTTTCTCATTGCGCAGCGCCAATTCCCGCGCCTGCGGCGCAGCGAGATCCACCGGGATCTGAATGCGATCGCGGACCTTGCCATCCACCTGCAGGACCAGAACGGTCGTCTCCGCGCGCGCGAGTGCCTCATCAAAGGTCGGCCATCGCTGGGTGTGGACGCTGTACGATTCACCCATGTACTCCCACAGTTCCTCGGCAATATGCGGGGTCATCGGAGCCAGCAGAAGGACCAGAGTCCGCAGCGCCTCCCGCCATTGCGGCGCGGCCATCTTTTCGTCTTTCACCCCATAGAGGTGGTTAACAAACTCCATCAGGGCAGCCAGCGCGGTGTTGAAGTGGAATCCTCTCAGGTCGTCGGTGACCTTCTTGATTGTCTTGTGCGTCCAGTGCGCCAACTCTCGGTGGTCGGAGTTCGAACTTTCTCCTCCCCGACGCGGAGATGGACGCTGCGCCGACGCCCCGTCGCGACGCCCTCCGCCGCCGGTCTCGTGCACCAGGTTCCACACCCGCACCATGAAACGGTGCATCCCGTCAATTCCCCGACTGTTCCAGGGACCGCCGCCGTCCCAGGGGCCGATGAACATCAAGTACGCCCGCACTGTGTCGGCACCGACGGACTGAACGAACTCGTCGGGATTCACCACGTTGCCGCGGGACTTGCTCATTTTCTCGCCGTCCTCGCCCAGGATGATGCCTTGGTTGAACAGACGCTGCAGCGATTCGCCAAACGGGACCAGACCTAGGTCGCGCATCACTTTTGTCCAAAACCGCGCGTACATTAGGTGCAAGATCGCGTGCTCCACCCCGCCCGTGTACTGATCAACTGGCAGCCAGTACTTTCCGATCTTGGGGTCAAAGGACCGGGCCGCCTCATGGGGACTGACGTAACGGTACATGTACCACGAGGAGTCGACGAACGTGTCCATCGTATCCGTTTCCCGCTCGGCGTCGGTCCCACATTGGGGACAGCGCACACGTCGAAACCCCTCGTGATGTTTGAGAGGCGACTCGCCTGTCGGTAGAAACTCCGCATCCTCGGGCAGGCGGACCGGCAAGTCCTTATCAGGAACCGGCACGGTCCCACATCGCGGGCAGTAAATGATGGGGATGGGCGTGCCCCAGTAGCGTTGCCGGCTGATCAACCAATCGTGGAGACGGTAGTGGGCCTTGCGCTCGCCAATCCCGTGCGCTTCCATGTAATCGGCGATCCGCTGCCACCCCTCGGCCGAGGACAGACCGTTGAAGGGGCCCGAGTTGACCATCGTTCCTTCGTCGAGGTAGGCCTGCTCCAAGGGGCGGCCGTCCCAGCCGGGAGGCGCGACGACGACTGGAATGGGTAGCCCGTACTTCTTCGCAAAGACGAAATCCCTCACGTCGTGCGCCGGAACCCCTTGGATGGCCCCGGTCCCGTAGGTCAGCAGGACATAGTCCGCGATGAAGATCGGCACCGGGGCCTCGTTCATTGGGTTGATGGCGTATGCCCCGATGAACACCCCGTCCCGTTCTTTCTCGGTGGACAGGCGTTCGATATCGGACGCGCGGGCCGCTTTGAACTTGTACGCCTCGACCGCCGCCCGCCGATCGGGCGTGGTCAACCGGTCCACCAACGGGTGCTCGGGTGCCAGGACGGCAAATGTCATGCCGTAAACGGTGTCCGGCCGCGTCGTAAACACGCGGAAGGAGGCATCCGGGACACCCTTCACCCGCAACGTAAGCTCCACACCCGTGCTCTTGCCGATCCAATTCTGCTGCAGCGTGCGCACGCGCTCGGGCCAGTTGATCGTGGAGAAGTCGAGCAGTTCGTCGGCGTAGGCGGTGATCTTTAAGAACCACTGTTCCAGGTTCTTCTTAATCACCGGCGTGCCGCACCGCTCACACACCCGCTCCTCGCCTATCACTTGCTCGCGCGCCAGAGAGGTGTTGTCCTTGGGGCACCAGTCCACTGGCGAGAGCGTCCGGTACGCCAGACCGCGCTCGTACATCCGCAGGAAGAACCACTGGTTCCACTTGTAGTACTCGGGATCGCAGGTAACGACCTCGCGCGACCACGCCCACATCGCTCCCATTGAGCGTAATTGCTTGCGCATCCGGGTGATGTTGTCCATCGTCCAGGTGTACGGATGGATACCATGCTGAATGGCGGCGTTCTCGGCCGGCAGGCCGAACGCATCGAAACCGATGGGAAACATCACGTTGAACCCCTGCATCCGCGTGAAGCGCGCGGCGGCGTCAGAGGGGGCCATCGCATACCAGTGCCCGATGTGGAGGTCCCCGGACGGGTACGGATACATGGTCAGGAAGTAGTACTTGGGCTGCCGGTCGAAGTCCGGCGCTTCATACAGCCGGTCTCTCTCCCAGCGAGCCTGCCACTTGGCTTCAATTGTGATCGGATCGTATCGGACCATCAGCCCTCTCCGTCTGTTTACCGGGCCGCGGCGGGTTTGGCCGTCGGCACGGCAGTCAGCCAGCCGTGGCGGTCCGGGCGTCGGCCTTCGGTGATCCCAAAAAACTCCTCTTGGATGCGCAGCGTGATCGGTCCGCGTCCGGTGCCCACGCGAACACGATCCACCGCACGAATCGGCGTAATCTCTGCCGCGGTCCCTGTAAAGAAGATCTCATCGGCAATGTACAGCCCCTCGCGCAGCATGGGCGCTTCCAGCACGGGGATGCCCAGATCGGCGCAGAGCGTCATGACCACCCCGCGCGTGATGCCCGGAAGAATCGCGCTGGTCAGAGGGGGCGTCTGGACAACTCCGTCCTTTATCACGAAGATATTCTCCCCGCTGCCTTCACTCACAAAGCCAGCCGAATCCAGAGCAATGCCCTCCGCGTACCCCAAGTCGGCCGCCTCCATCGTGATCAGCTGGGAGGTCACGTACTGACCGCCGATCTTGCCCATCGGGACGCCGGTGTCGGGCGCCATGCGGCGCCAGGAGCTCACCATGACATCCACTCCCTGCTCGATTGCTTCCGGGCCGAGGTACCGTCCCCAGGGCACGGTAATGATCGCCACCTCCAGCGGGGACTTCCGCGGGTCCAAACTGAAAGACCCCGCCCCGCGGAAGACGATCGGGCGAATGTAACACGATGCGAACCCGTTAGCTCGCACAGTTTCGAGAATCGCCTCAGTTAGCTGGGCCGGGGTATAGGGCAACTCCATCCGGAAAATCCGGCAAGAGTCCACCATCCGTGCCACATGCTGTGGGAGGCAAAAGACGGCCGGCCCCCGGGTGGTCGTGTACGCGCGAATGCCTTCAAAGACGCTGCTCCCATAGTGCAGGGCCTGCGCCGTCACTGACACTTTTGCGTCTTCCGCCGGGACGAGCGTACCGTTGAACCAGATGTACTTGCCTGCGTCCATCGCTGCCTCCCCTTCACTTGGACCTAGAAGCGTACCTGAGCAAAACAATAACCGCCTTCGTATGGGGACGAAGGCGGTCTCCGTGGTACCACCCCTATTGATAGCGTTCCGCGCGCAAATGGGTGACTGCTGCGGCCGACCTGCTACCTGGTGGACCTGGCGGGAATTGAACCCGCGACCTCCCGCACGCCAAGCGGGCGCTCTCCCCCTGAGCTACAGGCCCTACGCTATCCGCTCTTCACGCGTCACGTGCGTGCACGGTCCGACTTCGGGGCCCGTGCCCCACCGGTCGAACGGCTCTCGGACGAGGTTCGGCTGATCTCAACGGTGCCGGCTTTCACCACATCCCGGCTCTCTCGACCCGACCGTCAGCCTACTGCTTCCGATCGTTGCCTCTAAACACGCTCATTATACCGAGGGGCAAACAAACCCGTCAATCAAATGCGCCGTAAGGAGTGGAGGATACCGAAGTTTCCCGCTTCTGTCGGCTTCCTGGAGAAGAATCAGTGTCCGGCTGATGTGATACGAAGGACGACGGCGTCGTACTGGTGCAGCTTGAGTCTTTCGACCAACCGACCGGCATCTTGGAGGCTTGGCAACGGGCCGAGCTGGACGACGTAGAGCCCTGAGGAGCGCACGATCTCGGCTTGGAAACCATCCTGCTGCAGCCGCTGGAGGAGGACTTCGGCGTTCTCTCGGATCTTGTACGCGCCAACCTGGACGTTGTACGTGGCGGGCACAGATGCAACCGGTTTGCTGTCAGCCATTTGCTCACCCGGTACCGCATACGGAGGCTGGGCTGCAGGCGACGCGGACGTAACGGGCTGGTCGACTGGCTGCGATTGGACACTAGACGAAGGCGAGGTCTGAGCACGCGCGGGTGTGGTTGTGACAGGACGATCTGCCATCGGTCCCAGATACAGACGCGCTCCCAGATATCCTCCAACACCCCCGGCCACCAACGCGGCGACAACGACCCCGGCGATGCCACGACGCGTTGGGGGCGCCACGACCCGTGGCGGCGAGGCCATCTGCGGCGGTGCTTTCTGGGGGGAGGCAGACGAGGTGCCCATGGCCGTGTAGACTTCTTGCACGAGTTTCTCGGCGGTCGCCCGGTCAGGCCACTGGGCCGTGACATCTTCAGGCACCTGGATGGTGATGCTGAATTTCTTCCCCGCCCCCGATTTCGTCGGCTCAGCCACTGGGTTGCCTCATGTGCTCGATATCTTCCCCAAAATCGCTATGGAACCTCCGGTGTCTTGGACCTTCCCGTTTTCTCTCTGTTTAGACGGGTCTCGAGCGCTGCGTCTTCGCGACCTACCGGGACCGTCGAATCCCCACGGTGAACGCGTAGGCCACAGCGACCAGCCCCGCCACCATGATAGCAAGTGAAGCGTCGTACTGCTGACGAAGGCGAGCCGCCTCTTTCGCGGCCCCCGAGTCTACCGCGATTGCAAGTTGCCGCAGCACCGTCTGAGACTCTTGCACCTTCGGCAGCGTGAGCATTAGGAGCGCGAATCCCCCCACCGCCGCCACTATCCCTAGCACGAACCATGCCCGAGCGGTCACCAGTCCCGAGCCATCCTGTGACGATCTGCCACATCTTGCGTCCAGCCTGTCAAATGCGTTTCTCGAAGTAGAGATACGTCCGCTCAGTGCGCGCATCCAGGCTTCGCACAAAGGCGGCCGACTGACTATCCAACGCCCAGTATGTGGTCATCGGCATGAAATGGTTCGCGGAAAAGAACTGGAGCGCCTCCTGTGCCAGAACGGTCCCCAAGCCCTTCCCCCGATGCGCCTCCCGCACGCCGACGGTCCAGCGCCCTACGCCGTCTTTCACTTGCGCGATGAGGAAACCAACAGGAAATTTCTCCCGTTCGGCAAGGAAGACACGGGTGTCCGCTTGCTTCCAGAGGCGGTTGAGCACGTCTGGGAGCACTGTCACGTTGAGTGTTTCCTCCTGCAGCCGGGCCACTGGATGGGAGTCCGCTTGACCCGCGCGCCGCACCGTATACCCCGCAGGTACGCGCGCGTCCTTCCGTGCTGCTCCCGTCGCCACAACCAGAGCATTCGCAAAGGTGAAGTCATACTTCCGAACCAGGTTCAACACCTCCGCGTTCGTCTCCGCACATCGTAGGGTGAGCAGGTCCTGATGCTCCCCATGGAACCGCTTCACGAGGAAGTCGTGGACTGTATTCAAGATGCTGTCCACGGCCTTCGCCTCGGTATCCCCCGCCCGTCCACCCACGGGTGCGGGGATCAGCACCTCTTCTACCAGCATCTGGCGGCCCATCCGACCGAAAATAATCACCCCGTGAGGTTCGCGGTTGACCTCTAGCAGGAAAACGGGTTTTTCCGATTGCACCCACCAGAAGTCTTGGGGGTTGGCTGGTCCGTAGCGGTCGAAGCAGGCCGAGTACCCCCCGCGATACGCACGGTCGTAGAGATCCACCAGCGTCGGGACGTGGCCGGGTTCAGCGGGAGTGATCGTCACCTGCATGTGGGTACCGGGATCAGTGCCTACCGTCCGAGAATGGGCGCATCCGCCCACAAGCGTTCGAGGCTGTACAGAGCCCGAGCGTCCGGGCCGAAGATGTGCACAACGACCGAACCGAAATCGAGCAAAACCCAGCGGGCGCGGGCGTGGCCTTCCTTCGCTAGCAACCGCGCACCGAGGTCGTCTAGGGCATCCTCGACCGCCTCGGTAATGGCCCGGATCTGCACGGCCGTCTCGGCGGAACCAATGACGAAGTAGTCAGCCACGGACGTGAAGCTGCCAATGTCGAGGATGAGCACGTCCTCGGCCTTTTTGGCCTCCATCGCTTCCGCAGCA
>DASWFZ010000129.1:0-3499 GCA_036393975.1 bacterium | reverse complement strand
GTAGGTGGGATGCTGGACATTGTGCCGCGTAAAGCGGCGCAGAATGGCGTCGGTGTCCGCCGTGCCCAGCCGTAACGCCGTGCTGTATTTGATCATGTTGTCATACTCAG
This sequence comes from bacterium, assembly GCA_036393975.1. Classification (GTDB taxonomy): domain Bacteria; phylum Sysuimicrobiota; class Sysuimicrobiia; order Sysuimicrobiales; family Kaftiobacteriaceae; genus 13-1-40CM-64-14. The sequence continues at coordinate 3,389 of DASWFZ010000129.1, read as the reverse complement.
GCGCGACCAAGTTCCAGTTGATGGGGCGTCGGAGCACGGGCTGGAGGTTGGGATAGGCCTCGGGGTAGCCGGCTTCGGGGCGGTACAGTCGTTGTTTATGGATGGCCTTCAGCCGGGGCAAGAGCTGGAAGCCCAGCAGGTGGCAGAAGGCAAACGCCACAGCGCTTTGCCCATGACTATCGACATATTGGCGGTCCACTTCCATGGCGGTGCAGTGGCGCAACACACCTTCCATCATGGCGGCGACTTCGGACGACGAACAGGTCTTCAATTGCGAGTAGATGCACGCCGCTTTGCGATCGACATGCCAATAGATCATAATGCCCGGCTTGCCATACCGCGCATGCCATTCCGTCAGTAAATTTTGATCCCATGCGCGGAAGTGGCGGGAATCGGAGGCGCACGCCGTGATGTCTTCGCCCCAGAACTGGGGGAGGCGCGCCTCAAAGAGCCGATTGACGACCGCCGCAATACTCTGGCGGACGGCCTCTGGGGTGATAAAGCGGCGCCGGACATAGAGGAGCTCTTTGTATGCAAGCCCCTGGTTGCCCATAGCAACCCGCTTCAACCCGGCCCCGGTCCCGAGCCCATATAGCGCGAGCAGGAGCCGATATTGCAGGGTGGCCTGGTCGAGATTTTCCCAGGCCGTCGGACTTCGAAAGAAGCGCGTAAAATCGACGCGTAAGTCGGTTTCTTTGAGGACATCCAGGAGACTCGTCATCGGCCACCGCTTGGTGATCTCCATCTTGAGGGCGAGCAAATTGGTGGGTTCCGGTTGTGGCGCGAGGGGGGAGAGCTTGATCCAGCCCTTGGCCTTCGGGAGAATCTCGACGTCGGCATTGCGCAGGAGGGTGCGATCCAATGCGACGAGCTCGTCGCGCATCTCTTGTTGGACTTGCTGGATAAAGGCCTCAGCCTGGGAGGGGAGCTTGAGCGCCGCATAATAGGTCGGGCGTTGGACCTCAAAGTCTTGGGGGACATCGTCATCCGGGTTCCGATAGCGATCGGCCCCGACGACCCAGAGTTCTTTGCAGCGGAGCTGGTCACGGAGAGCTTGGAGCACACACATCTCATAGGTGAGGCGGTTCACCCGTTGGCGCCCCTGGGCATCGGTTTCCATCACCGCCTCACGCCAGGGCTCCCGGATCACGCCCTCCAACGGGACGTTCTCCTCCACGGGATAGGTGCGTACACGACTTGGGAGGTACTGCTTGAGGAGCGCGAGCGCCCGGATGAGGGGCTGATGGGTGACGTTGTTCGAGCGAAATGCCAGGGTCGCGAGGAGCGGCGGCAGCATCCGGCGATAGTGGGAGCGGTAGGCGCGGCGCATGACCGTCTGGACGTGCGCGCGATAGAAGGGTCCCGTGGCTTTCCACTCTTTGACGACATCGCGGAGCGTCGCCTCACTGACGACAGGAAAGATCACCTCGTGCACCACGCCGGTCGGGTGATCGAGGCTCGCCTCCGCCAAGCGATAGAGCATCCCGGTTTTCCCATGCACCCGTTTGAGGTCGTCCACGAGCGCTTTTTCGACCTTCCGCTCGGCCTTGGCCCCCAGACGGTGGACGAGCTCAAGCAGGAGATCCACCAAGATATCCGTCAGTTCCCGACCACGGAGGAGACAGTAGGCGGCCAGGAGGGTCATCCGGAGCGGCACGGCATGCCGACGGAGTTCGTAGGGTTCTTCGACCGCGACCCGTTGGCGGTATGCCTGGAGGACGGTCGGGGCCATGTCGTCAAACAGGGTCGGGGGGAGCTGGAGTGCCCGGATGCGTTCCAGTTTCGCGATTTCCTGGAACAGGTTGTCCAAGGTCGCGCGCCCGGGGTCCGCCCGGAGTTCCTGGAGCACCGCGCGTTCGAGGGTGGGTGCGGAGACGTCAGGCCCGGAGGCAGGGGCCTCAGCCGGCCCCAATAACGCCTCGAGTTGCGCTTGCGTCGTCGCCGACAGCCGGTGGAGTATCCCCGTCCCCACGCGCGTGTCCTCGCGATGGATCGCCGACCGTATGAGGCGGTCCAGGCGCTCTGGGGTCGGGGGCTCAATGCGCAGCTCACGGCACCGCTGCGCCATCGCCTCTTTGAGATGGTCTGGGCGTCGGGTGGTGGGCAAGATCTGCGCACAGAGCCAGGTGACCAGCGTCTCGCCATCGGCGACCGTGGCTTCGCGGAAGCCCAAGTGCTGCCGAATCTGCGCGCGGTGACGCTCCATGGTCCGACTATACCAGTCATACTGCGCCCACGCGTCAGCAGGAACGCCGACTTGCTGGGCGAGATGGTCCACCACGGTGAGGGGCACATCCTGCGGCGCACGCGGGAAAGCCCCGGCGTACTGGAAAAATTTCAACAGCACGGCAAACCCCAAGCGCGTCGCGCTCTGCTTGGGCTCGATCAGCGACCAGTCCTCAGGGACGATTGTCCAGTGCTCCACTAATTCCTCAGGATGCCACGCACGTTTCATGTCCTCCATCCTCCTCGTAGAGGGCCTCGCTCGGCGTCTCCCACTGCCAAATAGGGTTCCCGCCTTCCCGGCGCTTTTCACCCCTGATAATGCAGGGCCTGTGGGTTCCCCCCAAGATGTCAGATAGGCTATAGCCTATCTGACACCCGACAGAGGAGACAGAAGAATGATGGCGTGCTATTGCCGTGTCTCAACGCGTCGACAAAAGACCGAGAGTCAGAAAGTGGACATCTTGCGCTGGCTCACGGGTCATGCCGTGCCGCCCGCTGCAGTCCAATGGTTTGAAGATGTCGACAGTGGCACCACGCTGAAACGGCCTGCGTTTGCCCGCATGCAGCAGGGCATCTTTACCGGCACCATCAAAACCGTCGTAGTCTGGAAACTCGACCGGATTTCGCGCCGCCAGCGCGAGGGGGTGAATCTGCTGGCGGATTGGTGTGAACGGGGGGTGCGTGTCGTGGTGATTACCCAACAGCTCGACCTCAGCGGCGCGGTGGGGCGTCTCGTGGCCAGTGTCCTCTTTGGCTTAGCAGAGATTGAACAGGAATATCGCCGGGAGCGGCAAGCGGCTGGGATTGTGGTTGCCAAGCGGAAAGGGCGGTATCGCGGTCGGGTCAAAGGGACGACGAAGGCACAGCCCGCCCGCGTCCGGATACTATCTGAGCGTGGCTTCACGGTGGCGGAGATTGTGCACGCCCTGCAGATCAGTCCGCGCACCGTCTACCGCTATCTGGCCACAGGGGAGAAAGCGTGAGCTGTTCACAGATAGAGCACTACGTGCGAGTTGGCGGCTGGTGACACGAGTGTTGGGTTAGGGCCTACAAGTGGTAACTATGCAAGGTGACACAGCCATGCTGATTGGTCGTCCGCGGCAACAAGGCCCGGGAAAACTTCCGGGTCAGCTCATCTGGGGTGTCCATTGTGCCCTTGGCTT
>DASWFZ010000128.1:0-4776 GCA_036393975.1 bacterium | reverse complement strand
TGTCGTAGTGATCCAGCTTCATCAAATGACCCCAGGCCGCGACAGCCAGGGGCGTATCGTTGCGGCTCCGTTGGGTGATGATCACCTTCGAGCGGTAGCGCTTGATCAAGGCAGCCAACTGATTGATCAATTCGGTGTCCTCCGCACTCCGAAAGCTGAGCCAGATGCCGCCGTGTTCCAAGTTGTGCACGAGCAATTCGTCAGGGAGTTCCTGGTTGTAAAATCCCCAGTCCGCCGGCGCAGGATAGTGCCACCCCGAGGTGGGCGGGTTGGAGTTGTAGGCGGTGTGGGGCTGGCCGATCTGGATGTGGTCCCGGCCCTGGATGGGGTAATCCACGATCGGCAGGGCAGTGGATCCGAGCCCGGCGGTAGCAGATCTCGATTGTAGCGCGCCCCGGCCCAGCCAGACGGCCACTCCGAGCACCACGACGACCCCGAGGGCGATAAAACTGAGTCGCTGGCGACGCGCACGTTGGAGCCGGAGCGCCTCTTGGGCTTTGCGCTCTTGACGAGCGAGACGGCGTAATTCGTGCTTAGTGAGCGGTTTCTCCACAGATCTGCTCCGTTCGTCCGCCCACGTGGGTCTCGATCACCCGGTGGGGTGATCTCAGACGATGGGTGGGTCCACGATGAGCTGATTCTCAGTCTGCCAGAAACCCCCCCCGGAATCAACGAAGGGAAGGGGAAGGAATGCGGCAGGCTGGAATGCATACAGCAACGTCCCCGCGTGTGTCGGTGAGGTGACCGGTGGCCGCTCGTACCCTGCTGAAGCCAAGTGCGTATTTCGACTCGGTCACGCTGATGCTCGTCCAGCGCGAGGTGCGTCAGCTCGCCGGGGTCGAGGAAGCCGGCGTGGTCATGGGGACCGACGCGAACAAGGAACTCCTGCGCGACGCGGGATTGCTGACCCCAGAAGCCTCCAGGGCGAGTGCGGACGATCTAATCCTGGTCGTCCGCGCCATTTCCGACGAGGCGGCTGCTGGTGCACTGACGCATGCGGAGACGATCCTCGTTCAGCGGCGCGCTCCAACGGCCGGCAGTTCCTATCGTCCGAAAACCGTCGCATCCGCGGCGCAGATGCTGACCGGGGCGAATCTTGCCCTCATCTCCGTTCCCGGGCGTTTTGCTGCGGGGGTGGCCAAGGATGCGCTGGCCGCTGGCCTGCACGTGATGCTGTTCAGCGATAACGTGCCCGTCGACGCCGAGATTGAGCTCAAGCGGGCCGCCGCCTCGCGCGGGATGATAGTGATGGGACCGGATTGCGGGACGTGCATCCTCGGCGGGGCGGGCCTCGGGTTTGCGAACCGGGTCCGCCGCGGCACCGTCGGGATCGTGGGCGCGTCGGGGACGGGGATCCAGGAGGTCGTGTCTCTAGTGCACCGCGGCGGCGGGGGAATCTCGCAGGCGATCGGGACCGGGGGGCGCGATCTAAACTCTGCGGTGCGTGGGCTGACCACGATGCAGGGGCTCGCCGCCTTGGCCGCCGATCCCGGCACTGAAGTCATCGTCCTGATTTCGAAACCGCCGGCCCCCGATGTCGCGAGCCAAGTGCTCGGCGCCGTCCAGCGCCTCTCCAAACCCGTGGTCGTCAACTTCATCGGCGCATCCGTGCCCCCGGCCAAAACAGTCCATGCGGCACAAACCCTAGAAGACGCGGCACAACAGGCGGTGACGTTAGCGACGGGGACAGCGCCGCGCTGGCCGCACTGGGAGGCGTTGCCTGCACAGGAAGCGGGCCGGCTCGCGTCCACCCAGAAATACGTGCGGGGATTGTACAGCGGTGGCACGCTGTGCTATGAGGCGCTCCTGTTGCTCCCGCGGTACATCGGTCCGGTGAACTCTAACACCCCCCTGGACCCTCCCCAGGCGCTGGAGTCCGCTCTGCGCAGTTGGGGCCACACGGTCATCGACATGGGCAGTGACGAATTCACGGTCGGCCGCTTGCACCCGATGCTCGATCTCGATCTGCGGTGTCAGCGGCTCGCGCGCGAAGCCGACGATCCTGAGGTTGCCGTGATCCTGCTGGATGTCGTCTTGGGATACGGGGCGCACCCAGATCCCGCGCGCGAGCTGGCAGCGGCGATTCGCCAGGCCCGTGCGCGTGCGCAGGCGGCGGGGAGGTGGCTCCCGATCGTGGTTTCCGTCTGCGGGACGGACGAGGATCCGCAGGACTACGAGGCTCAAGTCGCCACGCTTCTGGACGCTGGCGCGATAGTGCAGGCCAGCAACGCCCAGGCGGTCCGTCTGGCAGGCTTGATCGCGGAGGCTGCAGGGAGCCGGGGTCGGCCACACCCGCTCGTGAAGTTGCCCGCCCCCTCTCCTCCCTCGACGGTGCCTGAGGTGTCGTCCATTCTGCAGTTATTGGAGCGCCCGCGAGTCATCAACGTGGGGCTGGACTTGTTCGCCGAAAGCCTCACGGCGCAGGGCGTCGAGGTCTTGGCGGTCGACTGGCAGCCGCCGGCGGGCGGGAAGCAAAAATTCATCGACATCCTAGATAAACTCAACGCCTGATCGATGGACGTCGTCGACGGGTGGCGTGGCGTTAGGAGCGGTGCGGAGGGCGGATGTGAACATCGATGAAGCCAATCGACGCGCGACAGCGGCTGTGCTCGAGAGCCGGCCTGTCCTGGTGGGGACTGCGCCTGCCGCTGAAGTCATTGCGGGGTTGCACAAGCGCCTGATCCTCCACGCTGGCCCGCCGATTACCTGGGCGCGGATGTCGGGTCCGCTCCGCGGGGCAGTGATAGGCGGTGTGCTCTATGAGGGGCTGGCGCGCGACGATCGCGAGGCCCAGGCGCTGGTCGAACGCGGCGAGGTGCAGTTCGCACCATGCCATCATCACCACGCGGTCGGACCGATGGCAGGGGTTACCACGGCGTCCATGCCGGTCTATATCGTCGAAAATCGAGCCTTCGGGAACCGGGCCTATTCCACCCTCAACGAGGGCTACGGGAAGGTCCTGCGGTATGGCGCGTACAGCGACGAAGTGTTGCAGCGACTGCGCTGGCTGCGGGATGTATGCGCGCCACTCTTAGGCAAGGCGCTGGAACACTCCGGTGGGCTGGACATGAAAAACCTCATCGCCCAACAAATCCAGATGGGAGATGAGGGACACAATCGCAACAAAGCCGGCTCCGCGCTGATGGCGCGGCTGCTCGCTCCGCACTTGGCGCGGACCTCGACGCGCAGTGACGACCTGGCCGCTGTGCTCACGTATCTCGCGGACAACGACCTGGCCGTGCTCAACCCCGTAATGGCATCCTGCAAGGCGATGATGGACGCAGCGCACGGGATCGCCGGCAGCACCGTGGTGACCTGCATGGCCCGGAACGGGACCGACTTCGGGATCCGCGTGAGCGGGTTGGGCGATGCGTGGTTCACCGCCCCCGCCGAGGTGCCCGTCGGGCTGTTCTTTCCTGGGTTCACTCAAGACGATGCTAATCCCGACATCGGTGATAGCACCATCACGGAGACGGCGGGCCTGGGCGCGTTCGCCATGGCCGCCGCCCCGGCGATCGTGAAGTTCGTGGGGGGAACGCCCAAACTCGCTGTGGAGTCCACTCTGGAGATGTACGAGATTACCGTGACGGAGAACCCCGCGTTCGGCATCCCGCAACTCGACTTCCGCGGGACCCCGACCGGGATCGATATTCGTAAGGTGGTCAAAACAGGCATCACTCCCCGCGTGAACACCGGCATTGCGCACCGCAAGGCGGGTATCGGCCAGGTCGGCGCGGGCTTGGTGCGACCGCCGCTGGCTTGTTTTGAACAGGCGGTAGAAGCGTTTGCCGCGACGCTCCCCTAACTGCAAGATCCTGGAGACAGTCTTCGGCAAGATTGTGCGACGCGGAATTCAAAGGCCATTGACGCGACGAACGTTTCGGTGAACTTTTCGAGGAGGGCACATCGAAAAGAGAAAGCTCATTCTGAAGTTGTCCGTCACAATCGACGGATTTGTGGGCGGCCCGAACGGAGAGCTTGATTGGATCTTCCAAACCCTAGGCGAAGACGCGACGGCCTGGACCATGGACCACCTCTCGCAGGCGGGCGCGCACCTGATGGGGCGGCGGACGTTCCATGACATGGCGGCCTACTGATCCTCATCCACCGAGGCATTCGCGGCACCGATGAATACCATCCCCAAGATCGTTTTTTCTCGGAAGGGATTCACCCCGTTCCAGAGGGGAGACGTCACTGTGGGTTTTGACGATGCCGTCCGGCTCAGAAGAGCCGATGGGTCCAATACTGCGTCCACTCTGCCTCCCAGCGCGAAGACATGGGCCGACGCGATCGTGGCCAGCGGCGACATGACACAGGAAGTGATGAAGCTCAAGAAGCAATCAGGGAAAGATCTGATCGTACATGGGGGCGCAGGTTTCGCGCAGAGTCTCGCGCAGATGGGGCTCATCGACGAATTCTGGTTTCTCACTCATCCCGTGGCTTTGGGACACGGGCTGCCGCTTTTCTCACTGCTGCCGAAACCGCTCTATCTCAAGCTCGTCAGCGTTACGGCGTTTCGCTCTGGTGCAGTTGCACACGTGTATCAGCGATCGGCAGCTGGGTGATTCGTCAGTCACGTGAAAGACAAAAAGAAATTACGAGGGATGCGGGGGGTTACATTCCGAGGAATGCGCGCTTGATCTCGGGGTCCTGGAGCAGGTCGGCCGCGGGGCCTGATTGGATGGTCCGTCCCGTTTCCAAGACGTAGCCCCGGTGGGCGATCTCCAAGGCCTGACGGACGTTTTGTTCCACCAGGAGGACGGTCACGCCGCCGTC
>DASWFZ010000127.1:0-2778 GCA_036393975.1 bacterium | reverse complement strand
CGAGAAAAGGATGCTCTAGTGATGGGTGCACCCTGCGGAGGAGTTAGGCGATGCTGGATCTGATCACGGCGCCGATGACCGGCCAGCAGTATCTCGACAGCCTGCAAGACGGCCGGGAAATTTACATCTACGGAGAGCGCGTCAAAAACGTCGTCACCCACCCGGCGTTCCGCAACGCCGCACGCTCGATCGCGCGTCTGTATGATGCCCTGCACGACCCGAAACACAAGGATGCCCTGCTTGCGACAGACCGCCAAGGCATCCTCACGCACAAGTTCTTCAAGCCCAGCTACTCCGCCCAAGAACTGTTAGAAGCCCGCGAGGCCATCGTGACCTGGGCACGGTTTTCGTATGGGTTCATGGGGCGCACCCCAGACTACAAGGCCTCATTCATGGCAACACTGGGGGCCGCCCCGGATTTCTACGCCCCCTTCACCAAAAGCGCCGCCACCTGGTACCGGGAGTACGCGACGAAGATCCTTTTCCTCAACCACGTCATCGTCAACCCGCCCGTCGACCGTAACAAGCCCGTCCACGAGGTGGCCGACGTCTATGTCCACGTGGTGCGCGAGACAGACGGGGGCATCATCGTCAGCGGGGCGAAGATGCTGGCGACGGGTTCGGCACTGACGCACGCCACGTTCGTGGCGCAAAACAGTGCGACGCAGTTGGAAGCGGGAAAAGCAGAAGACTACGCGCTCGTGTTCATTGCCCCGCTCACGACCCGCGGCCAGAAGCTCATCTGTCGGACGTCGTATGAGGCGAGCGCGCACAGTCCCTTTGACTACCCGCTGAGCAGTCGATTTGATGAGAACGACGCCGTGCTGGTGTTCGACAACGCGTTTATCCCCTGGGAAAACGTGCTCGTCTACCGCGACATCGAAAAGGCGACCGGGTTCTACGCGGCATCCGGATTCTTGAACCGGTACAACTTCCAATCGCTCACGCGCCTGGCGGTCAAACTCGATTTCATGTGCGGGTTGCTCGCCAAGGGGTTGGCGGCGACCGGGACCGAGGTGTACCGGGGAGTGCAGGCCAGCCTCGGCGAGGTCTTGGGGTGGCGCCATTTGATCTGGGCACTGTCGACGGCGATGGCCCTAGACCCCCAGCCGGGCCCGGGGGGGAGCGTTCTGCCGAAAACGGAGTACGCCGCAGCGGGCCGGCTGTTCGCCACCCTGGCGTGGCCCCGCGTGAAGGAGATCTTTGAGCTGTCCTTAGGGGGAGCCCCGATCGTCGTGCCGTCCAGTTACAAGGATCTCCAAGACGATGAACTCCGGCCGCTACTGGACCGCTTCTATCGGGGGTCCGATGCCTCCGCAGAGGAGCGCATCAAACTGTTCAAGCTGATCTGGGACGCGATCGGCACGGAGTTCGGGGGACGCCATGAGTTGTATGAGCGCAACTATTCAGGCAATCACGAGCAGATGCGGGTGGATCTGCTGACGCTCGCTAAGCGCCGCGGCCTGTTAGATGTGCTGCATGAATTCGTCGGACAGTGTATGGCCGAGTACGGAGTGGAAGGCTGGAAGAATCCCACGTGGACCTGGGATCGTAAGGCGAAATAGAACAACGAGCCGCTAACTGGGAAGGCAGGCCAGCGCTTCCACACCCTGGGCCAGCGCCCGTGACGGCCACGGGATGTCTAGCGCCGCCCACGTCCGCCCTGCGTCTTCTGACCGATACGTTCCCTGATTGTTGGCGGCATAGATGACCCCCTGTTCATCGGGGTGGGTCGCGAAACGACTCGCCGTCGTGCCCCGCCCATCAGGTAACCCCTCCATCGCGAGATCAAAGGCCTCGCGCGCTATCTTACGGTAGACGTAGGCTGCTGCGTTCGGCGGACGGTAGGCTGCCCAGGGACCTTGCGCGGCGGAGACGACCACGGTGTCCGGATCCGCGGGATCGACTGCGATCCCGACGAGGTACCGATGCTGCAGGCCATCGACGCGACGCGCCCAGGTGTCTCCTGCGTTAGTGCTCTCGAAATACCCATCCCCCGCGGCCGAATATACGCGATTCGGTGCCAGCAGGTGCGTGGCTGCCGTGTGCGTATCGATGGGGCCACCAGGCGCGCGGTCGAGCCACGTCTGACCGCCGTCCCGCGTCCGAACCAGCGCGCCGGCCTCGATCGCGACGAAAACCTCACCGGGGTGGGTGCGACTCGGCTCAACCCACCGCACGTGGTGCGTGTTGGGGCGCGGGGGAAAACTCCAGGTCCGGGATGAGGGGAGCATGCGCAGCCCAGACAGTTCCCGCCACGTCGATCCACCGTCGTCGGACCGGAAGACGGCGCTGGGTTCTGTTCCGACATAGACGACACCGAACCGCTGTCCGCGTTCGGGTGGGCCGACGGCAACTGATGTGATCTCGGAATGCGAAATGCCCGACTCTGCCTGGTCCCACGTCCGACCGCCGTCTTGACTCATCCACAGCCCCTCACCCGGCGTGCCGCAGTACAGGCGCGTCGGATCTGAGGGGTCGACAGCGACACAGTCGGGAGACTTCCTTTTCATGTGTTGCTCGACTGCCCACCGCGTGGTCGGACGGGCGATGAGGAGGGCCTGTTCTGTGATGAGGACAAGCGAGGTCATCCCAACTGCAATTCCCGTCATCCCACCTTTACGCTGGACGTGCGCGCGCGTTCGACAGCTGTACGCACTGCGGGGACGATCTCTTCTGCAAAACGCTCTGTCTGGTGGATGGGATCGGTACTGGGCCAGAAGACGAAGGTGTCAAACCCGAGATCGAGGGCGAAGTGCGTCAAGGTCTCGACCCAAT
>DASWFZ010000126.1:0-10760 GCA_036393975.1 bacterium | reverse complement strand
CCTGGGACACCATATCGACACCGACGTCATTATCCCGGCGCGCTACCTGCTTACCTCCGACCCGGCGGAACTGGCGCGGTACGTGTTTGAGGATCTGGATCCCACGCTGCGCCAACGGGTGCAGCCTGGAGACATTCTCGTTGCAGGTGAGAACTTTGGGCAGGGGAGTTCGCGCGAGCACGCGCCCCTGGCCATCAAGGGTCTGGGCGTCTCGTGTATGGTCGCCCGCTCGTTCGCGCGTATCTTCTATCGCAACGCGTTTAATGTCGGTCTGCCGATCGTCGAGTGCGAGGACGCCCACGGGCACACTTCTGAGGGCGACGCTCTGGAGGTCGATCTGGCGACCGGGCAGGTGACCAACGTGACTCGAGGCGAGGTCTACGCGGGAACGCCGGTGCCGGAGTTCATGCAGCGGCTACTCGCCTCAGGTGGTTTGGTGGGATACGTGCGCGCAGAGCTGGCGCGCAAGCGGACGTGATCGAGGAGGAGACTGGGATGGAACCCGCAGGGCAGGAGCCTCTGGAGGCGTTGTTCAAGGATCTGACGGATACCAATAGTCAGCGCGAGCGCCCCGCGGGGGCGGACGCCCAAGACACCGAGTGGGTGATCGAGCGCATCCAGGAGTCGTTCGACAGCCGTGCCCGCTGAAATTCCCATCGCTCTCCTTCCGGGCGACGGGATAGGCCCCGAGGTTATCCGCGAATCCGTTAAGGTCTTGCAGGCCGCCGCCCGGATGTCTGGGTTTTCGGCCGCGTTTACGGAACTCCCGATTGGGGGCGCCGCCATCGATGCGCGCGGTGTGCCGTTCCCTGAGGAAACTCTGCGGGGGTGTCAGGCCGCCGATGCGGTTCTCCTGGGCGCCGTCGGCGGACCGGCGTGGGATCACCTCCCGGGGTCAGCCCGGCCGGAAGCTGGGCTTCTCCAACTGCGCCGCGCTCTCGGGGTCTTTGCCAATTTGCGGCCCGTGCGGGTCCTACCGGTACTGGCCGAGCTCTCGCCCCTGCGCGCGGAGATCGCCGCTCTGACCGATCTCCTCATCGTTCGCGAGCTGATCGGCGGGGTGTACTTTGGCCAGCCCCGTGGTCGCACCACCGACGGCGCCGTCGACACGATGCGATACACAGCGCGAGAAATCGCCCGCGTGGCGGGTGTGGCGTGCACCCTGGCCCGGCAGCGGCGGGGAAAGGTGACCTCGGTCGATAAAGCCAACGTCTTGGAGACCTCGCGGCTATGGCGCGAGACGGTGGATGGTGTCGCTCGCGAGTTCCCGGACGTGACGGTCGAGCACATGCTCGTCGACACGTGCGCCTTGCAGCTGGTACTGGCCCCAGGACAGTTTGATGTCATCGTCACGGAGAACATGTTCGGCGACATTCTGAGCGACGAAGCCGGCGCCATCACGGGGTCGATCGGGATGTTGCCCTCGGCCAGTCTTGGCGACCGCCCGCCTTTTCTGTACGAGCCGGTGCATGGTTCTGCCCCCACTCTCGCCGGCAAGGGCGTGGCCAATCCTGTGGGCGCGATTCTGAGCGTCGCTTTGCTGCTACGCCACTCGCTCGGGCAAGTGGAGGCCGCCCGCGCGATCGAGATGGCTGTTGAGCAGGCACTTGCCGACGGTGTGCGGCCTCGTGACCTCGGCGGCCAGATGTCGACTGCGGAGGTCGGCGATCGGGTCGCTGAGAAAGTAATGCGGATGGCATGGTCGCGTCCGCGCGACAGCACGATTCTGCGCGCAAGCCACCTTTCCAAGGAGACCTAAAGCGTGCCCACCCTCTCACGTCCCCGGAGTGCTCGGATTGTCGACGGTCCCGATCGGGCTCCAGCCCGCGCGATGCTTCGAGCTATCGGCTTTACCAACGAAGACTTCCACAAGCCGCTGGTCGGCATTGCGAACACATGGATTGAGTTGATGCCATGCAACTATCACCTCCGAGGCGTCGCCGAGCAGGTCAAAGCCGGCGTGCGCGCAGCGGGCGGCACGCCGGTCGAGTTCAATACGATCGCCATTTCCGACGGCATCTCCATGGGCACGGAAGGCATGCGGACCTCGCTGATTAGCCGCGAGATCATTGCCGATTCCATCGAACTCGTGGCGCGGGGGTATCAGCTCGATGCACTTGTGGCCATCTCCGGGTGTGACAAGACGATCCCCGGCACCGTAATGGCGCTGGCACGTCTTGATCTCCCCTCGCTGATGTTATATGGGGGATCCATCCTTCCCGGTACGTTCGAAGGCCACGATGTAACTATCCAGGATGTGTTTGAAGCAGTCGGCTCCTACTACGCCGGGAAAATGTCGGAGGAACGCTTATCGCAGTTGGAGGCCGTGGCATGTCCGGGGCCAGGAGCGTGCGGGGGGCAGTTCACGGCCAACACAATGGCAATGGCTTTTGAACTTATGGGCATCTCGCCGATGGGGGCCGCCGAAGTGCCAGCGGTGGATCCGCGCAAGGCGTCGGTGGCAGAAGCCGCGGGCCGTCTGATGATGGATGTGATACGCCGCGATCTGCATCCGCGGCAGATCATCACGCGTGAGTCGTTGGAGAACGCCATCGCCGCCGTAGCTGCCTCCGGGGGATCCACCAATGCGGTGTTGCACTTGCTGGCTGTGGCGCGCGAGGCCGGGGTGGCGCTCTCGCTCGATGACTTTGATCGCATCAGTGCCCGCACGCCCGTGCTGGCCGATCTCAAGCCAGGGGGGCGGTTCGTGGCCGCAGATCTCTACCGCGCGGGTGGCATGCGATTATTTGCCCAGCGCCTGCTCCAGGCGGGGTTGCTGCATGGCGGCGCCCTCACTGTAACAGGCCGCACGTTAGGTGAAGAGGCGCAGCAGGCACGAGAGACGGCAGGGCAACAAGTCGTCCGTCCGCTCGCGTCTCCCCTCAAGGCGTCGGGGGGGATCGCGATCCTTCGCGGCAACTTGGCCCCAGATGGTTGTGTGGTCAAACTCGCCGGTCATCAGCGCCTCCAGCACCGCGGGCCGGCGCGCGTATTCGACAGCGAAGAGGAAGCGTTTGCTGCGCTGCGACGCGGGTCCATCAAAGCGGGCGACGTCGTGGTGATTCGGTATGAGGGTCCGATGGGCGGACCCGGCATGCGCGAGATGCTCGCGGTGACCGGGGCGCTCGTCGGCGCCGGCTTAGGCGATTCTGTGGCGCTGGTCACCGACGGCCGATTCTCGGGGGCGACGCATGGCTTGATGGTGGCCCACGTGGCACCCGAGGCGGCCAGGGGAGGACCGATCGCGGCCGTCCGGAATGGCGACACCCTTGTCATCGATGTACCTCGCCGTCAGTTAGATGTCGTCATTAGCGAAGCGGAGGTGCGGGATCGTATGGCCCAGTGGATGCCTCCGCCGCCGCGCTACCCGTCGGGCGCGATGGCCAAGTACGCGCAATTGGTCTCCTCGGCGTCGCTGGGCGCAGTGACGGGGTAGGTGGGCTCCGGACAGGGAATCCGGCCGGGAGCTGGGTATAGAATTAGATAAAGGCAAACATTGGCACGTTTGGAGGTCAACCGATGCATAAGCACCTGACATGTGCGTGTGGGTACGTCGTCCATGCCGATTCAGACGACGAGATGGTTCGCAAGGCGCAAGATCATTCGAAGTCAGCGCATGGCAACATGATCTCCCGCGAGGACATCCTGAAGATGGCCAAGGAAGCTAAGCACTAACCGACTTCACCTTGCATTAAGTCAGCACAAATAGTCGAGCCGCCGGTCAGCGTTGACCGGCGGCTCGTGTGCTGTCTGCTCTTAGAAGTCCTCGTCAGGCATCCCACCGCCACCACCGGGCATGGGCGGGGCCGACTTCTTCTTCTCTCGCTTTTCGACCACGACCGCCTCGGTAGTGAGGAGCAGTCCGGCCACGGATGCGGCGTTCTGTAGCCCCAGCCGTGTGACCTTGGTGGGGTCGACGATGCCGGCCTTGATCATGTCCGTAAACTCCCCCTTAGCCACGTCGTAGCCGGTGCGTCCGGTTTCTCGCTTCAGCCGCTCGACGATCAGGCTGCCCTCCACGCCAGCGTTGGCCGCCAGCTGCCGCGCGGGTTCCTCCAGGGCGCGGCGCACGAGGGTGACACCGATCGCCTCATCGCCTTCGGCTTCCACCTTGTCCAGGACCGACAGCGCCCGGATGTAGGCTGTCCCGCCGCCGGGCACGACGCCCTCTTCGACTGCGGCCTTGGTCGCGTTCAGCGCATCCTCGAACCGGTGCTTCTTCTCTTTCATCTCCGTTTCGGTGGCCGCCCCGACCTTGATCTCAGCGACACCGCCGGCGAGTTTAGCCAGGCGTTCTTGCAGCTTCTCGCGGTCATAGTCGCTGGTGGTGTCTTCGATCTCCTTCTTGATCTGGGCGATGCGTCCCTGGATTTCTTTACGCGGGCCCTTGCCGCCAATGATCGTCGTATTATCTTTGTCGGACTTGATCTTTTCCGCGCGGCCGAGCATGTCCGTCTCGACGGATTCGAGCTTGATGCCGATGTCGTCGGAGATCACCTTGCCGCCGGTCAGCACCGCCATGTCCTGCAGCATCGCCTTGCGGCGGTCGCCGTACCCGGGCGCCTTCACGGCGACGCTGTGGAGCACGCCGCGGAGCTTGTTCACGACGAGGGTCGCGAGAGCTTCCCCCTCCACATCTTCGGCGACGACGACCAGCGGTTTGCCAAATCGGATGACCTTCTCCATGAGCGGCACGATGTCGCGCGCCGCGCTGATCTTCTTCTCGGTGAGGAGGATGTAGGGATCCTCCACCATGCACTCCATCTTGTCGGGGTCGGTGATGAAGTACGGGGAAATGTAGCCGCGGTCGAACTGCATGCCCTCCACGACCTCGACCGTCGTCTCAATGCCCTTGCCTTCCTCAATCGTGATGACCCCGTCTTTGCCCACCTTCTCCATGGCGTCCGCAATGATCTCGCCGACATCCGGGTCGTTGGCCGCAATGCCGGCGACGTGGCCGATGTCCTGCTTGCCTTCGAGCGTGATGGAGGCTTTCTTCAAGCCCTCGACCACCGCATCCACCGCCCGGTCGATCCCGCGCTTGAGCGCCATTGGATTGCTGCCGGCCGCGACGTTCCGCAGACCATCCCGCACGATCGCCCAGGCCAGAACCGTCGCGGTGGTGGTGCCGTCGCCCGCGGCGTCGTTGGTCTTGCTGGCCACTTCTTTGACCAACTGGGCCCCCATGTTCTCCATGGGGTCCTCGAGTTCGATTTCTTTGGCGACGGTGACGCCGTCTTTTGTAATGGTCGGCGACCCCCACTTCCTCTCCAAGACAACATTGCGCCCCTTAGGCCCCAAGGTGACGCGCACCGCGCTGGCTACTTTCTCTACGCCCCGCTCGAGCGCTCGCCGCGCTTCTTCATCGTATAAGAGCAACTTCGCTGGCATCAGACAACCCCTCCCCGTAATGGAATGTGAGCTCCCCGCGTCCTCTGTGACCTAGGTGCGCCGGGATTAGCACTCGCGGCATGCAAGTGCTAACTCCTCCTATTGTCCGCAGGGCAGGGGTTCAAATCAAGACCTTTCCGACGAAAACACCGCAGGTCCGGCCAGGGGCTCACCGGGATGGGTCGGAGTGGCGTTTAACGGGCGGTTCTTAGGGAGGTGGGCCAACCAGCGTTTTGTAGATGGTTTGAGCGGGGATGACGGCGGAGATGTCGGGCCGGTTCTCGAGGAAGCCCACTACCATGCCGACGAGGGCTCCGTCGGCCGCGTCGATGATAGGCGCGCCGCTTGTTCCTGGGTGGCTGGTCAGAGGGAGGGCGACGGAGGCAGGGTCGTTCTTGAACCGGATCTCCCTGTAAATCCGCGGGATGTCGACTTCCACTAGGTGGCTACCGCTGCCGGATTCGTAAAGCATGTACAGCGCCCGAAACGGGGTAGTCGGGAGGGGTTTCCAGGACCACAGGATGGGGAGGTTTCCTCGGGCGATCCACAGGACCATGAGATCGGGCGCGTCCCACTTCGTGACACCGCTCGCGGAGAGTGAGTCCCGGCCTCCGATGGTCGCTCGGTACTTGCCGTCGGGTTGGTAGCAGTGCGCGGCCGTATACACGGCGCTGCGTTCCGGTTCGGTCCACCCGACCCAGCCGGTGCAGATCCCACGGCGATCCGGCAAGTCGATATCAATCCGGACGGTGACTGCCTCTAAGAACTGGTGAAGATGGTCGGTCGGGAGGGCTTGCGTCTGGAGCGGAGGCATCGCACTGGCCGGCCACTCCAGCGCGATGACCACCACGAGAACAAGTGTACTCCATCGCGCGAGACGCAACATACTGCTGCCTTACCCCGGTCCAACGGCCATAGACCCTATGATCTTCCATGGACTCTATCTTGACGTCCTGCATAGGGCATGGTACGGTTGTGGCCCGCCTCAAAGAGGGCTGGCAACACGGGGTGCTTTTGAAAGCTCACTGGACCCGCACCCGGTGCAAGGCCGGTGATTCTCGCGAGCGGGGATGTTGGCGGCTGTGGCAGCCGAGAGATCCTAGGGGTCACTCGGCGGCAGCCGCTAACCGTTTTGTAAGCGCAGAGTTAAGGGAAGATCCCCCGCACTTAGTCCGTCAAACCGCGCCGTCTTTTGGATGCAAATGGATATCTTCACTCGGCGCGATCACCGCGTCTGGTTTCCTTGCTCCTAACGCAGTC
This sequence comes from bacterium, assembly GCA_036393975.1. Lineage (GTDB taxonomy): Bacteria > Sysuimicrobiota > Sysuimicrobiia > Sysuimicrobiales > Kaftiobacteriaceae > 13-1-40CM-64-14. The sequence goes on along the minus strand of DASWFZ010000126.1, from coordinate 4,109 downwards.
CCGTTTTTCCGCAGCCCCAACATTCGGCACCCCTTGTAAGCACGCTATTCGCCCACTACAGTGGAGACAGCCCCCTCCCCCATAGGGGAGGGGAGGTATCCGGAGGAGCCGACCACATGGCCATTTCGAATGCCCACCGCAGTCACGGAACTCCCGCCGTCCGAGCCCAGGCCGCCGCGCGGCTGCGCAGTGTCGAAGGGCACGTGCGTGGCGTCGTGCGGATGGTCGAAGAGGGGGCGTACTGTATTGACATTATCAAACAGACCCTCGCGATCCAGCGCGCCTTGGAGAAGGCAAACGCCCTGCTCCTGGAAGATCACCTAGAGACCTGCGCCAGCACCGCGATCCGGTCCTCAGACCGCGCCGAACGCGAGCGAACGATCCGCGAAGTGCTGGATGTCTTCAGCATGTCGGGGCGCCTGTAATGAGGTCCTTTCGTCCCGCGCAGTATTCAGCGCGTAATACGGTGGCGGCCATCGGGCGGGCCCGCGTCTGCGCCAGAGGCGTAAACAGATGCCCGTGAAGCGAGTCGAGTTGCCGGTAGAGGGAATGAGCTGCGCCAGTTGCGTGGCCAAGGTGGAAGGCGGCCTACGCAAGACGGAAGGCGTGAGTGCCGTCGCGGTCAACTTCGCCTCCGGCCGTGCTCATGTGACCTTCGACTCGGTGAAGGTGGATTTCCCCCGGTTTGTTAACGTCGTGCGCTCGCTCGGATACGACGTGCCGGTGCAAACGATCCAGTCGCCAGTTCGGGGTATGTCGTGTGCCTCGTGTGTGCAGAATGTCGAGCTCGCTTTGAACGGGGTCGACGGTGTGCTGCGCGCCTCCGTGAACCTAGCGACGGAACGGGCAACCGTGGAGATGATTGCTACCACCTCCGTCGTCGATCTGCGCCAAGCCGTGCGCGAGGCCGGCTATGACCTGGACGTGGAAAAGAACGCCACTGACGATTCTGAACGGCAGGCGCGCACACGCGACCTCGCCGTGCTGCGCCGCAAGTTCATCGTCGGAGTCCTCCTAAGCCTTCCCATCGTTTGGGGAAGCTTGGCGCACATGGGCGTGCGCGGGATCTGGACGCCTGAGGTCCTAATGGACTGGAAGGTACAGTGGCTCCTTGCGACCCCTATCCAGTTCTGGGTCGGCTGGCAGTTCTACCGGGGGGCCTGGGCGATGGCCCGCCGGCGTACCACCGACATGAACACGCTGATCGCGGTGGGAACGACCGCCGCCTACGGGTACAGCGTTGTCGGCACGTTTGCCCCGCAAGTCGTGCGCGCAGGCGGATTGCAGCCGCACGTTTACTACGAAACCTCGGCCATCATTATGGTCTTGATTCTCCTTGGGCGTTTCTTTGAGGCACGGGCGAAGGGCGAAACCTCTGAAGCTATCCGGAGGTTAGTCGGGCTGCAAGCAAGGACCGCACGGGTCCGCCGCGACGGTCGCGAGGTCGACGTTCCAGTCGACGACGTGGAGGTGGGTGACCTGATAGTCGTGCGGCCCGGAGAGAAAGTGCCAGTTGATGGTTTCATTAAAGATGGCCGGTCGACTTTAGACGAATCCATGCTGACCGGAGAATCTCTCCCCGTAGATAAGGGTCCAGGAGATCCTGTAATCGGGGCCACGCTGAACAAGACGGGCGCGTTCACCATGGCGGCCGCGAAAGTCGGCAAGGATACGATGCTGGCACAGATCGTGCGCCTGGTGCAGGAAGCGCAGGGGTCCAAGGCGCCGATCCAACGTCTTGCCGACCGCGTTGCGAGTTACTTTGTCCCGACCGTGATGCTCGTCGCCACGCTCACGTTCGTGTTCTGGGCGGTGTTTGGTCCGGCTCCTTCGCTGACATACGCCCTCGTGACGTTTGTGGCCGTGCTGATCATTGCGTGTCCGTGTGCTCTGGGCCTGGCTACGCCGACGGCCGTCATGGTCGGAACGGGTCGGGGGGCGGAGCTGGGTGTGCTCATCAAGAGTGGGGAGGCCCTGGAGACGGCACATCGTGTTGACACAATCGTGCTGGACAAGACTGGAACGCTCACCCGGGGCGCACCATCTGTAACGGATGTTGTGCCGGTTAACGGCTTCGACGCGAGAGCCGTCCTGCGGCTTGCTGCATCAGCGGAGTGGGGGTCGGAGCACCCGCTGGGCGAGGCGATGGTCCGCCACGCCCACGATCAAAGCTTGGCGCTCCTTCGGCCGGAGGAGTTCGAGGCGATCCCGGGGCAGGGGATTGTCGCCAAACTCGGATCCCAAACGGTCGTTGTGGGGAACCCGACGCTCCTGGAATCTCGTGGCGTGTCGTTGGACGGCGCCAAAGAAACCGGCCAGAGTTTTGCTCGCGCAGGCAAGACGCCCATGTTCGTGGTTGTGGACGGCTCCGTCGCAGGGATTGTGGCCGTTGCGGATACCCTGAAACCTCACTCGCGCGAAGTCGTCCAGGCATTACGGGGAAAAGGGCTAGACGTGATAATGCTGACCGGCGACAATGTGGTGACTGCCCAAGCGATCGCCGCGCAGGTCGGCATCGAACACTTCCGTGCAGGGATCCTACCCCAGGACAAAGCTGACGAGGTCAGAAAACTCCGCGCCGCGGGTCGGCGTGTCGCGGTGGTGGGTGACGGCGTCAACGATGCCCCCGCGTTGGCGGAGGCCGATCTGGGGATGGCGATTGGGGCGGGGACTGATGTCGCCATGGAGTCGGCCGGCATCGTGCTGGTGGGCGCGGACCTCCGGGGAATTCTGACGGCGATCACTCTGTCGCAGAAGACGATGCAGACGATTCGGCAGAATCTCTTTTGGGCGTTTGCGTACAACGTGGTATTGATCCCGCTGGCCGCAGGTGCACTCTATCCGGTGTTCGGGATCCTGTTGAACCCGATGCTAGCCGCACTCGCGATGGCGTCGAGTTCGGTCACCGTTGTCACAAACAGTCTGCGACTGCGCTGGTTTGCGCCGCTGCAGATGGCTGCAGCAGAGGGGAGGTAGGCAGATGCAGGTCACATTGAAGGTTCCCCGGATTCACTGTACTGGGTGCGTGCACACGGTCACGACCGCGGTGGGGAAACTCCCGGGCGTAACGACCGTGGGGGCGAGCGAGGTCACCAAGGAAGTAAAGGTTGAATTCGACCCCGCGTTGGTCACTGAACAGAAGATCAGGCTGCAGCTCGGCCAGGTCGGCTACCCGGCGGCGTGAGCGCCTCGGGTCTCAGGCGGGAGCGTCAACCGGATCGCCACGCGGCCAGCCGCGAACGGCACCGCCGCAAAGCCCGGTACGGGATGCGCGTCAGCGGTCGCTCCACACGGCTGCTTGCCCGCTTGTTGTCCTCCGGGAAGAGGACCACTCGCAAGAAGCGCGCCTGATAGGTTCCCGTCTAGTCCGCACCACCCGCGGTATAATCGGGCCGTGCGCCCGTAGCTTAATGGATAAAGCGCTGGGCTTCGAACCCAGTGAGTGGGGGTTCGACTCCCTCCGGGCGCGCCAGTTCGAATAGGGGGGTATGCGCTTCAGGCCGCATCCCCCTATTTCGATTCTTTCGACGCCACCGTCGGAACGCGTCCCTGAGTCCCGCTCTGGTCACATCGCGTCGTTTCGGTGGCGTCTCCCAGATGGGCGCGGACTTGCACTTCGTGCGAGGCGCCGGACCAAGGTGTCCAGAACTTTCGCGCCTCCCCATACGTCATCACCGGTGAACCGGTCGTCAGGAGGAGGCCTCCAATGAAACTCATCGCCGCGTTTGTTGCTGCATTACTGCTCGTACCCACGGCCGCGTGGGCGGACAACGAGTCCAAGCCTAGGTGGGCGGATGACGGGTCCACGTCCAGACAGATTAACATCCAAGGGATGATCACAGCCGTCGACTTCCAGCGCAGCGTGATGAGGGTGCAAGAGGAGAACGGACGGCGCTGGCTTGTCCTCGTGCGTGCAGACACCGAAATCGTATTCGAAAATCACAACGACAATGACGACGAAGGGGACGTCCCCACGGCGGGCCTGGATTCTCTTCAAGCGGGGGACATGGTGGGGATCAAGGGTCTCCGCGTTGGTAACCGCCGGATCCTCGCGCTCACGCTGCTAATAGAGAGCCAACAGCAGGGTGTAGGCGTGTTTCTGCCGCCGC
>DASWFZ010000125.1:0-19473 GCA_036393975.1 bacterium | reverse complement strand
ATCCGGGTCGGGGAAACCGTCACGCTTTCGTTTCGTCCCGAGGACGTCCGGATCGGCCGGCACGAGGGGACGACGGTCACTGGCCGCGTGCTGCACGCGTCGTATCTGGGGGCGGTGACCGACTACGCTGTGGAATCGGCGGGCATGACGCTGCGCATCCATGAAGGTGGTGGCGCCTTGCGGGGGCCGGGTGAGGAGATCACTGTCACGCTACCGGCAACGGCCGCGATCGTGCACGGGCAATAGACGTGGAACAGATCACGGCGACGTTGCCACGTATTACGCGGCCACGGACCCGCCGGCGGGAATGGCTGACCGACCTGGTGCTCTTGACGCCCGGGGTGGGTTACCTACTGGTGTTCATGTGCGTCCCCCTGGCACAGGTGGCCCTCCGCGGGTTTGGGCTGCTGGCCATCGGCGAACCGTCCCATTTCACCCTGGCTCTCTACCGCGAGATCCTTGCGAGCAAGATCTACCGGGATAGCATCCTCTTCAGTCTCTATTTCGCGCTCGGCACGACTGTCGTCAGCCTGGCCCTCGCGCTAGTGACGAGCGCGCTCCTGCAGGTCAACTTCCCCGGGCGGTCGCTCATCAGCGTGTTGTACAAGATTCCGCTGGTGGTGCCAAGTCTCGTGGCGGCGTTCCTGGTGTTGACCATCATCGATCAGGGCGGGATCATCGCACGGGCGGTGGCCCGCTTTGGGGTGGAGTGGCCGGAACTGGTGCACGACCGCTGGGGGATGGGGATTATTCTGGTGCTGGTCTGGCACAACGTGCCGATCATGATCGTCATCCTGTCGGCGGTGATGAGCGCCATCCCCCACGACCTGTCGGCTGCGGCGCGCAATCTGGGCGCGAGTCCGTGGCAGGTGTTCCGAAACGTGACGCTGCCTCTGTCGCTGCCGGGAATCTCCGCCGCCTCGCTGCTGGTCTTCATCGGCGTCTTTGGCGCGTTCTCGATCCCCTCCCTGGTCGGCGCCGCGTATCCCAAGGCGATCTCGGTCGTCATGAGCACCGAAGTGCTCGATCGAGCGAACTGGGCTCTCGCCTCCGCGCTGGGGACGATTGTGACCGTCTTGTCGGCAGTGCTGCTCTACATGTATTACCGGTTGATCCGGCATCAGGAGGCCGCGCAGCGATGACACACCCATGGTGGCTGCGCGGCGCCCCCGGCCGGTGGATGCTGGCGCTGGTCTTCTTTGGCCTCGCCTCCATCGGCCTGATCATTCCGCTCATCGTGGGTGTCCTCTGGTCGTTGGTCAATCCGAACGTCGGCTGGTTCCCGCCGGCAATCGTGCCGGCCAGCCTGTCGCTGGCGAACTGGCGGGCCATGCTTTCCGTGCCGGAGATCGGGCAGGCCTTTGTCATGAGCTTCTTGATCGCTCCCTTGGTGACCGTGCTGTGCAGCGCGCTCGCGCTGCCGACCGGGTATGCCCTGGGTCGCCGGCGGCTGCGCATGCGGCGGACCATCGAACTGCTCGTCTTGGCGCCGATCATCCTGCCGGGCATCGTGCTGGCCACCGGGCTGGGCTCCATGTTCATTCGTCTGGGGCTGTCGCACACGATCCCCGGCGTCGTCCTGGTGCAGACGGTGGTCCTGCTCCCATTCATGATCCGGATCGTGGCCGCCACGTTTGAGGGTGTGCCCCAGGATTTGATTGATGCCGGGCGCAACCTGGGCGCCAGCCCCTGGGCGCTCACCCGCCATGTGCTAATTCCGCTGGTGAAACCGGGGCTCTTCGCCGGAGGGCTGTTCACGTTTATCGGCAGCCTAGAGGAGTTTGTGCTCACGTTCATCGTGGGCATGCCCCACGTGCAGACGCTCCCTGTGCTCCTGTGGGCGTACCTCGGCGGCCGGTCGTCGATCTTCACGTATGCGGCGGTGGTCACGATGGTGCTGCTTGTCCCGACGATTCTTTTGATGTTCATCGCCGAGCGAACGCTCCGGCAGGAGTACCTGGCCGCGGGATTCGGGAAAGTGTGATGGAGCTGCTGGCCCGCCGCGCCGGGAGGCCCCTCATCTCTGCCCACCGCGGGTTCGCGAGTGCGGCGCCGGAAAACACCCTGGCGGCGTTGGACCTCGCGTGGCGCGCCGGCGCGACGGTGGCCGAGATCGACGTGCAGCTGACGCGAGACGGCCACGTCGTTCTGATGCACGATCGCTCGGTAAGCCGGACGACGAACGGCGCCGGGTTAGTGAAAGACCTGGCGCTGGCAGATCTGAAGACCCTGGACGCGGGCGCGTGGTTCAATCCGAAGTTTGCGGGCGAACGCGTGCCGACGCTGGGCGAGGTCTTGGACTGGAGCCAGGGCCGCCTGGGATTCCTCATCGAACTGAAGAACTACCCCTACCGCGAGATGCCGCTCGTGGAGAAGGCCATCGCCGTGATCGAGGCGCACGCCGCGGTGGACTATGTGGTGCCGGCGGGCTTCGACCACGTCATGCTCGCGGACATCCACCGCTTGCGCCCCACATGGCCCCTGGAGATGATCTACAATGCACGGCTGGCCGATCCCGTCCACGCGGCCCGAGCGGCCGGCGCCTCCCTCATTTCCCTTGAGCCGGAGTTTTGCCTGGAGCGTGATGTGCAGGCCATGCACGCGGGCGGGCTTTCGGTCCTCACCACCATGCTCAACCCCGCGCATGCCGGGGACCTCCTGCGCATGGGAGTGGACGTCTTCGAGTCGGAGGATGTCGCGATGGTCGCGTCGGCCCTGGGCATTCCCACGCGGGGCTAGGCGCGTGGCACACCGCTGAAGGCAGTGCGCCACGCGGCCACCGACTCCCGCACATATCGATCCAGGAGCGCATTCCACTGAGTGTCGGGCGCATCCGGCAGTAGAGGCGCCTCCGGGGGAGCGATCTCCAGAACGGCCGCGGCCGAGTATCCGACCTCCCGCAGCGCCGCGACGATCGGTCCCAGATCGAGATGGCCCTGTCCTAGGCCCCGGCGGTTGGTGTCCGCGACGTGCACGTGCCACAGCCGCGGCCCGGCAGCGCGAATAGCGGCAGGAATGTCGGGCTCCTCGATATTCGCGTGGAAGAGATCCAGCGTGACGCCCACCGCCGGCGAGCCCACGTCGTGGATGTAAGCCAGGGCCTCCTCCATCGTGGTGACCAGGTACGCCTCATACCGGTTGAGCGGTTCGATCGCGATGCGAATGCCCAGCCGCCCGGCTTCCTGCGCGGCCGCCCGCATGCCTTCGACAGACCACCGCCACTCCTGGTCACGAGTCCCCAGCGGCGCGAGACGTGTCTCGCCCGAGGGCAGCATCTGCACGATCGGCGCGCCGACCTCCGCCGCAAACTTCAGACAGTCGAGCACGTAGTCCAACGCGTCGGCCCGGATCGAGGCATCGGGATGGGCGAGGTCCCGCCGCGTCTGCGGGACCTGGCAGCGCGCAGTGAGCGCGACCGGGGTCAGTCCTGTTTGGGCCAGCTCGCGGCACACCTCAAGAGGGTTCCACCGCCTCGGTTCGCCGAGCAATTCGACGCTGTCGCAGCCGGCTGCAGTGATCCGCCCGAACGTTGCGCGCAGCGATCCCTCCCCATAGATCCAGGTGCACGCGCCAAGAGCCAGCACGTGCCGTCACGCCCCGCGAGGACCGATCAGCACGACCGCCAAGTCCACAATGTTCATGTCGGGCTTGTCCGGACGAATCTTGGTGATGCGTACGGCGTGCGTCTCCTGCATCCGCTCGATGCCGCCCGCCGGCCCGCCGCCCGGCCGCGTGACCAGATCACCGCGTATCGTCCCGCGCAGCAAGAGCTCCAGCCCTAGCGGCTCGTGCGCGCCGGCGAACAGATCGGCGGCCTGCGCATACGATCCGGTGCGGCCGCAGTAGGGACAGTCGTCGATGGATGGGTGCAGCGGATGTTCGTCCGCGACTTCGTAGTGGACGCTGCCCGCGAACCGCGCATATCGCCCGGACGGCGCCCCAATTCCCTCAACCGTCGCCCACTCGCTGCCAGTCTGGCGCAGCGCGATGTAGTAATAGCGGATGTGGAGATCATGCGCATGATGGAAGGCCGGGTCGGCACTCCCCACCCATCGTTGCAGGCCGCCTACCCGTGCCTGCGAATCCGACCCTTCCGGCGGTTTCCAGTGACCGAAATTGTCCGTCAGGCCACAGTGATCGCGCAGCCAGCCGGTGACCAACGTCACGGCCGCCTCGTGCGACGTGGCAAGGCGCTCGTGGACGTAGAACCAGACGTTCGGATAGCTCGGCGGCTCAAAGACGGATCGGGGCGGCAGAGCAAAACGTGCGGCAGGGTTGCTCATGCCAGACGCACCGGCGCGCCCTCCGCCGCGGCACTGCGATAGCAGGCATCGACGCACTCGACCGCTCGGAACGCGTCCTCCGCTGTCGGACCGCCGGGCCGGCCATCTGTGATTCCCTGCAGGAAAGCGCGAACTTCCGGCGCGTAGCCCAGGCGATCCGGCACCGGGATGGCGCTGAAGTCCCGAGTCACCGCGGGCTGGTCTCGGCCCGGAGTGTGCGTCAGCCGTTCGAACCCGTCGGTGACGATCGCCGTATGATCGCCGTAAAACTCAATGCGCTCGAGCGGCCCGGTCCACGTCGCATGCCCGCACGTCGAGAATGCCACCAGCGCGCCGCTTGTGAATCGCAACAGCATCACCGCGTCGTCCTGGTCGGGATAGCAAGACGACCGAGTCAGGCACCGGACCTCCTGGATTGGACCGAGCAGCCACGGGACGAGGTCCAACAGGTGAATCCCCGTATCGTACATGAAGCCTCCGGAGATCTTGGGGTCGCTGAACCACGCGGGCGTGCGCATGTCGCCGTCGTTCATCTTCATCGTCCCGGAAAACACTTTGGCGCCGCCGGCCAGCAGCTCGCGGACCCCGGCATAGACCGGCGCGAACCTCCGGTTGAAACCCATCTGGTACATTCGGCCAGTGCGCTCCACGGTCTGCAGGACGCGGCGGGCGTCTCCAACCGTCGTGGCCATCGGCTTTTCGCAGAAGACGTGGACGCCGCGTTCGAGCGCGGTCACCGCCGCCTGCGCATGGTGGACGTTCGGGACGACGATCACCACCGCGTCGGGGTGCATGGTCAGCAGCGCGTTGAGATCCGGGCACGGCGTCGCCCCGATTGGGGCCGCGGCAGCCTTCGCGCGCTGTTCGTCCGCGTCCGCGACTCCCACAACCGTGGTATCCGGCACGGCGGCGAAATGGCGCACGTGCGCCGCTCCCATCTGGCCGGCACCGTAGATTCCAATTCGCATCATCGCCTCCTCCAAGTCCATTGTGCATTCGTGGACGTCAGCGCAGCGACAACACTTGGCACCGCCGACGGGGAAACTCGCAGGCGGATCTGGCGAGGATGGGAGCGGGCCATAGCAATGATCTTTCCTCCTCGACGGTCTTAGACGGCACCGGATGCCGAATTGTTCGTGACGCCGTCCCGCTTGAACTGGGGGATCCTGACCCTTGCGCCTCCTGCGCGGATCGACTCTGCGGCCAGCGCGATCAGTGAGCTCCATGTGGCGGCGTCATACACGTCAATGGAGGGGTCGCGATCGCGGAGCACGCAGTCGACGAACTCCAGGATCGTCAAGAAGTCGCCGCTGTCAAGATCCGTCTTCGCCGCCACGCTCGACCAGCGTCTCCAGAGTGGGTGCTCGTAATCGGCGGCATACTCCCACAAAACCTCCCACGCGGCTTCCAGCCCGTCTCGGGGTGGGCTGAATCCCGGGGATCGGCCCGAGATCCAGACGAGCGGGTCTTCCCGGGAATGGCGGCCGGACACGTACGCACCCGTCGTGCCTTGCAGGCCGTAGTGCGTCATGTTGTGGGGTCGAGGCGACGTCCAATCAACCCGGATGACCACGGTGACTCCGCGGCGGGTCTGCAGGATGGCGTTTTGAGAGTCCCCTTGTGTCCAGTAGCGCGGATCCGATCCGGGGTGATCGCTGCCGTAGAGATCCCGGAAATAGCGCCACATCACCTGCGGCTTGGACACCACCGCAACAAGCGACTCGTATGTGTCACCTCGGGGCGTGTTGATGCCCAGCCACTGGGAGATCGGCCCGACGGCGTGGGTGGGATAGTTGATGGTGTTCCAGTCCCGAAGCATCTCACCACGCCACTCGAGACCGCGGCGGCCATCGTGAGTTCTGTGCTTGTAATCGTGGAGGTACGCGCCCTCAGCGTGAATGAGGTCACCGAACAATCCGCGCCGCACCATGTTGAGAACGATCAGATTGGATCGCATGAAACAGAAGTTCTCCGCGAGCATGTACTTGAGTTTCGTTTTCTCCACGGTTTCTACAAGACTCCAGCACTGCTCAATCGTGTGGCACGCTGGAACTTCCGACAGCACGTGCTTACCCGCCATCAACGCCGCCAGGGACTGTTCGGCATGAAGCCTCAAAGGCGTGGCGACAAAGATGGCATCCACGGTGTCGTCGGAGAGGAGATCGTCAAACGTGCGGTAAAAACGTGCCCCTGGGAACTGCGCTTTCCAGACTGTCCACAGAGTTTCGTTCGGGTCGCAGACAGCCCGCAGTTCCACCTTTTCCTGTAAGTGCTTCAGGACCGGAATCTCCGCCTGGGCCCGACGGGCGCCAGCGACGGCGAGTCGAACGACCGATGCGCTCATCCGTTCTTCCCATTCTCCGCGTGCTCGATCTCACGGCTCTTGAGTCTCAACCCTCGCGTGGTGTGGAAGGACCTCGAGGAACGCCGACAGGCTCCCGTCGCGCGGGGCGCCCCAAGGCTGGAATCCTAGGTCCTGAAAGAGCTTTACTGCCGCAGTGCGGTGTGACCGCGTCTGAACGAAGCAGTGCTGAAAGCCCCGCTGGCGCATGAACCACAGGGTGTGCAGGCAGAGGATCCGCCCGAGCCCACGCCTGCGATGCGCGCTGACCACAGCTACCCACCCCATCTCGGCCAGGTCATCACGCCGGGCGTTCAGCTGGACGCACGCGGTGCCGACGAGGTGATCCTCCGCCACCGCAAAGTGGATACTCTCCTTCCAGATCCGGCCCGATGGATCAGCAAACGCTTCCTCAGCCCGCGTTGCGTCCCAGGTCCCCAGACCCCCAGCGTCATCCAGCAGGTGCCACCAAGCTCGTTCCTCGCCGAGGATGAACCGGCGGATCGTGTACCCTGCCAGGGACTCGGGAAGCGGAAGGGCATCGAGCCGGCGCAAGTACATTCTCACCCGTCCAGCACGCGTCGGCGCTTGTCTCCCCATAGCCGAGGCATAGCGTTCGTGGGCGGAATTGCGACTCCCTCTCCTGGTTCACGCAGCGCGCGCGAACGTCAGCGCCCGGTCTCCAATTCGAGAAGCCCTTCTTGAACTAGGTCCCCGACCGTGCGCAGAGGTCAGTCAACGAGCACACTCCGGCCGATCCATCGAAAGCCTAGCGCCACCACACCAAATGTCACGGTCAGCAGCAGGGTGGTCAACGCAGCACCGACACCCAGCCGATTGTCGGATACCAACGCCAGGATGGAAACGGTTGCCACCAGGAAGCGCGCGGTGACCAGGAACATTGTGATGCTGAGGTTGGTGACTGAATTCACGAAGGTGGTGATGAACGCGGCGCCGGCCGTGCGCCGAAGGAGCGGGAAGTAGACATCCATGAACACACGGAACCACGGGGCACCGAGATTCTCAGCGGCTTCCTCGAGCATGTGGTCAATCTGCTGAAATCCCGACGCCGCAGTCTTGTAGGCAAAGGGGAGATTCCAGAAGCACAGGGCGAGGATGAGAATCCAGATCGTGCTCGAGAAAGCCAGTGGAGGCCCGTTGAAGGCCAGGAGATATCCGATCCCGAGGAACACGCCGGGGATCGCAGCCGGCAGCATGGCCCCGAAGTCGAGAGCGGCGGAGGCGACGAGCGCCTTTCCCCGGGTGAAGTAGGCAGTCAGCACCCCGAGCAGGGCCGCGAGCGCAGCGGCGCCGCCGCTCACGACCAGACTGTTCTTGACGTGTGGCCACCGCCTGAGCGCCGCCGTCCAGTGGCGGAGCGTGAGATGCCAGTCCGCGCCCCAGACATTCGTGAGGCTCCCCATGATGACTCCCGCATAGATCGAGATGACAAAGAGCGAGGCGACGGAGCAGATTACGAGCAGGAAGACCTTGAGGGCCCGCGGGGTCGCGCGTCGTTCCCCGCGCACACCACGGCCGACAATCGTCGTGTACTGTCGTCTGCTGACCCACCGCCGTTCCATCAGGAAGAGAACGAGGGCGGGCACGAGCAGGAGACTCGCCAGCATCGCGGCAGCCCGCAGGTCGGCCCATCCTTCGATTTGATACCAGGCCTCGGTAGCCAGCATGGGGAAGTCGCCGCCGATGATCAACGGGTTCCCAAAATCCGCGAGCACATAGAGTGCCACTAGGAGCATCGCGCCCGCGAAACCGGGTCGGGCCAGAGGCATCGTGATGGTTCTGAAGACCGAGACTTCGTTGGCGCCCAGGTTCCGCGCCGCGAACTCCATGTTCGCGGGGATATTCTCCAGCACCCGGGAGATGGCGATCGTCGCGATGGGGAAGAACGAGACCGTCTGGGAGAGCCACAACCCGCGCCATCCGAGGATATCGACGCGCAGGTTCAACAGGGTATGCGTGATAAGCCCCAGGCGCCCAAACAATAAGAGATAGGAAAACGCAACCGTGAACGGTGGGGAGAACAGTGGCAAGATCGAGATGGCACGGAAGAGACCTTGGCCCGGGATGTCGGGACGTGTCAGGGCCAGTGCAAAGACGAACCCCAGGAGGCACGCCGTGACGGTGGAGAGGCCAGCCATCGTCAGGCTATTGACGATGGCGCGCATCCACCGGGGATGATCCAGCAGGCCGACAAAGTCTTGAGACGATGGATACGTGACCACGCGGATCACAGGGTAGAGTACAAACAGCGCAATGATCAGAGTGGTCGCGAGGAAACCGAGAAGTAAAACCGGATCGCCCAGCCGGTCTACCGACTGGGCGATCCGCTTCCAGATGCCGTACGTTACCGCCGCTTGCTGCCGATCAACTCTTCCCATTTCTTTACCAGACGGTCGCGATTTTGCAGTGCGAAGGGTCGATCATATCGGACGAATTTGAGCGACGTGAGCGCGGGGAAGTCCGATCGGATCGGAACGTCCGTGCGGACCGGGTACTTGAAGCCGTATTTGGCGATGACTTCCTGAGCGCCCTTCGTCAGGACGAAGTCCACAAACTGCTTCGCTCCCTCTGAGTTAGGGCCTCCCTTGACGATGGAGATGCTCCCAATCTCGCCCGCCGTATCCGGCGGGATCACATACTCGAGCGGCTGTCCGCCGTCTATGGCCTCGGCGGTGTCGTCCAACCAAGCCACTCCGGCCACGGCTTCTCCGCGAACGACGAGAGGGATCGTGCTTGGTCCGGTCGGACCGTAGAGGCGGACACTCGCATCGAAGCGTTTGAGCCACTCGAAACCTTTGTCCTCGCCACCAGCTCGGAAGATCTGGCCGGCCAGGAAGATATAGCCCCCGCCGACGGTGGCCGGGTTCCACGCAGCGATCCTTCCCGCATAGGCGGGGTGGAGGAGATCGTCCCAGGTCCGAGGGTAGGGACCACCGCGAAGCTTAATCTCCTGATCAAAGAGCTTGCGGTTGACGATGATCACTAGCGGCCCTGCGTAGAATCCGTGCCAAAGTCCCCTCGGGTCGACGTATTCCGCAGGAATCCTTCCACTGGTTTCTTCCTGTGGATGGTAAGCAAGCAACAATCCGTCCCTGGCCAGCGGTTCGTGAATCTCAGCCGATCCACCGATGAAGATGTCGGCCTTGGGTGCTGAGGCTTCCGACCGCACCCTGGCGGACATGGTCCCGGCAGCCGCTAGGACAAGCGACTCGACCTTGATGCCAGTCTTCGGCTCGAACGCCTTGGTCAGCACTTCCATCGTGTATTCGTCCATTCCTGAATACACGACGATCGTTTGAGACGGCGCTGCGGAGATTGGACCGATCCCGAGAACCACAGCGACTAAGATGAGGACGACAATCCGTGCCATCCACGCTACTCGCATCGGGTGACCCCCTTCACTTTTAGATTCTCCAGGCAAGCAACGAATGTCATCTTGTTTCGCTATAGGAGTTTCGAACTCCCTCCCAGATGCGCTGGGCTTGAAGGAACCTCCGGCGCTGACGGAAGTTCATTGTCAATCTGCTTCTCGGGCCTCGCGCACAACCTCAAGCTGATCTTGATCGCAAGCGGGTGGAGTAACCACTTAGGAAGCCGCGCAGAATCACTCCTCGAAACAGCCGTTCTCCCGTGATAGGGGCGGAGACGACGATCAAGACGACGAGGACCGAGGGGAGGATTCGCATCCCTCATCCGCTGAAACTGTTGCGGGTTGAGACACGTCGAGCTGGTGATCGCTTCCTCGCTGGAGCCGGGACTCGTCGATCGGATTCGGCGCATCGACGGGGTGCGCGTCACGTATGATCCCGCTCTGCTTCCCCAGCCCCGCTACCGGTGCGATCATGTTGGGCATCCGCTGCAGCGCAGCCCTGAGGACGAACGGCGGTGGCGCGGCTATCTCGCGGGGGCCGAGGTCCTCTTCGACTTTGACTACACGAACCTCCCCACCCTAAAGACCCTCATCCCGAACGTCCGGTGGATCCAGGCAACGAGCACGGGCATCGGCCAGCTGTTGATCCGCACCGGATTGATCGACAATTCCATCACGTTCACGACCGCGAAAGGCATCCACGCCAAACCGCTGGCCGATTTCGTGACAATGGCCATCCTCTGGTTCGCCAAAGACGGCTTCCGGATGACTCGTGAACAGGCGGCGCGACAGTGGACGCGCTATTGCGGCAGCGACGTGCAGGGCGCCACGGTGGGCATTGTGGGGTTCGGCAGTATTGGCCGCGAGGTGGCGAAGGTGTGCCGGGCCATGGGGATGAGGATCGTGGCCACGAGCCGCACCCTGCAGACCGGCGCGGGCGATTCCGTCGCGGACCAGGTCATTCCCCTGTCCAATTTGGCCGCGTTGCTGGGGGTTGCGGACTACGTGGTCCTCGCCGTGCCGCATACTCCGCAGACCGAGCGGCTCCTGGGTCAGAACGAACTCGCGGCGATGAAGCCCCAAGCAGTCCTGATCAACGTCGCCCGTGGAGCCGTCGTGGACGAGACTGCGCTCATCGCAGCGCTACGCGAGGGCCACCTCGGCGGGGCGGCGCTCGACGTGTTCTCGACGGAGCCCCCGGCGGCCGACAACCCCTTGTGGAGCATGCCGAACGTGCTGATCAGCCCGCACTCAGCAAGCACAGTGGAATCGGAGAATAATCGGCTGACCGATCTGTTCTGTGAGAATCTCGTCCGCTACATGCGGGGCGAGGAGCTGTTGAACGTGTTCGACCGCGAACGACTGTACTAGAGCGATTCCCCCGCCCGCATCTCAGACGCGATCAGCGCGATCGGAACCGACCCGTAGGACAGGAGCCGGTCATGGAACCTGCGCAGGGTGAACCCCGGCCGCGCCTGCATCTCAACGCGCAAACGGTGGATCAGGTCGTCGCCGACCAGGTACATCAACGCGGTCCCCGGGAACATGCTGTTTTTCACGGCCTCGGCGCGTGCTCCATCCGGCACCAGTCCCGCGGCCTCATGATAAAACTGCGCGGCCTCGTCCACTGTCCACTTACGAGTATGAAGCTGCACGTCGACGATGGCCCGAGCCGCCATGCGGAGCCGGGTGTGCGCCTGTGAGAGTCTCTCGAGCGGAGTGAGAAACCCGATTTCATCCATGAGGTCTGTGGCGTAGCCCGCCCATCCCTCGGCCATCGTCCCCCCGCAGAACAGAGCGATGCGGCTCGCGCAATCCACGACGGCGATCCGGCCGACGCGCGAGGCCGTCTGATGATACGCGTACCAGTTCTGAAGGTGGTGCCCCAACCCTCCGTGGTGGATCACATGGTTGAGCTTGATGACGCTGTCGTTGGTCGCTCGCAGGCGGCGGAGTTGCTCATCGGGCGGCATCTCGAGCTCGACGGGCGGCACGAGATAGTCCACTACCGGGATCCGATCAAACGCTGCCGGAGCGCGGTAGAAGAGGAAGTACAGATGCGGCGCGGCCTCCCGCGCCCAGGCCGGCTGCGGCACGAATCGAATCGGATAGTCCGGCCACGTCACGAGTTCGTGGGCCTCCGCCGCCGCGTGCGCTCCCTCCCAGACTTCCCGAAAGCGGCGGTAGTATTCGCGGGCAGGCGGGTGCAAGTCGGATAGGCCGCGCAGAGCCGCCCGCCAGTCTGTGCTGCCAATCGCGGACGCTTCCGCCCGCAGGCGGGCTTCCGCGATGGCCATGTGTTCCCGGCCAAGTGCCAGCACTGCCGCAGCGTTCATCTCCAGACAATGCCCGCGCCGAATGAGCAAGTCTAATGCCTCACCACCGCAGGCGTAGGCGGCGGTCGCGTTTGACGTGAGATCGGTTGAGAGATAGGAGTGAAACTCACGAAATGCGCCGGCCGCGGCGGCGGCAGCCTTGCGAAAGGCGGGATCGGTCACGCCTTCGTCATGGATGAAAATCTCCACCCCGCGTTCGAACAGCGCGAGCGCTCCTCCACATTCATGGATGGCTCTTTCGATCCACGGCGACGGCGCCGTGCGCACATTGGCTCGACCCTGGGCTAGAAAGGCGGGAATCGCCATCATCCGCTCGACTGCGGCCGCCACACGGACATTCAGGGGGGCAAAGGGTCTGAGCAGCAGCGCAATCACCCCGAAGACCGCCTCGCCCGTGTAGACGCACGGGTTGCCCAACGCGAAGTGCCCGGAGCCAATCTCCCAACGAAAGATCTCCAGGGCGCCTTCAGCCAAGGTGCGATCCAGACGCTCGCCCGCGGTTAACGGCTCCTCCGGCAGACGCCGAAACACTCCCTGGAGGCCGGTGAGGGCGGCCAGTGTATCGCCCAAGCCATGGTCTGAGAAGTCCGGTAGTCGGTGATCGTGTTCGTGCACACCGATGAAGGTGGCGCTGACGGGGAACGTCCGGTAGAGCCAGGCGAAGAACGCATCCATCGCGGCGGCGAGCGCCGGAGCCTCCGTGCTCGCCATGTCAGCGCGGCAAGGGAAGGTCGACCCAGCGGCGCTCGTGGTGCGAGCGCTCGACCGCGTTGATCACTTCCTGCACGCGCGCCCCGTCCTCGAAGTTGCCTTGATTGCGGCCCGCCCCCGCCACGATCTCGTCGATGAAGTCCCGGATGAGATTGGCGTAGAAGAGCGACCGCCACGATTCGCGCGGAGACCCGCCGGCCGGGTAGAACTTGGCGGGGATCTCGAGCGGCTTGAACTCCACATCGTCGGGCGTGGCCGCCTTGATGGTTTCCGCCACGCCGAACTCCTCGACGGCGCGGCAGATGATGGCCCCCTTGCTCCCGTAGATCCGGGCCTCCACGCCGGGATAGTTCCCAATGGTCACAAACGAGGTCTGGATCGAGCCCAGGGCGCCGTTTGTGTATTCCACCAGGTGAATGTCCGCGTCATCGATGTTCATGCGCATCATGCGGCCGGTCGCTCGCACCATGCGCTCGGGAATGAAGTTGCGCATCGCGCCGACGGTGCGCGCGTAGCCCGCCCCGACCCACCACATCCCGATGTCAATGATCGGCGCGCCGTATCCCTCGAGGGATGACGTTTGCAGGACCGATGGATCCGCCGTATGGTCCACCTGCCGCAGCGGGGTCTTCGGGTCCAGCCATTGCGAGTTCTGTTCATACCCGTTGAAGATGAAGGGCTGGCCGATGAACCCCTCGTCGATGAGCGACTTCGCGTACTGCACTCCGGGCGTGTAGCGGAATGTGAAGCCGAGTTTGGTCAGTAGCCTGTTGCGCCGGGCGAGCTCTGCGGCGGACAGGGTGTCGCGGAAATCGAAGGCGACGGGCTTCTCACACAGCACATGCTTCCCCGCCGTGAGCGCGGCGACTGCGAGCTCCTGGTGAGTGGCCGATGGGGTCACCACGTCGATGACATCCAGGTCCTTCCTCGCCACCACCACCTCCCAGTCGCGCTGCGCGTCGTGGATATCGAACCGTGCGGCCGCCTCCTTCGCCCGATCCCCGACAACATCGCACACGGTGGCGACCTCGCAGCGGGGGTCGCGCTGCCATCCTGGGATGTGCGCGGACATCGCCCAGGCTCCCGCACCCAGCACGCCGACCCTCAGCTTCTCAGTTGCCATACGCCTGCCTCCTTCATGACTGCAGCCGCGGATCCAGCGCATCTCGTAGGCCATCACCGAGCAGGTTGATGGAGAGCACCGCGGTCATGATCGCCAGACCGGGAAATGTCGTCATCCACCACGCGACCCGCAGATAGTTCCGCCCCTCGGAAAGCAGGCCTCCCCACTCCGGCGTCGGCGGTTGGGTCCCCAGACCCAGATAGCTCAACGCCGCCGCGGCGATGATTGCCCCGGCCACGCCCAACGTTCCGAGAACGATGATCGGCGCCACGGTGTTCGGCAGGATGTGCCGGAGTATGATGCGCGCGTTGGTGCATCCCGTGGCGCGCGCGGCTTCGACATACGTCTGCTCCCGGGAGGAGAGCACGGCGGCCCGGACCACGCGGGCGAAGGTCGGGGAGGCAGAGATGCCGACCGCGAGCATCGCGTTGAGCAGGTTCGGACCGAGGATGGCGATGACCACCAGCGCCAGTAGGATGCCCGGGAACGTCAGCATTAGATCGACCAATCGCATCAACGCGCGGTCGGTGAGACCGCCGTAAAATCCCGCCGAGAGGCCCACGGGCACGCCGATCAGGATCGCGATGGCCACCGAAATGAGCCCCGTCTGCAGCGAGATGCGGGACCCGAAGAGAATGCGTGTGAACAGGTCCCGACCGAGGATGTCCGTACCCAACCAGTGCCGGGCACTCGGGGCCTTCAAGCCGTCGACCGCGTTCATCTCCAGAGGGTCCCACGGCGTTAGCAGGGGTGCGGCCACGGCGGCGGCAATCAGCCCGGCGAGGATGATGCCCCCGAGCAGCGCGCTCTTCGACCGCCGCAACCGGAGGAGCGCCTCCCCCCACGGCGAGCGGGGTGCGGCTCGTCCGAGGACCTGGGCCTCAGTCGAAGCGGATGCGCGGATCGAGGTACGCATACGAAAGGTCCACGACCAGGTTGATGACGGTGTAGATCAGCGCGATGAACAGCACGGCACCTTGGACGATCGGAAAGTCCTTGTTCGAGATCGCGTCCACCAGCAGCTTCCCGACACCCGGCCGTGCGAAGACGGTCTCGGTGATCACCGCCCCAGACAGCAGGGTGCCGAACTGCAGACCCAGCACCGTGACGACCGCGATGAAGGCGTTCTTGAGGACGTGGCGGCGGATGACCACAGCTTCCCTCAGGCCCTTCGCGCGTGCGGTCGTCACAAACGGCTGCAGCAGCACTTCGAGCACGCTGGATCGCACCAACCGGGCCAGGGTCGCCGCCGTGACGAACCCCAAGGCTACCGCGGGGAGCACCAGGCGATTCCACCCTCCAAATCCCGTCGCCGGGAACCAGCCCAGGCGCAGCGAGAAGACGAAGATGAGCATGGCGGCGAGCCAGAAGATGGGCATCGACACCCCGGCGAGCGCAACCAGCATCGCTCCCGCATCGATCCAGGTTCCCCGCCGGAGCGCAGACAGCAATCCCAGACCCAGGCCGAGCACACCAGCCACGGCAAATGCGGCCAGTGCAAGTGTGGCCGAGGAGGCCACGCGGGTACGAAGCTCTTCGAATACCGGCGTGCGGTTATGGATGGAGCGGCCGAGGTCCCCGCGAGGAATCCCGCGCACGAAGTCCAGGTATTGGATGACCAGCGGGCGGTCCAGCCCCATCTGGTGCCGGACCATCTCCAACCGCTCGGGCGTGACGGGCTGATCGCCAAAGAAGATGATGGCCGGATCGCCGGGCACGAGGTGCAGCATGAGGAACACGAGGATCGACGCTGCAACCATCGTGGGAAGGACGAACAGCAGACGCCGGACGACGAATTGGAGCATGCCCGTGTGGCCTGGGAGCCGGAATCACTGCACGCCGCGGCTCCCAGGCAGGAACCTGATGCTAACGCTGAATGCGCGTATTGAAGAAGTAGGGGTAGTTGCCGCCCCAGTCCACCCAGACACCCGTCACCGACCGGTCATGCGCGTACAGGGACGGCGGGTCGGCCAGGTACACCATCACCGCGTCGTCAATCACTCTCTGCTGAGCCTTCACGACGAGCTGCTTACGGCTCGCCTGGTCGGCCGTAGCGTCGATCTGCTCGATCAACTTGTCCATCTCGGGGCTGCGGTAGTTGTTGCGGTTCGTCCCGCCCCCCGCGTTGCTTGAGTGGAAGAGGATACGCAGAATCTGGCCCGGGTCGGTTCCGGTTTCCCACCAGAACTGCAGGTTGTGCCGGCCCTGGCGCACCGCGTCGAGGTAGGCGGGTCGGGCGGAGACATTGAGGTTCACGTCGATCCCCACTTGCTTGGCGTTGGCCTGAATGAATGCCGCCATCTCGATGTTTTTCTGCGGCGCAGTCTGCAAGAAGAACTCGAGCCGTAGGCGCTCGCTGCCTTTCACCCGGATCCCGTCTGGCCCTACCCGCCATCCGGCCTCATCCAGGATGCGGCGGGCCTGGTCGACGTTGTACGGGATCTTGCGGCACGTCTCGGAATCGAACCCAAACATATTGGGCGTCAGTGGACTGCACGCCGACTTGAAGACATTGTTCCAGACCGTCTTGGCCAAACCGTCCTTGTCGATGGCGTGCATCATCGCGCGGCGGACGGCGAGATCGCTGGTTGGCGAGCGCATCTGGTTCATCATCAACGACCAGCCCGATCCTGCCTGGGGGATCTCCAGGAGCACCTTGTTCGGGGAACTCTTCAGGCGCTGGTAATCAGTCACCGGCACGTCTTCGACGAACAGCGTCTCGCCCGTTTCGAGGGTTGCCAGCCGCGTGGCGTCCTCCGGGACGATGCGGAAGACGATGCCGTCGAGGTACGCGCGGCCCTGATGGTTGAAGCCCGGCGCGCCCCACACATAGTTCGGGTTGCGGATCAGACGCACTTCCGCGTCCGTGGTGTAAGACTGCAACATAAACGGTCCGGTGCCGACAAACACGACGCGGCCGAAGTCCTGGCCGTACTTCTGCACCGCTGCCGGCGAGATGATGCCGAGGTACGGGCTGCTCGCGCCGTCGAGAAACGAGGCGTTCGGGCTCTTGAACCTCACCCGTACGGTGTAGCGATCCACGACCTCGGACCGATCATACGGGCCAATGAAGGAGAACGCGGTCTGCGCTCGCGTGTTGGGGTCCACGATGCGGTCGAAGGTCACCTTCACGGCCTCGGCCGTGAGCGGCGTACCGTCATGGAACTTCACGTCCTGGCGAAGGTTGAACGTGTAGGCTGTCGCATCCGGCGACACCGTCCACGACGTCGCCAGTCCGGGCGCATACTGGCCCGGGGCGACCGCCCAGACGAGCGGATCGATGATGTGCAACGCGATCCGTCCCACGCGGGTGAATGTCGTCGCCGTCACATCCAGCGTGTCGAAGCCGCCGGCCATCCCATAGGTTAACGTGCCGACACCCTGCGCGTAGGCGCGCGTCAACAATGGCAAGACTTGGGACGCCGCCAATGCTCCCACACCAATGCCGGCCCGTTTCAGAAACTCCCGCCGTGGTATACGGTCCATCAACTTGCTCCTCCCTGGTCGAAGTGTGCCGTCTAGTTCGTGCGATCCCCAGCGGCTCCTGCCATCTGCCGCACCGTCCGCGCTGCCGGGCACTGTGTGCCAGAGGTGACCACTCCACGCCGGCGGAATTACCGATCGGTCCTCGTTGGGACAGGAAAGGACGCAAAGAATGCTGCAACTCAGGGACACCGTGGTCCTGGTGACCGGCGCCGGCCGCGGGCTCGGATGGGGGATCGCGCGTGCGTTCGGCACGGCAGGGGCGAAGGTCTGCGTGACCGATCTCGATGAGGAGGAACTGGCGCGCTGCGCTCGAGACCTCGCCGCCGACGGCACCACGCACCACACGCGTCGTTCCGATGTTGCCGATCTGACCGAGTGTGCGACCGTCGTGAAAATGATCGTGAACCGGTGGGGGCGGCTCGACGTGGTAGTGCATAGCGCGATCTACATGCCGCTCATCAGGTTCGAGGCCCTGACGCCCGAGGAATGGTGGCGGCAGGTCACCGTTGGCCTCGGCGGGCTGTTCAACTGCGCGCACGCCGCCTGGCCTCAGATGAAATCCCAACGCGGCGGCCACATCATCGGTATTGCCAGCGGCTCGAGCCTGCGCGGGTACAAAGACGAGGTTGCGTACTGCACGGTCAAACACGGCGTCGAAGGCTTCGTGAAAGCGCTGTCCTTGGAGGCCCGGGCTCACAACATCGCGCTCAACACGATCGGTCCGGGCGCCCACATCAAGCCGACACGCATGACCTGGGCCGAGTATGATCAGGCCCCGACAGACCTGCGCGCGGGGTGGGCGGATCCGGTCGAACTCGGTCAGGCCTGGGTCTGGCTCGCCGCTCAGCCGCCCGGCCGGTTCAGCGGCTATCGTTTCGACGCCGCGCCGCTGGTGCAGACCATCGCGCGGGAGGGGCCCGACTTCTCGTTCGCCCCGGAAAAGGTCACGCTCTATCCGGACGACTTTCGCGCGAGGCAGGAGTGGTACAGCAGCTACGCAGATTAGCGGGAGGAACGCACCTTTGAAAACGATCTACGAATCGTTGGAATGGCGCGAAGTGCGGATCACGGCCCATGCCGCCGCGCAGTACATCCCGCTCAAGTATGGAGAGGCAGGCTCCCGAGGGCCTCGCGCGACGCTGATCGCAGGGACGCACGGCGATGAGGGGCCCTGGTCTGCCGTAGCCATCAAGATGCTTTGCCGGCACGATGCCGCCAGGCTCACCGGGCGCCTGCGCGTCATATTCACCGCCAATGCGCTCGCCGCGGAGGTCGAACGCCGCAATTCCTGGATCGATTCTCCCAATCCACTCGACCTGGATGGCGTCTTCCCGGGTGACACGAACGGCTCACACACGAATCGTCTCGCCGCGGCCCTGGCTCGGTTAATTACGGATAGCGACGTGGTCATTGACCTCCATGGCGGCGGCACCTGGTGTGTCAACGCCTTCGTCAAACAGTTTGAAGGGTCAGAACAGCTGGCGGCCGATATCGGCGCCCCCTTCATCACGAAAGCGCCAAACAAACCCGGCGGCCTGACCACTTATGCCCGGTCGCTCGGAATCAAAGTCGTCAACATCGAAGTCGGGGGCCGATGCGGCAGAGAGATCTACTGGGCCGAGCGCATTGCGAAGGGACTCGAGCGTGCGCTCCATCGCCTCGGCGCCCTTGCCCTCGATGCACCTCCTGCGCCGATCGAGCCGGCAGTTCACATCAGCGCATCGGATGCCGTGCGCGCCGGAGTCGGCGGGATTTTCGTCCCCACCCTGCGCGACGATGTGGTTGGAACCATCGTCCGGATC
>DASWFZ010000124.1:0-6891 GCA_036393975.1 bacterium | reverse complement strand
CACCTAGGGTGCTCGTGCTAGTTCCCACCGTCTAACCGTCCGGCTCGCGGGGGCATTGGAGGCCTCCGGGTTCGGGTTCCTTGAACAGTCTGCCGGCCGCTCCGGACGCAGTCGGCCGACCGGAAACTCTGGGCCCATCGCGCGCCTCGCGTGGCATCCGATCCTGATCGCGTTCTAACCAGTGTTAGAGGGAGGCAGACCCATGACGGCGATTGCAGGGGTTGCCAAGAAATTCTTCGAGGCCTGCGAAACGGGGAAGGGATGGGAGAGATGCAAAGAGTACTGTAAGCCGGATGCTACGTTTTCTGCGCAAGCCGAGCCACTGGCAGACACACGGACCCTGCAACAGTACACGGACTGGATGAAGGGGTTGCTGACGTTTATTCCTGACGGACGATATGCACTAAAGTCGTTTGCCACAGATGAAGACCGGAACAGCGTCTGTGCGTACGGCGTCTTCTCGGGGACGCATACTGGCGCGGGTGGTCCCTGTCCGCCAACTGGCAAGAGGGTGAACACAGACTATGTGTATGTGATGGAGTTTGACGGGGACAAGATCCGGCACATGACGAAGATCTGGCATGCGGGATTAGCCATGAAGGAGCTCGGGTGGGTCTAGTGCATCGTGGGCTCGACTTCGACGGTCTACGGTAGTCATCGTTTTGAGTGAGGTGCTTGCGTTTGGCTTCATCCTGTTCCGGCGGGAGGCATGCGCAGGGCAGGACGTTTCGGTTAGAGGTTCAGTGCACATCGTGAGCCCCGCTCGGGGTGTGAGGTGAGAGGCGCAGAGGCGATCTACGCTGGCTACGTCGTGCACTGCCCCCTCGGCGGTTACGTTTGGCAGGCAATCCACTACCTACATGGTTTACGCGACGCCGGGCTCGAGCCGTTCTTCTACGAGGACACCTGCCATACCTGGGAGGCCTTCGACCCCGTCCATCGCACGAGCGGCGCAGACTACGAGGCCGGCATTGCGCTCGCAGGCGAGGCGTTCGGTCGGGCCGGGTTCGGCGACAGCTGGGCGTTCTTCGACGCCCAGCGCAACAAGTGGGCCGGTGCCGGCCGCGACGCCGCGCGCGCGGCGTTCGCCAATGCGCGGATCCTGGTGAACGCCGGCGGCGTGCATCGCTTCGGCGCGCCAGAGCGTGCCGGGAAGACGAACGTCTACATCGACATGGATCCGGCCTACACGCAGATCCGCCTCGCCGGAGGCGACCGGGTGCTCCGCGATCTCCTCGGCGAGCACGACGTGCACTTCACCTTCGGCGAGAACATCGGCTCGTCGAATTGCCGCGTTCCGACTGGCGGGATTCGCTGGCACCCGACGCACCAGCCGGTCGCGCTCGAACTCTGGCCCACGGGCCCGGTGCCTGCCGAAGCGCTGTTTACGACTATCGGGACTTGGAGCTTCGGCGGCCGGGACGTCGAGCTAGACGGCGAGCGCTACTCGTGGCGCAAGCGCGACGAGTGGGAGAAGATCGTGGACCTGCCGCGGACGTCGGGTGTCTCGTTCGCGCTGGCGATGGAGGTCAAGGACGCCACCGACCTCGCCTGGCTCGAGGCGAATGGCTGGGCGGTGCGCGATCCGATTGCGATCTCGCGCGATGCGGACCGCTACCGCGATTTCGTGCGCGGCTCGCGCGCAGAGTTCACGACGGCGAAGGACGTGAACGTGCGACTTCGCAGCGGCTGGTTCAGCGATCGAAGCGCGTGCTACCTCGCCGCGGGGCGGCCCGTGGTGACCCAGGATACGGGCTTTGACGAGCGGCTGCCCGTGGGCGAGGGGCTTTTCTCGTGGCGCGATCTGGCGGGAGCGCGCGCGGCGGTGCAAGCGATCGCCGACGAGCCGCTGCGACACGGGGCGGCGGCGCGCCGGATCGCCGAAGAGTACTTCGCGGCGCCGCGTGTGATCCGAGACCTTCTGCGCGTGATCTAGGCCGGCGGGAGGGTGGCGGGGGGACGGCGGGGCGCGGCCCGCGAGGTTTCGCGTTGAGCACTGTGTGTGGCTTATCAACGAAGTCACGAACAAGCGGCCTCTGAGTGGCTTCAACTCGGATGGGCGCACGGGAGCCGCGTGAAGCCATGGGCCAGCTGTATGACCGGGAGCGATGGCGTTGACGCGTATCTTGCGCGGCGCCAGTTCGAGCGCCAATCCCCTGGTCAGCGTCTCGATGGCGCCTTTCGTGGAAGCGTACAGCTGGGCTCCCGGCACCGGATGCGAGCCGACGATAGAGCTGAGGTTGATGATGCTCCCGCCGTCGGCCCCGAACCGCTTGATCGCCTCCTGCACGGTGAGAATCGCCCCGAGAACGTTGATGTTGTAGTGGAGGTGAAAGCTCTCTTCGGTGATCTCCTCGAAGGCGCCGAAGCGGAATACCCCGGCATTGTTGACCAACACGTCCAGTCTTCCGAACGCAGAATTCACTTCCTTGAATAACCGCACGACATCTGCAGCCTTGGACACGTCGGCCCCGACCGCGATCGCCTCGCCCCCGTTGTGGGTGATCGCCTGGGCGACGCGCTCGGCGCCTTCCCGGTCGGAGGAATAGTTCACGGCCACGCGCGCGCCAGCAGCTCCCAAGGCCGTTGCAATCCCACCGCCGATGCCTTTGGACGCGCCCGTCACGATTGCCACTTTCTTAGACAATCTGCTCATACTCACCTCCCCGTACCCCCGAACGTCCATCGCTGTGAATTGGGCCTCGCGAGTGAACCTCTCGATTCATGCTCCTCATGCTAAAGGGCGCGTCTTGAGACAGCGCGTCACGAATCGTCGGCAACCCGGAAGTGATCCCGAGGAATGTCGGGAAGAGCGAGCATTGCCGCCGCAAAGCAATTCCGTCAAAAGATTCGTCGTGGCGCGAGCTGCGCCGGTCCCAGGCAGCGGCAAGCGTCTAAAAACTTGCCAATTCGGATCATGGTGGGGTACGGAGAAATTGCTGAAATAGAAGAATTCCTTGGTTGCGGGGGCCTGCAATCATCGAAATCCTATCTGGCCGCATTGAGCGAGGCTGGATTTGAACCAGTGACCGTGGGTTATGCGCTGGGCGAAGTGGCCTAACCAGGTGCGAAACGTAGGTGCCGTCGAGCGTTTCCGGCCTAGATGTCCTCTCCCAGGTTTCGGCGTTGCTCCTGGACCTCGCCCCCCAGGCCTACCCGTCAGATCGCGGTGCGGCCTCCATCCACGGCGACGATCGCGCCGGTCACGTAGCTCGCGCGGGGTGAGGCCAGGAATGCGACGACCTCGGCGATTTCCGCGGGTTCGGCGGCGCGGTTGAGTGGCGTGGTGGCCCCGAGGGTATCGAACAGCTTGCGTGCCGCAGGTCGCGTATACACCGGACCAGGGGCGACAGCGTTCACCCTGACGCCCCGGGGGCTGAACTCAGCGGTCCATGCCTGCGTCAACGATACGAGGGCAGCCTTGGTGGCCCCATAGGCCGCACCGCCGGGTAGGCCGAGACGGCCCGCCATGCTGCTGATGTTGATGATGCTGCCCTTGCCACGGGCGGCCATCCCCGGCGCGAACGCCGCGACGAGATAGAACGGTGCGCGGACGTTGGCGGCAAACATGTCATCGAAGGTGGCGATGTTGAGGTCGGCAGTGGGTCCCCACGCCGAGAACCCGGCATTGTTGACGAGGACGTCGATGTCTCCGGCCTGTCCGGCAAGCCGACGGATCTCTCCCGGATTGCCCAGGTCGGCGGGGAGAAAGCGCGCCTGGCCCCCGGACCGTTCAATCTCCTTGACGGTTTGCGCTCCACGCTCCGCGTCGCGTCCATGCACGATCACCTCGAAACCGTCGGAGGCCAGCTTCAGGGCGACCGCACGGCCAATACCGGACGTCGCCCCAGTCACAAGCGCCTTTGAGGGAAGGATCTCAGTCATGTCCTCGCTCCTACAGGTTGAGTAAACCCGTCAGTCCAGTGGAAGGCCCCAGATCTCGCCGCGCCCGGTCATCTACTGCGCACGATGCCAACGAAGGTCACGTCGTTTCATGGTGGACGTCTAAACAGTTACGCGTTCATGCCGCCGTCCACGGTCAGATTCGCGCCCGTGATATATGACGCCTCGGGCCCAGCTACGAACGCGACCAGCGCGGCAACCTCTTCAACATGCCCATAGCGGTCGAGGGCTGTCGCGGCCTTCTGAGGCACCGCCCACTCGCCCGCGGCAGGATTCAAATCCGTGTCGATCGGACCCGGTTGGACGTTGTTGACCGTGATCCCCCGGCTCCCGACCTCTCTGGACAGCCCCTGAGTAAACATCTTGACGGCTCCCTTCGTGGCCGAGTACGGCACCAGGCCGGGCACCATGACACGCTCCCCCACGGACGAGCCGATCATGATGATGCGACCGCCGTTCTTCATGTGCTTCAGTGCTGCCTGCGTCGCGACCAGGGTGCCGCGGACATTGACGTCAATCAGCCGGTCCAGTTCCTCCAGCGTGGTCTCCTCGAAGCTCTTGGGAATGGCCGTACCGGCATTGTTCACAAGCACATCAAGTTGGCCGAAGGCTGCGACGGTCTGTTCCACCGCGGCTTTGGTGGCGTCGGCATCGGCGGCGTCCGCCTGAATCGCGATCGCCCTTCCGCCGGCACGTTCAATCCCTTTGACCACCGTTGCGGCCGCGTCGACGCCTTTCGTGTAGGTGATGGCCACGTTCGCTCCGTCCGCGGCCAAACGCTTGGCGATGGCAGCACCAATGCCGCGCGAGCCGCCCGTAATGAGTGCGATCTTCCCTTCCAGTGTCTTTGACATTGCCTTCTCCTTTCTACCTCTCGAAACCAGACGTATGCTCGTCAGGCATGAGCCTCAATGTTGCTCCTCGCTCGACGCATCCCATGCTCACCTCATTAGATGCCTTGGCTGACGTGTCGTCGCATCTTCGAGATATACTTTGTGAGCTGAACCGCGATGCTTTCGGAGCATGGGAGTGAAGGATGGAACTACGGCACCTGCGTTATTTCGTTGCGGTCGCCGAGACCGAGAACCTCACCCTGGCCGCAAAGGCAAAGTTGCACACCTCGCAGCCTTCTCTTAGCCGCCAGATCCGGGACCTTGAGGAAGAGGTCGGGGCCCCACTTTTGACGCGCCGCGCTCGCGGCATCGAATTGACCCCAGCGGGACGCGTGTTTCTCGACCACGCCCGCTCAGTGCTGGCGCAGGTAGCGACGGCAACCGAGGCGGCGCGCCGGATCGCCCACCCGGAAAAGCCATGCTTCGTCATGGGCTTTCTTACTGGCCACGAACTGACGTGGATGCCCGAAGCGTTACGGATCTTGCACGACGAGCTGCCGAACGTCGATGTGATGATATCGAGTCAATACTCCCCGCTGCTTGCGACCGGCCTTTCGAAAGGAACAATCGATGCAGCTGTTCTTCGACGGGAAAGGGGGGTGCCAGGGTTGGCGTTCCGTGTTCTCGTGAAGGAGCCGTTGATGGTGATCCTGCCGAGTGACCACCATCTGGCTGCGCGACAAGTTATCAGTCCGGGGGATCTCGTGGGCGAGACATTCGTGACTGTCTCGGCCACGGCTCCTGTACTGCGCGCGGTCATCGACGACTACCTGAAGCGGTCGAGAATCAAGATCACGCCGGCTCACGAGGCGGACCACCTCGCCATGGGAATATCCTTAATCGCGTCGACGCGCGGCTTAGGGCTGTTACCTGCTTATGCCCAGAACTTTCTCCCTCGGTCTTTGACGAGCCGTCCACTCCAGGGACATACGCCAACGGTCGATCTGGTCCTGGGTTACAACAGGGCGAATCAGTCTCCGGTTCTAAAGCTATTACTCTCGAGACTGGACGAGCTGGTCGCTCGTGTCTCGAAGAGGGCAGATTAGGCTAGCAGTCCTATCTGGTCCTGAACGGCACCGCGACGGTGACGGAGACAGAAGCCGACGCCGCCGACAGCCCCGCGAAACGGTTCCTTTGGGGTGGACAAGTACCCGTACCGCCAACCCCGGCGAGAAGCACTAGGTCGAGGCCGAGACGAGCGCCGGACTTCCAATCCTGTGCTCACCTCTGAGTGCATACGGTGCGTTTCCGGTAGTTGCAGGGGCCCGCAATCACCGAAATCGACTCTGCTCCCATTCGGAGTGGACGTCGTCTGCTCGCTGAGCCCGTCTCATCCGTGTGTCTGCGCGTCCCAGCGACCCCCGTCGGATGGGACTCAGGTGGGACTGAACGTGGGAATAGCGTGGGAATGTGGGAATTGGACCGGGCTTTCCGTGTAGCCGACAAGGGTGACTGGGGCGAGCCGGACTGTCTTGGCTGGGCGGCGTAGGCGTGAGTCGGCGTCATGAGCGTTTTGAGAGCGCGTTACTTGGCGCGGAGCTGCCCTAACGCACTCAGCCAATTTTCGAGGTGGTAAGTCTTGGCGATCTTGCCGTCTTTGATGGTCTGAATATCGATGGCCATGATCCTGAAACTCTTGCCGGTATGCGGCACGCCAAACAGGTCGCCCGCGGGTGTTCCCGTCACCTCGCCGCGCACGATGACACGGTCCCCGGCGACGAGAACTTCCTTGATCTCAAACTTCATGTCGGGGATGGACTTGGTAAAGCCTCCAACCACCTTGTTCGATGCATCACGACCCCAACATTCACCCGGCACGCGCCGGCGGCGACTCGGATGCCATTCCGAGGCTAGGTGGATGATCCGGCTACGTCCAGAAGAATCTTTCCGCCGCGTTGCGCATGCGCGACGGCTTCCTTGATGGACGAGAGGGCGTAGGTTGCCGCCACTGGAATGTGCATCCGCCCGGACGCGATCATCTCAGCCGCCTGCGCTGCGGCTGGCGCAAGTTTGGCCGCAAACTCCGGGTGGGCCATGAAAAAGCCTCGTACGGTGACAGGCTTGAAGATAACGTCCAGCGGGCTGATTGACATCG
>DASWFZ010000123.1:0-1507 GCA_036393975.1 bacterium | reverse complement strand
ACTCCCCGCGGGACCGCGAATCATGCCCGACACCTGGTCGACGGTCATCCCCCCCGTGGGGAGATCATTGATCTTCGCAATGCGATCGAATTCGTGCACCCCTGCGGCCTCGGCAGGACCACCCGGGATCACCGCCCAGATGAAGAAGCGGCCGTCTTTGGGTAGCAGCACGACGCCGATCCCGGTGAACCCCGCCTGGCCCCTCTGGCGCTGCCGCCTCTCCTCATTTTGCTGCGGGGTGAGAAATCCCGTGTGCGAGTCGTTAAAGGAGCCGGTCATGCCGCGAATTGCGGCATACGCCAGTTGCGTCGTGGTGAGTTGCCCCGACGCCGCCGTGACAGCAGCGGAAAACCGCTCGCCAAATGCCCGCTTGGCCCCGACGGCCGTCGTATAGTTGGGGAAGTCGGGCAGGTCCGCTACGATCCCTGAGGTGGACAGTTGTTGGCGCATCCCGAGCAAGGCCGCGTTGAGCATCTGCACCGGGTCCACCGCATCGACATAGTTCGTCTGCAAGGCTTGCAGCGCTTCGAACACGAGCGACTGGTCGGCGGCCTGGGCCGGCCTGGCCAGAGGAGAAACCGCGAGAATCACCAGCATTAGCGTCGTCAGCAGGATGTGCCAGGTCAGTCGACGGTGCCCAAACATGTCAAAACCTCCCAAGTTTCAGATAACCGGCGAGAGCGGAACCAGCCGGAGGATCCAAGCATTAAATCGGTAGATCAGGTCAAACATCAAAGCCGTTCCCATCGCCACCAAGAATCCCCCACTCGCCAGTTCGATACCACGGGCGTGCGCCCGCACCCACCCCAGGGCGTCGATGGCCCCGGTGAGCAACACCGCGGTAAGCAAGAACGGCAGCCCCAGGCCCAGCGCATAGACGAGCAGCAGCACGGCTCCATCGGAGGCGCGCTGGGAGGTAGCGGCGAGTGTCAGAATCGCGGCCAGCACCGGACCAACACAGGGCGTCCAGGCGAATCCAAACGCCATCCCCACGGGG
This sequence comes from bacterium, assembly GCA_036393975.1. Lineage (GTDB taxonomy): Bacteria > Sysuimicrobiota > Sysuimicrobiia > Sysuimicrobiales > Kaftiobacteriaceae > 13-1-40CM-64-14. Next base: position 510 of record DASWFZ010000123.1, on the reverse strand, counting down.
AAGGCACCCAGCGCCCCGCCACGGGGCGGGGAGATCAGCAGGCGACGCTCGCGGGCGAGGAAGGGAATCTTGAGGATGCCGAGCATCCACAAACCCAAGACCACGACCGCAGCCCCGCCAATGCGGCCCAACCACAGCCGATTGTCGACGACGATGCTTCCCAGATAGGTCGTCGAGGCCCCGAGGGCTGTAAAGATTGTCGCGAATCCCAGCACGAAGATACTGGCTGAACCCAGGACGCGCAGGCGGTGCTGCCGCCGATCGGCAGAGGGCATGTCCACGAGCGACAGCCCAGACACAAACGACAGGTAGCCTGGGATGAGGGGCACGATGCACGGGGACAGAAATCCTAGCACCCCGGCACCAAACGCAATGATAAGGTTCACATTCACCACGGGGGCAACCCACCCTTAGTCATTTCCCCTATTCCCACTATTCGGTTCCTGTGCTCGCCTGAGAGCTGTCCCACCCAGCCCGGACACCCCTGACGCAAAAGCCATGACCGACCGC
>DASWFZ010000122.1:0-20179 GCA_036393975.1 bacterium | reverse complement strand
GACCCAGCCCTCGTCGCTGCGCACACCGGCCGGAGACTGCACGACGGTGCCTCGGACGGGAATTCAGCCCCGCTATAGCGGATTGCGGGTACAGGGAACCGCTAGCTCCCCACCTAGCACGGCCACTTGAATTGTACTACGGGGCGAGAAGGACGCAGTCTGACCTAGACTTGGGTGGTCTGTTGCAATGAAAATTGCGTCGTGGCCGACTTTACCGGTGAGACGGAGCGCGGCGCCGAAGATAAAGAGCGGTGCGCGACGAGTGGTAGTGGCGTCCCCTAGTCCTTAACTTCCACCGAAGGATTCCAAACGATTTCCCACAGGTGGCCGTCGAGATCCTGAAAGTATCCGGAATACCCACCCCAAAAACGGTCGCGCGCAGGGTCGGTCACGTGTGCGCCTGCTCTTTCCGCCTGCTGCATGATCGCGTCGACTTCCTTTTTGGATCGGACGAGCTGCCCGATCGTGAGCTGTGACGGGCTCGGGGGGCTCACTTGAATTTTTGCATCCTTCGCTAGCGCAGACCTCGGATAGAGAGCTAGTATTAGATCCTCGTTCATGTCGAAGAAGACGACCGCGCCATCCTCAAATTCTGTGCCGATGATCCCTTTCGTCGGCAAACCCAGCCCGTCACGGTAAAAGGCAAGAGACCTCTCCAGATCATCGACGCCTAACGTGATTACGCTGATCCGTGGTTTCATGATACTCGTCACTGAAATGATCGCATACCCGGGCGCTTGGCCAGCTTTTGACCTTTCTGTGTGCCACCCCGCTGCGTTATCTGCCCGGACGAACGTCCATTCTGGGCGCGGGCTGCAACAAGGAAACCCTGTTGCCTTCGCTATCCACAAATGACGCGTAGAGTCCGACGCCAGGAATGTCATCAGGTTCTCCGTGTCCACGCGAACCACCAAGTACTTTGCCGCCCGCCTCTTCCACTTTTTTCATCGCTTTCTTGATGTCGTCGACGGCGATGACCACCGACGGGTGTTGGTTCTCCTTGGTCTTCGTGAAAAAGCCTCCATTGATCCGGCCGGGCTCCTGGGGGAGCTGATTCGCACTGAGTTCCGTCGTTGTGACCACGACATAGTTTCCCATCTCGGGACCCATCTGTTTGGTTTGCCAACCGAACGCACGGGTGTAAAAGTCGGCCATACGTTTGCTGTCGACTGCCGGCATTTCAAAGTGGACAACGGGGTTCATTTTCACGTTTCCCTCTCCCATGTCTAGAAATTAGTCGCAACCTCCATCTTAGCCCTGAAGCGCTTCCAGCGGAAGGACTTGCCGGCCTGGTTTTGGCAGTTTCACGAACACGAAAATCCGGGACTAAATGTTCCAGTTATAGAGGGAGGCCAGGGCAGCGATGAGGTTGTTCACGCCGTGCACCGCTATGCTCGCGACCAGGGATCCTGTGCGCTGATACAGCACCGCAAGCACGACACCCAGCACCAGGATCGGCAAAAAATGCACGACCTGCAGGTGCACGGCGGCAAACAGCAGGCTCGAGAGGGTCACCGCCCACACCCCTCCCCAGCGCCGCAACGTACCGTAGATGAACCCTCGGAAGAACACTTCCTCGCCGATCGGCACGAGCACGCACAGGAGGACCAACAACCAGACAACTTCCACCGAACTGCGCGGCGTGCGCAAGACGTTGGCGAGGATATCATTCGCGCTCTCGTTCGCCGCAATCGCCTCCGCCCGGGCGGTCCCGATAAAGGACCCGATTACCAGAGTCGCTACGCGCTCCGAGGCGACGCTCACCGGAATCATCACCGCGCCCGCGATTACCCCCACGGCACTCCACCACGGCCAACGCTGTGCAGTGAGGCCGATGGCGGCCAGCGGCTTATGGTATCGCCACCGAACGATATACACCACCAACAGCACAAACAACGCGTTCTGGGCCACCCCAATGACCGTCAGCACGGTAAACGGCGGCATGTCATTGAGCCCGGCCGCTTCCGCGATAACGCGGAGGGACACCGTGATGGCGATCACCACACCTACCACTTCGCCCAGCCCCCACGACGCCGGAGGCGCCTCGAACGCAATCGGGTGCCCGCAGTGCAAACAGGTGGCGCGATGACTGAGCGTCCCCCGCCCGCACGAGGGACACGCGGTGACGGCCCCGACCGGTCGCGCGCCGATCAGGTACATAGGCAGAAAAATCGGCAGGGCCACGAGGGTACCGCCCACCAGGAGGGCTTCCCACAACCACGCCCAGGTCTCCTCATGACGGCGCGGAAAGCGGATGCGGATGTCGCGCCACACCCAGATCGCCGCCGCGAGCGACGCGACGATGAAGATGAGGAGACCGATCGACACTTGGTCTAGCGGAGAGGACGGGCCCCACGGGCTGGCGAGCGGAATCATGACCTACATGCATTTCGTTGAGGCGAGCGTGGGTCCTCGAACCCATCCTGACCGACCCACAGCGACGCAGTCGCGACGAGACGAACATCACACCACGTCATGCCGCGTGTGAGAGACGAACACGCGCGTAGACCGTGTGTGCACGTTGCAAAGGAGATGCACACACCCCGGCGAACTTTGCAAGTGAAGTCCTGCATCTGAGGTTGTCGATGTCCCACGTCTCGGTCTACCGCAAGTGGCGCCCTAAGTCGTTTGACGAGCTCATCGGGCAGGAGCGCGTCACGCGCACTTTGCAGAACGCGATCCGCACCAACCGCGTCGTGCACGCGTATTTGTTTGCGGGTCATCGCGGGACGGGGAAGACAACAACTGCGCGGATCTTAGCCAAATGCCTCAACTGCGTGCAGGGCCCCACGCCCACGCCGGACAACACCTGCCTGAACTGCCAGGCCATCAATGGCGGGTACTCGGTCGACGTCATTGAGATCGACGCCGCCAGCAACCGCGGCATCGAGGAAATCCGCGAGTTGCGGGATCGCATCCGGCTGGCCCCGACAGAAGGGCGCTACAAGGTCTACATCATCGACGAAGCCCACATGTTGACGACCGAGGCGGCAAACGCGCTCTTGAAGACGCTGGAAGAACCCCCCGAGCACGCCGTTCTCGTGCTGGTGACTACGGAGCCCCATCGCCTGCCCGCGACGATCCTGTCCCGTTGTCAGCGCTTTGACTTCCGCCGCGTCTCGCAGAAGGAGATCGTCACCCGCCTGCACCACATCGCGCAGGTCGAGGGGATTACCGTGGAGGAGCCCGCCCTCGCTCTCATCGCGGGGAGCGCGGATGGCTCGGTGCGAGACGCGGAGTCCATTTTGGACCAGTTGATCTCGTTCGCGTCCGGCCCGATCATGGCCGCCGACGTCGTGTCCGTGTTAGGCATCGTCGAGGAACAGACGGCGCGGCAATTTGCCGACGCCATCTTCGCCCGTCAGGTCGGCGAGTGCTTAGCGTTGGTCAGCAAGGTCGTGGATGAAGGCAAAGATGTGCGCCAGGTGACGCGGACTCTCATTGATCACTTCCGCGACCTGCTCGTCGTCACCACCGGGGCCCGCGATGCGGATCTCCTCGATACTACCGCGAGCCGGCTGGCCACACTGACCGCGCAGGCGGAGCGGACCACGACCGAAAACATCCTGCGCACCCTCAACATCCTATCCGCCACCGAAAGCGAGGCGCGCTTCAGCCCGCAGCCCCGGCTGCTGCTGGAAATCGCGTTGATCCGCCTATGCCGCCCGGACATGGATCCGTCCCTGGAAGGCTTGCTGGCCCGCGTCCAATCCCTCGAGCAACGCGCAGGAAGCCCTCCGACTCAGGCCCCCCCGACGGACCAGAAACCATCCGCGCCACCACGCGCCCCCGAGACCCCGCAGCGCAAAGCCACCCCATCACGTCCGGCGGGCCCAGCGGACAGCAAGGCAGAGGTCCCGGTGGCCGCTCCCGCAGACGCGCCCCTGTCGGCCGTGCCTGCGCATAGACCGGATATTGGCGTTGAGGACGTGCGCCGCCAGTGGGGACGGGTCTTAGAAGAAATCAAGCGCACGAAGATGTTCTGCCACGCCCTCATCATCGAGGGCATCCCCCTACGGGTCGAGGCGTCGACACTCGTCGTCGGTCTGCGTCCCGGGTACAACTTCCACGTGGAAAACCTGCACCGTCCCGAAAACCGCACCGTCGTAGAAGATGCGGTTGAACGGGTCTTGCAGCACCGTCTACATCTGCAGTGCATGATTCACGAGGGCCCCACCCCGGCCATCTCCACAGCACCCATCGACGGCGACTCCTTCGTCACAAAAACAGCCCAGCTGTTCGGCGGACAGATCCTGGAAGTCAAACACCTGGAATGACCTCCCCGTTTAGGGAATGCGAGCGGGTCCCTCACCGCTAGAGATAGAAGACGTGTGGTGATCCCCCGGGGTGTCTAATGCGTGATGTCGGCAAGATGATGAAGCAAATGCAGAAGTTGCAGCACGACATGGCCCGGATGCAAGAGGAACTGCGCACCGAGCGTGTGGAGGCGACCGCCGGCGGCAACGTCGTACGGGCCGTCGCCAACGGGCAGGGGGAACTGTTGGAGATCACCGTGGATCCCTCGATCGTGGATCCCTCCGATGTGGGCATGCTCCAAGATCTCATCGTCGCCGCGGTGCGGGAAGCCCAGCGCGCGGCGAAGCAGCGGTTCGAAGACCGCATGCGGGCGCTCACTGGAGGGTTGCCGCTCCCGCCGGGCCTGATTTGACCGAGATGGCGGGATCGGGGTATCCTATCCGGACTGCCGCGTCGGCGATGTATGCCGACCCGATGGCCCGTTTGATCGAAGAACTGTCGAAGATGCCCACGGTGGGGCCGAAAACCGCCCAGCGACTCGCGTTCTATATCCTGCGCCTGCCGAAAGAAGACGCTGAACGTCTCAGCCAGGCTATCCTCGATGCCAAAGCCCAGCTCCACTATTGCAGCATCTGTTTCCAGCTCACCGACGTCGACCCATGCGCAATCTGCTCCAGCACCACCCGCACCCGCAGCATCATCTGCGTCGTCGAGGATCCGCGCGATGTCTTCGCCATGGAGCGCACGCGCGAATACCGCGGACTCTACCACGTGCTCCACGGCGCGATCTCGCCGTTGGACGGCATCGGACCGGATGAGCTGAAGATCGCCGAACTGCTTCACCGTGTCGAGTCGGGGGAGGTTAGTGAGGTCATCGTCGCGACGAACCCCCGGGTCGAAGGAGAGGCCACGGCGATCTACCTCGCCCGGATCCTCAAACCGCTGGGTGTCAAAGTTACGCGGATTGCCCACGGCCTGCCGGTGGGCGGCGACTTAGAGTACGCCGATGAAGTGACCCTCGCGAAAGCTCTCGAAGGACGCCGGGAGATGTGACGGACCACGAGCCGGGGAGCGGGATCCTTTGTAGGCTTGCCGCCATCAGAACACAAGGGATTGTGGTACGCGCCACCCGATGGCTCACCAACGGTTCCATCATGTCTAAAGTTCATTAACTAGGAACTCGGTCAGTTGCCCGGACGGATTGGGGTGAATTGCGGCGATGAATTGCCGCGGTGTATACTGACCATAAGGGCGTCTAGAGCATGGATTTCAACAGTCCGACATACGGCAAACTGAGCTTTCAAGCGATGTTTGATCGGCTCGTTGAGTACATGAGCGAGGATTCCGATCAGCACTACCACCTCATCATCGGAACCGACTCGCTCCTCAGCGATAAAACCTGCTTTGTGACCGCCGTCATCGTGCACCGGGTCGGGCACGGCGGCCGCTACTTCTACCGCAAGTTGCTCAACCGAAAGATGGAGAGCCTCCGCCAGCGGATCCTCTTCGAAACCTCGCTGAGTCTGGAAACCGCGGGACTGCTCAGCGCTGAACTGGCGCGGAACGGACACTCCGAACTGCCGGTGGAAATCCACCTGGACGTCGGGCCCAACGGGGACACAAAGCGCATTATCCGCGAAGTAGTCGGCATGGTGACCGGCTCAGGCTATCTGGCGGTCACCAAGCCCGACGCCTACGGCGCCTCCAAGGTCGCCGACAAACACTCCAAGTAGACCCCCTCTGCGTCAGCGACCTCGACGCGCTTGACATTGCGCTTCAGAAGGAGACTGCAGCCATGTTGAGGACCGCCTTCACAAAACTGGTCGGCGTGGAAGCCCCGATCCAGCTGGCCGGCATGGGCACGGTCGGCGGACCCAAGCTGGCAGCAGCGGTGTCTGAGGCTGGCGGCCTCGGCGTCACCACCGTCGCTGGGCTGACACCTGAGGCAGTGGAGGCCAGACTGGACGAGGTCAGACGCCATACCCGCAAGCCGTATGGCGCGAACTTCCTGATCCCATTAGTCCAGCCGGAAGCGGTCCAGGCGGCGACCCGTGGGGCGCGCGTCATCGACTTCTTCTGGGGGTTTCCCGACGCCGAGTTGGTGCGCCTCGCCCATAAGGGCGGGGCTCTGGCCAGCTGGCAAGTGGGCTCACTGGAGGAGGCCGTCGCCGCCGAGAAGGCGGGCTGCGATTTTATCATCGCCCAGGGGATCGAGGCGGGCGGACACATCCGGGGTAAGCTCGGCGTGCTCCAACTACTGGCGCAGATTGTCGACGCGGTCAAAGTACCGGTACTGGCAGCTGGAGGCATCGGCAACGCGCGCGCGCTGGCCGGCGTCCTTGCCGCCGGGGCCGCGGGAGCACGGATGGGCACGCGCTTCCTGGCCGCCGAGGAGACTAACGCTCACCCAGATTATGTTCAGGCACTGATCGCTGCCCGGGCCGAGGACAGTGTGCGCAGTACCCTCTTCGAGGTTACCTGTCCATTGTGCCCCTCGACTCATGGCGTGCTGAGATCTGCCGTCGAGGCCGCGCAAGCGATCAGCACCGAAACGGTCGGCGAGTGGCACCACCCCGACGGCGTCCGTTCGGTCCCGCGCTTCGGAGGAGCGCCACCCAACCGCCAGGTTGTCGGCAATATCCGGGCCATGGCAATGTATGCGGGCCAGTCGGTCGGCGACGTGAAGCGGATTCAACCGGCGGGGGAGATCGTCCGCGAGCTAGTCGAAGGCGCCGAAAGGCTGTTGCATCGCACGGCCAGCAGCGTCGCTTGAACTCGGGCTCTTGCGGCAGGCGAGAAACGCACGCAGGGTGTCCTGCCCGTCGGCTTTCCTCCGCCGCCCGTTACCGGTGTTCCGGTTCCCAGCCGTACACGGGCAGCATATCGACCGGAGCGAAATCATCGGTCAGCACGGGCATGTCGGTGGTCGGGATGGGGGCGTCGTAGTAGTCGCGCAGGAACGACTTCGTCACCAGCTCGGGGAGTTTCTTTGCGGTCAGCAAGGCCCCGAGTCTGTCTGCGATCACAGGGCGGGAAAGCCCGCCGGTGGGCGTGGCGAAGAGGAGAATCGTGCGCGTGGTCTCCTGTTCCTTGCCCGTCGCAAACCCGACGGGGAAGACCGCCAGACTTCCAAACTCACTGGCGTAGGTATTGTAGACCGAGCGGAAGAGTTTGCTGTTCGCCCCGCCCAACGCCCCCACGATGTTCGCGACCACCACGCCCCCGGGCGCGAGGTGTGCTTTCAGCTGTCCGAGGAATTCTCGCGTCACTAAGTGGAACGGGATCGCATCGGCGAAGTAAGCGTCCACCAGAATCATGTCGTAGATGCCGTCGGCGCGACGCACATATTGGCGGCCGTCCTGGACGATGATGCGGTGCCGCTTCCCCTCGGGCACGGCAAAGTATTGCCGGGCGACATCGACTACGGCAGGATCCAGTTCCACGGACTCGACCGAGACCGCGGGATAGGTCGCCAAGAACTGCTTGGGAATCGATCCGGCCCCAAGTCCGATCACCAGCACTCGCCGGATGGAGGGTGTGAACACCCACGCCAGGTGGACATAGTCTGTGTAGCGGAGCGGGCTGATCGTGGGGTCTTTCAACAGCATGCCGCCCTGCAGCGAACGGTCGAAGCGCAAGTACCGCCACGACGCGTCTTCGTGGACCCGGATGCGGTGGTAGACTGTGTCCTTCTCCACGAGCCAGCGTGAGATGCCGACCGTGGCGGCACTGCCGTCCCAGGCCAGGACCCCCACAAGCAGCAGAGACATCACCGGGGCGACACGGCGGACGGCACGGAGCGCCAGGAGTACCGCGAGTACCACTAAGGTGACCCCCAGCGCATAGAGGATCGCCCGCACCCCCATCGCGGGAATCAGCACGAAGGCGGTGAGCAGCGTCCCCGCAATACTCCCCGCGGTCGAAATCGCATACAATACCCCGGCCGTGGCCCCGACCGTGGCGAGATCTGTTGCCGCGAGTTTAATGGCAAACGGCGAGGTCATCCCTAACAGCAGACTCGGCAGGACAAAGAGCACCACCGAGGCGAGCAGGGGGCTGGCCCGCGGCCCCAGATCCCACAGCGTCACTGTCTCCAAAATGGGTCGGGAGGCAACCGGCAGTATGAGGATCAACACGCCGCTGACGGTTAACGCCACTGCGAGGGAAACCGCCTGCGGCCACCGATCCGAGGCGACTCCCCCGAGGTAGTACCCCGCACTCAGGGCCGCTAAGAAGATGCTGATGAGGCTGCCCCACACGTAGACCGAACTGCCGAAATAGGGGGCCAGGATCCGGCTGCCTACGATTTCCAGCGCCATCAAGACTGCCCCCGCGCCGAACACGACCACGCGCAGCGTCACGGAGGGCTCTCCGGAGTCACCCGCGTCCTCATGGCGGAGGCGCAATCACCTGCATCCCCCCCATGTAGGGCTGGAGGGCATCAGGGACGCGGACGGATCCGTCCTGTTGCTGGAAGTTCTCCAAAACGGCGACGAGGGCTCGGCTCGTGGCCACGGCGGTGCCATTGAGAGTATGGGCGAACACCGTGCCCTTCCCCCCCCGGCGGAGGCGGATCCCCAGCCGGCGGGATTGAAAATCGGTGCAGTTGCTGCAGGAGTGCGTCTCTCCAAATTCGCTGCGGCCCGGCATCCACGTCTCCACGTCGTACGTCTTCGCGGATGGCGCGGCAGTCTCGCCGCCGCACAGCACGACCACCCGGTGATGCAGTCCCAGGCGCTGCAGAAAGCGCTCGGGCAAGGAGACGAGGTAGTCATGCTCCTGCCACGACGTCTCCGGCGCCGTGAACGAGAACATCTCCAGCTTGTCAAACTGATGCACGCGGTAGAGTCCGCGCACGTCCTTGCCGTAGCTGCCCGACTCCCGGCGAAAACACCAGGAGATTCCCGCGAGGCGCAGCGGAAGTCGGGACTCCTCAAAGGTCTCCTCGCTGTACATCGCCGCCACGCTGTGCTCCGACGTCCCGATGAGGACCAGGTCCTCCTCGACCACCTGGTAGATCTGGTGGGTATCCAGCGCCGCGCCTCCGTACGCGCTGACGAGGAGCTCGGGGCGCATCAGAAACGGGGGAATGACCGGGGTGAATCCCTCGGCCACTAGCAGATCCTGGCCCAGCCGCATCAGCGCCTGTTCCAGTAAGACCCCCGCGCCGCGGAGATAGTAGAAGCGGGATCCCGCCACCTTGGCACCGCGCTCCATGTCCAAGATCCCAAGGCGCGTACCGACCTCCACGTGATCGCGGGGCGCGAAAGCGAACTGGGGCTTTGTTCCCCACGTCCGCAGGGTTAGATTTGCGGGCGCATCCTCCCCGAGGGGCACACTCTCATGGGGGAGATTCGGAAGAGCCCGCAGTGCGCGGTCGAGGTCTTCTTCCAGTGTGCGGAGTTTCGGCTCGACGGCCTTGAGCCCGTCGGACACCTGCCGCAGGGCGCGAATCCGCTGCTCGCGATCGGCCCCTTTGAGCTTGGCGACCTCACCGGAGGCGCGGTTTTGCTCGGCCCGGAGCTGCTCTACTTCTTGCACTAACGTGCGCCGCTGGCGATCCAACTCCAGAATGCGGTCGATCTGCGCCACATCGGCGCCTTTCTTGCGCAGGCCTGCGCGCACGAGGTCTGGGTTGTCGCGGATGAGCTTCAAGTCAAGCACGTGAGCTTATCCCACCTCAGCGGACCATCGGCACGCCTGTCTTACACGTCGAAAATGACGCGGGCCTGCCACAAGCTATCCTGCTTGATTTCGAGAGTATGGTAGGTTGCGGCCTTCACGTCGAGATGAAAACGGTGCCGCGTGGGATCGACGGGTTCGCCCGCCACGTCCGCACGCAGCCGCGTGTCCGTAAGATCCCGCACCGTAAATCGTCCCGGAACGAACCCGTCGGCGTTGAGGAGAACCAGCAGCTCGTTTAGCCACGCGATAAGCAGTCCCTCGCGGTCATCGGCGTCGGCAGTGACTGTCCGCTGCTGGACCAGACGGACGGAGTCGAGGTCGATGAGAAAGCTCATCATCCCGACGGCCGCGTTGGCAAACAGCTCCTCCAACGACTGCCCATAGGCAATAATACCGACATCAGCAGTATGCTCGATCACCTCAAAAGGCTGAGTTAGCATCGGGCGGCTCACGCCCTCGCGGCGCTCACGGATGCGCGCAGCATCTCGCTGAACGCGCGCACCGCCTGGGATAGGCGCCTGTCCTTGAGGCGCACGAGAGAAAACTGTCGTCGGACTACCAAATCAGAGATCGGGATCACTACCAGCCGCCCTGCGGCGACCTCCGCGCGGGCGGCGAGCCGCGAGAGGAGCGCGACCCCAAGTCCGGCGGCCACCGCTTCTTTGATCGCCTCGTTTCCTGTAAGTTCCATCGCCGGGGTCAGCGAATGCCCGGCGTCTGACAGCGCCTCGTCTACGGCACCACGGGAATCGGACCCGGGCTCGGGCAGAATCACTCGATGATCGCGGCGCCATCGCCCTAGTGCTCCCTGCTGCGGCCAGCGGATGCGTGGGGGCAGCCACTAGCACGATCTCGTCATCGAGAAATGGCTCGGTCTGCAATCCGGGGGTGTGCATCTTCCCTCCGACGACGCCTAGGTCGAGCTCGTGGCGCATCAACCGCTCCCCGACCTCGGTGCTCGCAGCAATGTGGAGCGAAATGGAGACCTGGGGGTAGCGTTCCTGGAACCCGGCGATGATCCGCGGCAGGAGGTAAGTCCCTGGAGTCGGACTGGCGCCGACGGCCAAATGCCCGCGCCGCAACCCGGCCGTCTCGCTTACCGCTGTGCGCGCCTCCTCTGTCAGGGCCAGAATCCGGCGCGCATAGTCCTCCAGCACACGCCCCGCTTCCGTAAGATGGATCTGTCGTCCCACCTGTTCGAACAGATCAACCCCCAGCGCGCGTTCCAGATCTGCCACCTGAATGCTGGCGGAGGGCTGGCTGATGTGCAACTCCTCCGCCGCGCGCGAGAAGCTGCCTCGCTTCGCCACTGTGACAAAAATCCGCAACTGGTGCAGGTTCATCCTTGCTCCGGGTGATTCGTGACGCGCGAGGCGCGGCCTGCCCCTCGATTGCGGCGTGTGCCGCACGGTCCGCCGCGGACGGAGGTTCTTACCTCGCATGGTACAATGACGCCGACGCGCATGTCTGCAATTGCCCACGCCAGATCCGAAGGGAGGTGAGCCCCATGTCCCCACGCGAGCGTATCCGACTGACCACAATGGTGGCCTGTGCCGGGTGAGCATCCAAACTAGGTCCTGAGGACTTGGCGCAGGTCCTGCGCCAGCTACCCAAGATTACTGACCCTCGCCTCCTCGTGGGAACCAGTACCGCCGACGACGCGGCCGTGTACCAGCTCACCGAGGATTTGGCCCTCGTGCAGACTGTGGACGTCTTCACGCCCGTGGTCGATGACCCATACCACTACGGGGCGATTTCGGCGGCGAATGCGCTCTCGGACGTCTACGCGATGGGCGGGCGGCCCCTCCTGGCGCTCAACATCGTCGGCTTCCCTCGGGCCAAGCTGCCGCTCTCGGTGCTGGAAGAAATCCTGCGGGGCGGGGCGGACAAGGCGAGCGAAGCCGGCGTCCTTATCGCCGGAGGGCACAGCATCGACGACCCGGAACCCAAGTACGGCCTGGCCGTCACGGGAACCGTGCGCCCGGATAAAGTCATCCGCAATGTCGGAGCACGGGGCGGCGATCAACTAATCCTCACCAAACCGCTCGGCATCGGCGTCCTGACAACCGGTATCAAACAGGGCAAGACGTCTTCTGCGGCCGTGGCCGAGGCCATACGCATAATGGAGACCCTTAATCGTGAGGCGTCGGAGGCAATGGTCGAAGTCGGCGTCCATGCGGCGACCGACGTGACAGGGTATGGACTCCTGGGCCACCTGTACGAAATGACCTCAGGGAGCCGTGTCCGCGCCCGGATCTGGTCCTCCCGCGTCCCGATCCTCCAGGAGGCTACGCGGCTAGTACTGGACGGTGCGATCGCCGGCGGAACCTCGCGCAACTTTGAGTACCTCAAGCCGCGCGTGACCTTTGCGGGGATGGACGAAGGCGATCAGTTGTTGCTCTGTGACGCGCAAACCTCAGGGGGCCTTTTGATCGCGGTAGCCGCCGACCGTCTGGATGCTCTGACATCGGCGCTGCAGCGCCGGGGAGTCGCTCCCATCGCCCACATCGGGGAGATCATCGGCGATGGGGATGGCCGGATCGACGTCACCCGCTAGGAGTACACTTGGCGAAGTGACGGATCTAATCCCTTGTCAGGATGCTCTGAGGTGCCGGGCCAGGGCACGACTTCGGGCCTCGTCCAGGTCCGCACCAAAGATCTCACCATCTCGCACTAGAAGCCGCCCGTCTACAAAGACATCTCGCACATCGGCGCCCTTGGCACTATAGACCAGATCTGCGAAGAGATTGTTCCGCGGATAGAAGTGTAGCCCCCGGCGGTCTAACGTGATAATGTCTGCCCGCTTCCCTACCTCGAGAGAACCCACTTGGGCTTCTAGCCCCAACACGCGCGCCGCACTTCGCGTGGCCATGCGCAAGATGCCCTCCACGGGATGAGCAGTTGGTTGCCCGTGGGCGACCTTGAGGAGAAGAGCGGCAATCTTCATCTCTTCGAAGAGGTCCATGGTGTTGTTGCAAGAGGCACAGTCGGTTCCCAGACCGACTTCAACGCCATGGGCGAGCAAGCCGCCCACAGGTGCGACACGAGCCTCGATCTTTGCGTTGCTGGTTGGGCAATGCGCTACTTTCGTCCCCGTTTCTGCCAGCATGGCTATCTCGGTCTCGGAGAGATACAGACAGTGAGCAGCAACCACATCAGGCCCGAGGAAGCCCAAAGCATGCAGGTACTGAACCGAACCCTCAAACCCGCGCCTTCTCACCTCATCCAACTCGTGCTGGGTCTGAGCGACATGGATGAAGATTCGTGCGCCGAGTTTATCCGCAGCCGCGCGAATATCGCGAAGAAGCCCTGATGAAACCAGATCTGGGGCGACCGGAGCAAGTCCGCAGGAGATTCGATTCTCGGGCGAGCTTCCCCAGTGTTTCACGAGGGCGGTGGCCGCACTGAGACTCGCTTGGTGACCGATGTCGTAGAGGGAGGGGCCCAGAACGGCGCGGAGTCCACTAGTCGCCACGGCCTCACCCACGACCTCCATGTGGGAGAAGCGATCGGCCACGCAGGTGATCCCGTTGCGGATCATTTCGTAGCAACCGAGTAACGCGGACCAGTAGAGATCTTCCTCGGACATCTGGGCTTCGAGAGCCGCAGTGCGAGCGAACCACTGTTGTGGAGTTACGTCCTCAACCAGCCCTCTTTGGTAGGTCATCGCGGTATGCGTGTGGGCGTTGACCAGACCTGGTAGGACTAGCCGCCCTGCGATGTCAACGATGTGATCCTCCGGCGTGATCGAAAAACCCTGAACCGGGCCAATATAGGTGATACGATTTGTCTCCCAGGCCACTGCCCCCGGTTCGAACACGTCGGCTCGGTCGTTTTGGGTGACAACCGTCCCATTGATCAACACCGTACGCGCCATGGCCTTCTCCTGGCAGTGATCGATGTCGGGTCGAGCAACATGCACGCAAACACCTAGAGCATTCCCAGAGTTCGAGATCGATCGAAGGCGGTGAGGCTTTCGTGGAACAGACCGGTCTTGGTTCTTTAGGCGGGGCCTAAGCCCGGCGAATATGGGTCTTTCAGAGGGGACCGCTCAGCGTGACCAGCCCAGCGGCGCAATTCGGCCAACGCTTCAGGGAAGGATCGAAAAACTTGGCCCCGTGTTTCAACACAGCCCAACATGTAATAGTTGAGCGCTCTGGCGCCGGCCGACCAGTCCCATCGAGCAACTCGGGTGTCGTGCAAAATCCCTAAGATGCCCTTCTTCGAGCCATCACGCTGCATCAAAGCATAGAATGACCCAATTTGGCCTGCCACCCCGTCATTGACATTGTATCCATCCAAGACAGCGACTACGGCCTCTGCTTGTTCCAACGCCTGGTAGTCCTCTTGGAGCGTGCTCTCTGCCTGGTCGCTTCCACTAGGATGCCAGCCACCTTCGGTGGGTGTATAGCACTCGAATCCGTTCTCGCGGAGTATCGCCGCGCACGTAGAGAGATACTCCCGCGCATAAGGCGTCGCAATGATGCCGGTCAAGAACACTTTCACGGTCGGGCCCCCTCGCTCTTTCAATCAAGTACACCAGCTTCCCGTAGCTCGTGCTGCCACGTGTTCATCTGATCGATTACTTCTTCGATTGTACGGCAGGTTTTCCCAACATCTTCAACACAACCAAGGGTGAAGGCATTGACTGGTGGGGCACCAACCTGAGCACGCTTCCATGCTTGGGCGTCTGTCAGCAGGCCAACTATGCCCTTCTTTGAAGGGTCGTGTTGCATCAGGCCGTAGAAAATGCCGATTTCACACGCTGTGCCACTACTCACATCCGGGTCGTCCAGAAGAGCCACGATGGCGTTCACCCCAGCGACCATCTCGTAGTCCATCTCGAAGATACCTTTTGCTGTGCGCGGGTGGCCAGACGCCCACTCAATCTCCTTAGTAACGCCACGCTCATGAGGGACGTAGCAGATGAACCCTGCCTCGCGCAGGCGTTGGGCAAGGCGGGCGATGAATGCGCGATGATATGGGGTGAAGAGCGGGCCTGCTGTGTAAATTTTCATTCGAAGAAACCCCTCTCGCGTCCTCGTGCTCGAAGACAATGGACCGGTTAGTTGTGTTTTGTTACGGCCTTGTTTTCCGATCGTCGACCTCTTCTTCCTCATCGATTGCCCGTCTCCCCCTCAAGTCAATGCAACGGCGGGACGAATCCCCCATGACACTCTCCATGCATCGTCGAAGGACATCCCTCACACAGGACGAAGTCGCTAGGGCAACCGATTGGAGATCAGAAGGAGGGGAAACATGAGAAGTCTGCCGGCGACCCGTGGTCTGGCTGGCGTGTTCGCTATTTTGATTTGCGCGCTCATTACTGCAACACCGTCATCGCCGACCGCCTTCGCACAGCAAAAAGTGACTCTCCGTTTCTGGATGCAAGCGGATCCCGCCCTTGAGGCGGCCATGGACGAATTGCTCCGGGGGTACATGAGCGCCAACCCAAATGTCACGGTTCAGCGCGATGCCTTTCCTTTTAATGAATATCATCAAAGGATCGCCACTGCGTTTGCAGCTAGTGAGCCGCCCGACGTCTTCTGGATGGACGTGCGTACTGCGGCGTTTGCGGCCCAGGGCAGCCTGCTCGTCCTTGAGAAGTATCTGACCCCTGAGAACAAGGCAGATATCCTCGAGTCTGGTCTCCTCGAGCCCGTCTGGAAGGGACATATCTACGGCGTGCCTATGCATGAATTGACTGAAGGGTTGTACGTGAACCAGACGATGTTCGCACAGGCTGGAATCAAGATCCCGCAACGTGTGGATGAGGCCTGGACATGGAACGACTTTGTCAGTGTCGCCGCACGATTGACCAAGCGTATCGGGGATCGGACGGACGCCTGGGGGTTTGCAGTACAGCGGCACCTGAGCGATTGGTCGATCCTGCCTGTTATTGTCCAGAACAACGGCGCCGTGCTCAGTCCCGATCTGAAGAAAGCCACCGGCTTCTTGAACGGGCCCGCGACTGTCGAAGCGCTGAAGTGGTATCAAGATCTTTTCGTCAAGCACAAAGTCATCGCATTCGATCCTATCCCCGATGGCTTCCCGGCAGGCAAGGTGGCGATCTTTCAGGCCCCGAGTACGTATCGCGCAGTACTCGACAGACGCTACCCGGACTTCAAGTATGCTGTTGTCCCGATGTTTCGGGGCAAGCGCTGCGCTGTGACGGCAGGAGGATGGAATGTCGCAATCGCGACTAAGACGAAGAATCCAGACGTCGCTTGGACGCTCGTCGACTGGTTGACCCGGGTCAAGCATGCGGACTGGGTCCGGTTGAGCGGGTATCTCCCAGTGCGGAAGTCTTTGATCCAGACGTCACCACAGTTCCGGCAGTACCCATGGAACACATTCACGGAGCAGCTGCAAAAGTGTGCAGTGCACCGACAGCCGACTGCAGCATACAACTTCTTGTTTGACACTTTCCTCGCGGTGGCGAAGGACACTGCTTTGGGGCGCGATGTCCAGACGGTCCTCGACGATGCCGCCGCCCGACTCGATGTCGCGTTGGCACGAGGAGGCCGTTAGGCGGAGCCGCGCAAACGCGCGGCGGACTGATGATTTGGTAGTTTCTCCTGACACTGTTCAATGACGGTGCGCGCGCCGGGTCTGCACCGCGAACGGCATTGGACAGCAGCCATGTTCCTTCTCCCGGCTGCTGGCGGCATTTTGTTGTTCTCCATTCTTCCCATCATGCAAGCCTTCCGAATCAGTTTCTTCGATTACTCGTTGCTCAACCCCGAGCAGGTCTTCATCGGTTTTAGTAACTATGACCGCGCTTGGACGGACCCAGTCTTCCGAGTTGCGCTGACGAACACACTGCTCTACACGGTATTGCTAGTGACAATCCAGACGGCAGCGGCGTTGGTCCTCGCCCTCCTCCTGAAGCAACAGGTCCGCGGATTGGCGTTCTTCCGATCGTCCATCTTCCTGCCAGTCATCACCTCCCTGGTCGTTATCAGCACGGTGTGGAAGCTCATGTTCAACTCGCAAGGGTTCATCAACAGCTTCCTGCAGACCGTGGGCCTGGGTGCACAGCCGTTTCTTGCCAGTCCCGGGCAGGCGCTATTGAGTCTCGTCTTCATGGGCGTGTGGAAAGACGTAGGATTCTACATGCTCATCTTTCTCGCGGGGCTTCAGGCGATCCCGATGGAGCTATACGAGAGCGCGGAAATCGATGGCGCTACGAAAGTGCGACGTTTCGTGTGGATCACTTTGCCGTTGCTCCGTCGGGCTACTGTCTTTGTCATCGTTATCGGAACGATTTCTGCGTTCAAAGTCTTTACCCCCGTGTATCTCATGACTGACGGGGGCCCTGCCGATAGCACAACAGCCATCGTCTTCTATATCTTTCGAAGTGCCTTTCGCTACTTTCAGATGGGCTATGCGTCCGCGATGTCCTTCATCTTGTTAGGGATTGTCCTCATCTTGACGGTTGTTCAGTTCCGTTTGTTACGCCCTTCAGAGGAGTACTAAGGCACATGGTTGGGCACCGTCCTACGATCGCGGACCAGAAGGATCTCGGGGACACTCGGGCGCGGCAGCTGCGCCGGAGATCCGTAGAGCGCGTGGCTGGGCAGGGGTTCGTGTATCTCGCGCTCTGCGGGCTTGCTGCGGGGTTCCTCGTCCCCTACCTCTGGATGGCCTTTTCGTCCCTAAAACCCCAGGTAGAGATTTTTCAGTACGTCTACCCGGTGTCCTGGAAGACGTTTATCCCCCAACACTTCACCCTGGAGGCGTATCGCGAGCTGTTTCACCTCGTGCCCTTTCCACTGTCTCGATACCTCCTCAACAGCCTCTTCGTCGCCGTCTCGGTAACGATCCTCAGCCTCATCGTCAATGCGCCCGCAGCCTATGCTTTCGCCCGTCTCGAGTTTCCCGGGCGCACCGTACTCTTCGTCGTGTTCCTCTCTACCATGATTGTCCCGTTCGAGGTACTCGCGATTCCTCTGTACCTCCAGGTTCGATCGCTGGGGTGGGTGAACACCTACCAGGCGCTCATCATTCCGTGGGTGGCCAACCCTCTGGGGATCTTCCTCTTGCGTCAGTTCTTCCAAGACATCCCGAAAGAGCTGGAGGAGGCAGCACGGATCGACGGGTCGTCGTACTTTGGGGCCTTCAGACACGTCGTCCTGCCCAACTCGATCCCTGCTCTCGTGGCGTTCGCGCTCATTCGGTTCCAGGCAAGCTGGGATGCTTTCTTGTGGCCCCTCATCGCCGCACCATCGGCTGAGAAACGAGTCATCCAGGTTGCCATTGCCAGTTTCGTCACAGAAGTTCAGACGCGCTGGGATCTGACCTTTGCGGCAAGCACACTGGCAACCCTCCCTATCGTCATTACCTTCCTGATTCTCCAACGTTTCTATGTCCAAGGCGTCGTGATGAGTGGCTTGAAGGGTTGACTGTGCGAAGTTTTGCCAAACTCTGGCGACTAGTTGCCATGCACGACCTGCTACTGATCGCGACTGTCGAAAACCGATGAAGCGCGTCATCATCGATACGGATCCAGGCATCGACGACGCGGCAGCCATTTTCTGCGCCTTGACCTCAGGGGTCTTACAAGTAGAAGCGCTCACAACCGTGTTCGGCAATGTGGAAGTTGAACAAACCACCCGGAACGCACTCTGCCTTCTTGAGGTGGCAGGGCGATCTGATATCCCCGTCTATCAGGGCACCGCGCGCCCATTGATCCGGGAACCTAACTTCGCGAAATTCATCCACGGAAAAAACGGGCTCGGTGACATCGAGATTGCTCCGCCGTCGTCGATTCCGGCTCCAGGTGGGGCGGTCGAAGCGATCATCTCACGGATCATGAGCGCCCCTGGCGACATTACCTTGATTGCCCTAGGACCTTTGACCAATCTGGCTCTGGCGCTGACGCTCGAACCTCGGGCAGCGAGGAATCTCCGAGAGCTGATCCTGATGGGTGGGGCCGTCTCCACCTGGGGGAATGTCACTCCAGCCGCTTCGGCCAATCTTTACAACGATCCTGAAGCAGCGAGGATTGTCTATCATGCCGGTGTTCCGATGGTGCAGGTCGGCCTGGACGTGTGTCGCCCTATTGTTATCAGTCATGCCAATTTGGCGCGTATCCGTGAAGCCGACACCCCGATGGGGCGCTTCCTGCTGCGGATGACGCCGTTCATCGAACAAGCCTATCGGAAGCGCGGCGTGAAGGTGGTTCTCGAAGGTCGAGGGGTTCAGTATAACGACGTTGTCTGCATAGCCTACGCCATCAAACCCGACATGTTCACGACCGAGAACCTATATGTCGAGATTGAGACACATGGCGCTTTCACGCTAGGCGAGACAGTGGCGGACTTCGAAGGGCGATGGGGGAAGGAGCCGAACACACGTGTCTGCTTGGGCGCCGATGTCCGGGGAGTAGCTGAGCTCTTCACCGAGTGTTTGTCCCGACCACTGGGTGGGATGAAAGGACCGGAACTGCAGGCTTGAGATGAGGTTCACCAAGCGTTGCAACGAGGTGGGCTAGCCATCGCAGCGTAATGGCAAGACTCCTCACGGCCAGAACCTGACGCAGAGAGTCATGCGAGGAATCTCGGACGGGCTGGGTCCCCGGGATCAGGTTCCACGACCTTCACCACTGTCACGACACCCTGCTGGACGGTCAGGCGTGAGCCTCAGGGCAATCATGGTGCGAAGCGGGCACAGTAACGAGGCCTTCACGTTGGCGAAGTACGTCCACGCCCACGCACTCACTCCCCTTTCCTTCGTCGCCGAATAGCGTGGAACAAGTGCTGCTGGGCGTATCCGGCCAGAGGCCCGAAGCGCTGGTGGGCAAACTCGCGGATTTGGCGCTCAGTCTTGTGGCGGCCACCGAAGTACCAACGTTCGACTGCCCGCTTCACCCACACATCGACCGGAAATGCCTCGCCTTTTCCGTAGGCGAACAGCAAGGCGCAATCGGCGACTTTCTCGCCGACTCCCGGTAACGTCAGGAGGAGTTGACGGGCCACGGAGTACTCGGCGCGCCCCACGGCCTGCAGATCGACGTCTCCGGAGGCGACGCGCCGGGAGACCTCACGCACGTATGGCCCGCGATAGCCCAGCGCACACCGCCGCAGGTCACGCAGGCTCGCCCCCGCGAGCTGGTCCGGAGAGGGAAACGCCCACACCCCCTCGTCGACCTGCTCCCCGAACTGCCTCCCCAGGCGATGCAGTGACAGTTCAATCTTCGGAATGTTGTTGAACGCGGAGATGATGAAGCTGATCA
>DASWFZ010000121.1:0-9882 GCA_036393975.1 bacterium | reverse complement strand
GCACCGCGCTGCGGCTGATCACCACTGACGGCCATCGCGGGCTGCATGCGGCCCTCGATCTGGTCTATCCGCACGTCTCGCGCCAAGCCTGCTGGGTCCACGTGCTCCGCAATGTGGCGCACCACCTGCGGGTCCGCGATCGGGAGCGCTGCCTGCACTTGGCCCGCTTCATCTATCATGCGCGCAGCCGGGCGGCTGCCGAGCGCGCGCTGTGGCAGTGGGTGCGCGCGTGGCGGCGGGTGGCCCCCAAGGCTGTCGCCTGTCTCCTCCGGGATTGGGAAGCGCTGCTGGCTTTCTTCCAAGTGGCAGAGCGGGACTGGCGGCGCGTCCGGACCACCAACGCCATCGAGCGCGTCTTCCGGGAGATTCGGCGCCGGACTCGCCCCATGACCTGCTTCACCAACACCGCGAGCTGCGAGCGGATCGTCTTTGCCATTGCCAGCGCGACGAATAAACGGTGGGAGGGACGCCTACTCTGGCGTGATTTTACACAAAACTCTTGACACTACCGTGGGTCAGCGTTGCACGAATTCGATGAGTATCCCACCGCTAGTGGCAGGATGCAGGAAGACGATGAGATGCCCGCGCGCCCCCGGGTGCGGGCCGGGAGCGACAACAGTGCAGCCCGAAGCGGTCGCACGCGCGAGGGCTGCCTCGATGGCGGGAACTCGAAAGGCGATGTGGTGTAGCCCCGGACCTCGGGTGGCCAGGAACTTTGCCACACTTCCGCCGTGATCGATCGGTTCGAGAAGTTCAAGGTCAATAGCTCCGGACGGCAGGAAGGCAATCCGGACCCCCTCCCCCGGGAGGTTATATTGTTCGGTCACCTGCAAGCCGAACGCGCTGCTGTAGAGGCGAGATGCCTCGGCGAGATCACGGACCGCAATTCCGAGGTGGTCACAGATCATGTCTGCTTGAGTAACTCCTCCGCCGCGGCGTAGGGATCGATCTCTCCGGCGTGAACACGGTCGGCCAGTTGCTCGAGCCGTCCGCTGCGGTGGACCAACTCCCACGCACGCATCCGGGTCCGGGCCTCCACGATCCGAAGGATCTCCTCGCGCCGGCGTGCCTTGCGTCGGCGTTCCAATGACCCATCGGCAGACAAGTACTGGCGGTGAGCGTCGATCGCCGCGAGAGCTTCCTCGATCCCCTGCCCTGACGTCGCGACTGTTTTGATGACCGGCACTGTCCATCCCGTGGGGTGCGGATTCAGCTGCAGCATCATCCGGATCTCTGCGGCGGTGCGGTCGGGATCGCCCTGATCGGCCTTGTTCACAATAAAGACCTCACCGATCTCCATGATGCCCGCCTTCATGGTCTGCACGGTGTCGCCCATTCCCGGCACGAGCACGATCGCCACGGTATCAGCCACACTCACCACATCCACCTCTGCCTGGCCGGTGCCGACCGTTTCGATGAAAATAAATTCGTAGCCCGTCGCGTCAAGGATGCGGACCACATCTGCGGTTGCAGGAGCCAACCCTCCGAGGCTGCCGCGCGTGGCCATACTCCGGATAAACACACCGGGATCGGTGGCGTGATCTTGCATGCGGATGCGGTCGCCTAGGAGCGCGCCCCCCGTGAAGGGGCTGGTCGGATCGACGGCGACCACGGCGACCGTCCTCCCCTGCTTGCGCAGGACCCCGGTGGAAGCGTCCACCAGTGTGCTCTTACCCGCCCCGGGCGGACCCGTCATCCCGATGACATATGCCCGGCCTATCCGGGAGTGCAACTCGCGTAACACAACCGCTCCGTCCGGATCCCCGGCTTCCACCAGGGAGATGAGCCGTGCGACTGCCTGCGCCGACCCGGCCAATGCTTCAGCGATCAGCGTGTGCACAGATCACACTACCGCCGCGGGTTTGTGCACACCAAAGACGGCGCGCAGCGTATCACAGATCTCGCCAAGGGTCGTATAGGCTTTCACCGCTTCGAGGATGTGAGGCATCAGGTTCTCCGACCCCCCGGCCGCCCGACGCAATCGCATCAGCGCACGCTGCACCTCATCCCCGCTGCGCTCGCTCCGCACACGGGCGAGCCGCGCCTTCTGCCGCGGCACGATGTCGGAGGGCATCCGCAAGAGGGGCGGAGAGACCGCCGCGTCTCCTTGGTACTGGTTTACGCCCACGACAACCTGTTCACCGGTTTCGATCCGCGTCGCCTCGCGATATGCGGATTCGGCAATTTGCCGCTGAATAATCCCCGCCTCCAGCGCCCGTACCATCCCTCCGGCATCACCGATCTGCCGGATCAGCGCGTCGGACTGTTCTTCGATCTGCCGAGTCAGCGCTTCGACGTAGTACGATCCCGCCAGGGGATCGACAGTGTCGGCGACCCCGCTTTCATATGCGAGGATCTGCTGAGTACGCAGCGCTAGCAGGGCCGAGGCATCGGTCGGCAGCGCGAGGGCTTCGTCTTTGGCGTTAGTGTGCAACGACTGCGTCCCGCCCAAGACCGCGGCCAGTGCTTGGAGGGTCACCCGGACGACGTTGTTGTCGGGTTGTTGGGCGGTCAACGCGGCGCCGGCCGTCTGAGTGTGGAACCGCAGAACCCACGCCTTGGGGTCTTGGGCGTGAAAGCGCTCCCGGGTAATCCGCGCCCACAGCCGGCGGGCCGCCCGGAATTTGGCGACCTCTTCGAGCACGTTCATCTGGGCCGCGAAGAAAAACGACACGCGGGGGGCAATGCGATCGACATCCAACCCCGCGTCCGCGGCGGCCTGCAGATACGCAATCCCGTTGGCCAGTGTGAACGCGACTTCTTGGACGGCGGTTGCGCCCGCTTCGCGGATGTGGTACCCGCTGATGGAAATGGGGGTCCACTTCGGGAGGTGCTCGGCGCAGTACGCGAACATGTCGGTCACGAGACGCAGCGACGGCGTGGGAGGGAAGATGTACGTCCCCCGCGCGATGTACTCTTTGAGGATGTCGTTCTGCGTCGTGCCGTCTAGCGCAGTCGGCGGCACTCCCTGCCGCTCCGCCATGGCGATGTACATCGCCAGCAGGATCGACGCTGTGGCGTTGATGGTCATGGAGGTCGTAACCTGGGCCAACGGCAGGCCCTCGAACAACGCCTCCATGTCGGCGAGGGTATCGATGGCCACTCCGACCTTCCCGACTTCGGCCTCAGCGATCGGATGGTCGGAATCGTACCCCATCTGCGTCGGTAGGTCGAAGGCCACGGACAAACCGGTCTGGCCTTGGCTCAGCAGGTACCGGAACCGCGCATTGGACTCCTCGGCTGCCCCATAGCCGGCGTACTGTCGCATCGTCCATAGCCGGCCACGGTACATCGTCGGATAGATCCCGCGGGTAAACGGGTACTGACCCGGAAATCCCAAGTCCCCTGAGTAGTCCACGGGTGCGTCAGCCGGCGTGTAGACGTTGCGAATCTCGATGCGGTCGGGAGTGTACACGGCCTTCGGGGGCTGCGCCCCTTCCGGCGGATGAGCATCTTTCGCCTGGTGATCAGGATCGCGGTCGCGTTTTCCGGTAGACATGACGTTCGCCTCGGTCGACTCCCCAAAGCCTACGCGCGCCTCGGTACGCACCCATTGTATACAAGTCGAGCTCACGGCAGGAGCGCATCACGCGCAAAACGATTTCCTCGCGGTGCGCGACGAGAAAGGGGGTGGCCATCGAGGCCGGACTACACAAAACAGACACGCCTGCAACGGGGGGGCGGAGGATACGGTCGCTCGCTCGCCCTGCGCGGGACTAGAGTTCTTCTTCGTCTTCCTCGTCTTCGTCGTCGGGCTTCAAGTCTGGCCGGTGGACCAGAAGGTAACGGGAGATCTGGAAACTGCAGGTCTGCCAGAATCGGACCCCCCGAACGTTGCCAGCAGGAACGGAGGTGTGTACGTCATGGCATCCCCGGGAATGCAGAAACGCGATCACCGCCTCGGCCATCCTCTTCCCGTATCCCTCGCGGCGGAACTCAGGGTAGACGAAAAACTCGGCCACCATGCCCTGCATGCGCTGCCGATCGGTGGACTGCGGGGTCAGGACGGCGACGACGAAACCCACCTTGCGGTCTTCCGACATAGCCCACCAGATATGTCGGTTCTTGCTCTGCTCGGCAAAGATGTGTTTGAGGTAGGCGTCCAGCCACTCGTCCGTGGGCGGCTCGCCAGCAACCTCCCCCCGGTAGCGCCGGAGCCACTCCCGGAACTTTCCGTCGTCGGCCGAGACATAATCCAGACGTAGGGGGATGGCAGACGGATGCTGCTGCGATCCCTCAGGCCTCGCGGTTGCTTTGCTGCGAGTGTTTGCTTGCTCGCCCACGGTGGGAAACCTCGGTAGACATTCCGCGCTCCGGTCGGCCCCTCCTCTTCACCGTCGGCGCGTCCTGGGTCGCGACATCTCGATCACAACGGGATACCCCCGTGCTTCAGACACGGGGTAATCTCACGCTTTGCGCCGAGGTGCGAGAGCCGCGATCAGACGGCGGTGCGCGGAGTGTGCTGGATGATGTCATTCGGTGTATCCACAAGAGACCGCAACGTGGGGTGCGGCAAACCGTGCGCGGTAATCACAGGCAGCTGGTCCCGCAGTTGCTGTGAATTGGACACGTCAGCTTTTGATAACCCGCGAGAGAACACGAAAAGACTTTCCGGCTCCGATTTTCCCTGTTCTCTCGTTGCGGGGCGTCCGGGCCGGAGGTATCAGGCTCTCAGGTTGTTCACGCTCTCAGAGGGCGGATCGAGAGGATGCCGTGCTTGAAGACGAGCTCCCCGCCGGTCTCGCTTTCCACCAGAATCGAGTAGGTCCCGACATCCTTGATAACTGCCTCTGGGATTTCGTACCCGTCGCGGCAGCGGATGTGGACGGGCGTGCTTGCGGACAGGAGGCTGCGCAGGAACTCGTCTTCCATAGAACTGCGCGGCGCAGGTCGTGCGGCCGGCGGATCCGTCCGCGCGCCTGCATCAGGCCGTGTCACGCTTGCCATGGCGGCACCGCCCGGTCGCTCCGGTCGAATCTGCCCCTGGTCGGGCACCGCGTCGTCGGCTCCGTCATTGGCTCCGTCGTCTTCGGGTGCAAGCTCTGGCATCTGTCTCTGTGGCTCCCGAAGGCGTCGGTAGTGTGCCCGCATCGATTCCAACTCATCGCGACGATCCTTCATTCCCCACCCCCGTCGTTGCGGTTTCACGCCGCGCTTGCCGATAGCATCGAGCGTTGCCGCGATGACTGCGTCGGCTTCGCTCCCTTCGACCACTGCTGATCCCACGCACAGCTGGGAACCCGTCGGCGACCCGATGGAGATGGCGACCACCACCGTGTCGCGCCCCGCGAGCGGCTGGATGGCAATCGACTCCAGAGCGCCTCGGCGTTCTTCGGTATCCAGGACAGATTTTAGGGCGTCGAGCGTGGCCAAGACCAAACCGCGCAAACGATTCGTGCGGTCAGGCAAGGATCGTGCGCGGCCGACCAGCGTCCCGCCCTCCGCGTGCACCGGCTCCAGTTCCACCAGCGCCTGGACGGCTGTCCCCGACAGCGATTCATCGACGCGCCGGGGACGCCACGTGCGCATGGGAGCCTCGGTCTGCAAGCGGGCGATACGAATGCGCCACCCGTCGACGGCGAGAGAATAGCGGGACATGAGGGCGGAAGCAATCATCCGCCTCACCACCGGCTCCTCACGGGTGGTGGCGGCCGTCACGTAAATGGACGCGATCTCTCCCCCATCGTTGGCCACGACGCGGGCGGATGTCACGCCATCTAGGCGTTCGAGCAGAGCCTCTATGTCTTCGGCGAAAACTTCACTGGGCACGACGGACTCAACAACTCCCCCACAGAACTTCCTAAGAGAACTTCCTGACAAAACTTTTCTTCTCCTGCGCCGGGTCGACTGTTATCAACCGGGGGACTCCCTCTTCTAGAACTCGGGGAGAGTGGAAGGGCGACTCACCGGCCGATCGATCAGCACCCCTTCTCCCCCCAGGGCCGACTTCGCCACACCGTCGATGAGGATCCGCACTTGGGGCGCGTGAGGAAGTTGGGTCGCCGTGTAAACGAGTTGCCAAAACCGGGCCAGCATGATCGCGCTCCCGCCTCCCGCCTCGATCTCACTGCTGAGGTCGAGCAGCACAATCGCCTTGTCGATGCGCAAACTCCGGAGCTTCGTCCCTGCGGGAATCGCCGTCGTCAAGCCGGAAGTTCGTTCCTGCGCAGAGGGGCCCGCGAGCAACTCGCGAATCGCCGCCGCCAACACAGCCTCCGCTTCTCGCGCCCCCACTGGGCGCGGAACGTCTTGCAAGGTACTGCGGGCGCCATCCGCGCGCACAAAGTACACCGAAACCGTGGCCCGCGCCGGACGCAGCAACCACCAGACGGCCAGCAAAATGACCGCCACCACTACCGCCACTCTGACCACACCGCGTCGCACGGTCATCGGCGCCCCTGGGATTGGCGGTTACGGGTACGGATCAGAATTTTACGCAGCGTGTTCGGGCGGCAACAGATTCAGGACCCCACCTCTGGGCGGGGATGCCTCCATCCCGCCAGCCATTGCGGGGATAATGGCGATTTCCGCTTCCTCCCGCAGGGGGGTGGCAAGCCCCTGCAAAAACCGCACATCCTGGTCGTCGACGAAGATGTTCACGAAACTGTGGACCTGGCCATCCGCACTCATGATACGTCCTTTGATTCCTGGGAAACGCCGCTCCAGATCCACCACCAAGTCCGCCAGCGTGGCCCCGCTTGCCTGGACCACGCGTTGATCTCCCGTCAGTTTTCTCAGCGGCGCCGGAATTCTAACAGTCGGCATTCCAATCCTCCCTGTCCCCCGCTTGGCCTCAGGCTACGCCGGCGAGGACATTGCGCTCGAAATCCTTCAGTGTCGCTCGGATGCTAATCGGAGGACGCATCGCATCCGCGACAGCTTCGAGAGTCTTGAGCCCCTGCCCCGTGATATAGGCGACGACGATGTCGTCCTCCCCGAAGGCTCCGCGGGCGGCCAACGCGCGCAACGCCGCGATCGTGACACCCCCGGCCGTCTCCGTAAAGATCCCCTCCGTCTCCGCCAGGACTAGGATTCCAGCGACAATCTCCTCATCCGTCACGGCCACGACCGCGCCCCCCGTTTGCCGAGCCACTCGGAGCACGTACCGGCCGTCCGCAGGGGTACCAATGGCCAGGGAGCGTGCGATCGTATTGGGTTTAACGGGCCGAATCTCGGTGCTTCCTTCAGCAAACGCTGTGGCCACCGGCGCGCACCCCGCCGCCTGGGCGCCATGGACGTGCGTTGGCACACTCTCGAGGAGCCCGACGGCCTGCAGCTCGGTTAACCCCTTGTGGATTTTGACGAGCAAACTGCCTGACGCGATGGGGACCACAACATGATCGGGCGCCCGCCATCCGAGCTGTTCAGCGACCTCGAACCCGAGTGTCTTCCCGCCTTCTGAATAGTACGGCCGCACGTTGACGTTAACGAATGCCCAGCGGTGCTCGTCGGCGATCTCCGCGCACAGCCGGTTGACGTCGTCATAGGTTCCATCTACTTCCACTAACGTGGCCCCGTACGCAGCCGTCGCCAGGACCTTGCCCCGTTCCAGCCCCTTGGGAATGAAGACGCAGGCTCGCATGCCCGCCCGGCCGGCGTGAGCGGCCACCGCGTTGGCGAGGTTACCAGTCGAGGCACAGGCGACGACGTCGTAGCCGAACGAACGGGCTGCAGACATCGCCACGCCTACAACCCGATCTTTAAATGACCATGTCGGGTTGACGCTGTCGTTCTTGATGAACAAGCGACGCAGTCCCAGCGCCCGGCCCAGCCGGGCCGCAGGCAGTAACGGGGTGTAGCCAGGCTCCAGATCGATCTCGGGCACACGGCGCACAGGCAGCAGAGGCTCATACCGCCACATGGATGGCACCCCTGCCTCAATCATCTGCCGCAGCGGCTGGCGGGCGAGCGCTGCATAGTCGTAGACGACCTCAAGTGGCCCCAAGCATTGCTCACACACATAACGCGGTCCCGCCGCGTACATGGCGCCACACTCGCGACACCGCAGCTGCTGTTCAGGCATGGTCTCCCCCGCTGATGGGAATTTGGCTTCGCACATCCTCCTGCTTCACACCGGTCACATGACCCTCGCGGACTCCTGGAAGTTGGCTCGCCTCAGGCAACAAGAGTCGCCCCTCGCTCGTCGATGTTGACGCGGATGTAGCTTGCCGCATGTCCGTACCCCGCAAACGCGTCCACCATGGACGGACCGACGCGGTCGGCCTTCGCCGGCGGAGCCACGGCTAGCACCGACGGACCGCTCCCACACAACGCTGCACCATACGCGCCGGCCGCCCGGGCCGCCGCGAACGCTTCTCCCATGCCCGGTACCAAGCTCCGGCGATAAGGTTGATGGAGTCGGTCGTCCAACGCGGTGGTCAAGAGGTCCGCCCGTCCCGTCAGCATCGCCGTGACCAGCCAGGCGGTGTGGCTGATGTTGGTCACCGCATCGGTCATGGGCACGCGATCAGGCAGCGCCGCCCGCGCGCGGTCGGTGGCGACGCTAAATTCCGGCACGGCGACAACCAGCGCGACATCCCATGTCGGCATGATCCGCGTCCACCGCACGGCGCCATCACTCACATCGACCAGAACCACCCCTCCCAGCAGCGCCGGGGCAGCATTATCCGCGTGCCCTTCCATCCGCCAGGTCAAATTCAACAGGTCCTCCTGGCTGAGCGGGCGCCCGAGAGCCTCGTTGGCCGCAACCGCACCGCCGACCACAGCCGCGGCACTGCTCCCCAGTCCACGACCGGGCGGAATGTCGTTATGGCACTGCAGCGCAAAGGCACTCGAGCGTCCCGCGCGGGCTGCAACTTCCGCCGCCGCGCGATAGACCAGGTTGGATGCATCCTCTGGCATACTCCCGTGACCATATCCCTGCACCTGCACACGTGCTGAGGCTGCCAGGGTGAGATGCACCGTGTTGTAGACGGTCACCGCGACACCTAACGTGTCGAAGGCTGGTCCGAGATTCGCGATTGTAGCGGGGACGCGGACGGTCACCATGACAACAAAAAATCCCCTCCCAATTCCTATTGGAGGGGTGCCGGTCCCTCTTATCTCTCGGAATTGGTTCCGTAGGAGTTGGCACCTTGCACGACACATCGGTCACGCACGGGCGTGACGGCGTGCCGCACAGGCTGCCGGGGTTCATCGGGCCCGTCCCTCACCCACTCTAGATAAGAGCACGTATGCAATTTTCTTCAGTGTATATCATGCAGCTTCACGCAAGTCAAGGGACCGCGTCGGGCCCTATGTTGTTCACCAACGAAAAATTGTTCTCCCTACCTCTGCAGTGGACATGTCATCCCCGACTGATGATCGCATCGATGGCGCGCGACAAATCCCTTATCTCCTGAGTGGGCTACAGCAGGCGTGCGATCGAAACACCACCAAGATGAATCGGTCTCATTGCTGGGCAATCGACACACCTCCGCGGTCTCAGCGGTTCATCGCGAATTGCGGCGATCGTCGCCCACATTGTTGACATCGGGCCCCGCCAAGTGGTACGCTCGGCGAGGCAGGTACGGCACGGATGTGCGCAAGCCTGTACTTAAAGTACGAAAGGAGCAAGGCCGCAATGGTTACTGGCACGGTCAAGTGGTTCAACGCGGAGAAGGGCTACGGCTTCATCTCCGTGGAGGGTGGCAAGGACGTGTTCGTCCACTACAGCGCCATCCAGCAGGACGGGTTCCGCTCCCTGCAGGAAGGCCAGCAGGTCCAGTTTGACGTCGTCGATGGGAAAAAGGGCCCGCAGGCTGCGAACGTCGTCCCGGTGTAAACCACAGCACTGACGACGCACAAGACCCGGTCGGGATTCACCCCGACCGGGTCTTTTCTTACACACAGGAACTCGCTAACGCGCGAGTCGAATAGAAG
>DASWFZ010000120.1:0-2371 GCA_036393975.1 bacterium | reverse complement strand
CCGCTGCGAATGAGTTCTGCCAGATGACCGAGAAACGCCCGCTGGCTGTCATCGAGCGGAACGGCGGGGAGATGCGGCTGCACCTGAAAGCGGTAGCTCTCGGGTGCATACGTTTGCAGCCAGCGCCGTGCATCCTCCATGCGCTGGCGGAGTTCTGCGCGGTCGGCCTCGGTTAGGGGAGCGCCTTTCTCACGTTCAGCTTCCCGATACACGTCGACAGTGGACATCTGCATGAGGTAGGCGACTTTGGCGAACCGCATGCGAAAACAGCGTACCGGATCGCGCTCGACAGACGCGTAGGCGAATGTCCGCGCATGATCTTGCAGCAGATCGGCCTCCGCGGCGGTCTTCGCCTGCAGGTCCCCAAAGTGCGCCGCAGCGGCCCTATCGTACTCGTCGTAGAGCTGGGGAATGGTCTCCCCGCCCGGATCGAAGTTGATCTGCTGGCGGTAGTGGGGACGGACCAGCAAGAACCGCGCGAGCTCCGGCCGCAAGATCTCCACGAGAGCAGAGGCCAGCATGCCCACGCCGCGGCTGGTACTCATCTTCCTCCCGCCCACCAAGATGAACTCATAGGGAATGGGATAGGGCGCCGGATACGCAAAGACGCGTCGGACCATCGCACTGGCTCGGTCGTGGCTCCCTCCCTTAGTCATGTGGTCTTTGCCTGCGCCTTCCACGGTGACGCCGAGGATCTTCCACTTGGCCGCCCACTCGACGACGTACTGCAGCTTGCTTCCCCCGTCAAACGGCGAGCGCTTCCCACGGTTCCCGCACCCTTGCGCCCACTCGACTTTATCAGGCCGGCACTCATAGCTGACCTCATTCCCATCCCACGCCGTCACCACGGTCGTGCCGATGCGCCCACAGTGCTCGCAGACGACCTGGATCGGGTGGCGCTCGGCTTTCTTGCTGCCGCTGATCTCTCGGTCGATCGACATTAACTCCTCGGCGCGATCCAGTGCCAGCCGAATAGCGTCGTTGAAACGTCCGGATTTGTACATCTCACTCGTCCAATAGATGTCCGGGTGGGCCCCGAGGCGGGTGAATACCACAACAAACGCGTCGCCGATCTGTCGCCCGAAGCTCGCTGCGGCGCCCCCCTGCCCTGGAACCTCTGACAGCGGGACGCCCAAGTAGCGACGCCACTCTTCAGACGCTCCGGCTGGGAGCGCGTCCAACGGGTCATAGTCGTCAAAGCCGTACAGAAACCGCACGCGTTGACCTTTCTGCTGCAGACCGCGACTGACACAGTCGTGGAGGATCACTCCCCGGAGCGACCCGACATGGATCGGTCCGGAGGGGCTCTTGGCGTCGTTGACGATGTGCGCATCGTCAGTTCGCGTGCGCAAGATGTCTTCCACGATCACATCAACCCACATCAGACCACCTCAGCGCGGGAGCGGATCCCGCACGGGGTCAGGACCTCACTCATGTTCGGGGCACGCGCAGACGGACCTGTGAGTGGGGGGCTGAAGTGAGCTTGCGTTGGAGCAGTTCGCGCATCTCGCCTACCAGGAAAAACGATCCGGTGACCACCACCACATCCTCGGCACCAGCCAAGGCCAGGGCCCGGTCAAGGGCAGCTGGTCGATCCTCGATGATCTCGACATGCGCTTGGTAGCGGGCCACCTCCTCGGCCAGCACACGGGCCGGCAGTGGTTTGGCATGCTGGGGGGTCGTTACAATCACCGTCTCGGCCAGCGGGGCGATCAGACTCGTGCAGGCCCGATGATCATGCGTCGCGATCATCCCAAAGACCAGGATGATGCGCCGCCCTGAAAAGACCGCCTCCAACGTTTCGCGCAACGCCGCCAAGGAGGCCGGATTATGTGCGACATCGACCACCACGTACGGCCGCTCCGCGAACACCTCTTCGCGAGCCGGCCAGTACACCGCCGCGAGTCCCTCCCGCACGGCGTCGACCGAGGTGGGGAACCCTCGCGGGGCGAGGGCTTCGACCGTCGCGACCGCGGCGGCAGCGTTCGCGCGCTGGTGGGCTCCAATGAGGGGAAGCCGCAAGGGGCCGTAGCTTCGCTGGGCCCCCGCCAACTCGAACCGCTGCTCGTGCAGTGTGGACCCCAACGTGTCCCACCGCATGGCTTCATCCACCAGCACCAACTGCGCGTTGCGCCGTGTGCAGACGTCGATGATCGCGGCCCGCGCCTCCGGACTTTGAGGGGCGCTGATCACGACGCCGTGATCGCGGACGATACCTGCTTTTTCGCGCGCAATCGCATCGAGAGTATCTCCTAACACGTCCATGTGATCATAACTGATGGGCGTGATGACGGAGACGAGCGGGTCGGCCACATTGGTGGGGTCGAGCCGGCCTCCCAGCCCGACCTCCACGATCGCTAACTCGACGGGC
>DASWFZ010000119.1:0-7796 GCA_036393975.1 bacterium | reverse complement strand
GGGTAAGAACGTATACCGGTGTGTGAAACGGAGCCTCCTCAGGCCAAGCGCGCTCGCCCTGGTCGAACATTCGCTTGCCCATAATGTTGGCACCGATGCGCTCCGTGGTGTTGCGAAGCATGTCATTGACGGGGCCGGTCTCTCCCCCTGGTCCGAGCTTGAGGTTCTCGCGGAAGTACTGCTGGTTGAAGATCCAGCGCATCAGCGCACCCCACTTAGCGCCCCAGTTCTTGTACTCAGGCTTGTCCCAATTCTCCATGGTCATTCCTTCGGGTGCCATGTAGCCATCGAGGCTAAGCCCAATGTTGACGAATAGCTTGCTCATGATTCTCCTCTCGCGACTCCGGATGTCGGCCTAACGTGGATTAGTTGACAAAGGTCGATTTGCAAACCGCCAACTTGTAACAAGAGATGTTATTGATACCAGGCAAATCGTCGCTGGGGGCATTTGACAGCACCCTGACAGCACGACTCCTCATCACTCGAGTCCACTACCGCATCTGAAGCAACGGATAGGAACCAGGAGACGCGAATTGGCGGGCCTCCCGCAGCACATGCGACTGGAGCCTACTCAAACGGCGGTGAGGACTGCGTTCTCGTAATGCGCAGGTCATCGGTTCGAGTCCGATCGCCGGCTCCAGCCCCGGATTCTGTGCTCTCTTCAGGCCCCGGTTCTTGGTCCACCTCATAACACAAGGCCTGCTTTCACATGATCGGGTTAGTTTGTCGGGAACGGGAAGGCCAGAGGTCGAGCTTGGGACAGCTGATCCATGGTTACTTGGTTCCGATTCCTTCGCCACGGGCGGCCGCAACCAGCCTGGCATCAAACGATAGCAGTTTGAGCTCAGGCAACTCGTTTTGAAGGCTCTTGGCCGTGGCAAGGTGCCACAAGTCCGCGCCACGAAGTCGCCATCGCAGCGACAGATCGCGAATAAGCCTCCATTCAGGCGCTGCATTCACTCGCCGCCACATGCCGTCTTCAAGTGCGTCGCGTGCAGCGGCGACAAAGATCCGGCTCAGCGCATGCTCGCGCTCGATCCGCGCTATGACCGCATACACTTCGGCCCATGCTAGCGTGGAGACGAGATGAACCCCAGCCCGCCGCGCCCATGTCTGGGCCCTATGGCTGTGCGGATCCCGAAAGAGAGCGGCAACGACTGCAGAAGCATCCCAGTAGACGGCGACTTCCCGCTCGGGACTCACCGCCCCCGATCCTCCTGCAGCCACCTCTGGGCCAGACCCTCCTTCAGGGGTAGCGGCATCGGCGGCGACACGCGTGTTTGTTGCTTAGCGGGCTCGATCAACCCAGACTCTTCCAGCCGGCGGATGCGCTCTGGAAGAGCCAGACTCTTGCCGCGCGCCGGTACTAGCTTGGCAACGGGCCTCCCCCGCGCGGTGATGATCCATTCCTGCCCACGCTGGGCGTCGCGCAGAAGTCTGCCGAGATGCGCTTTTGCCTCTCGCACGCCTGCTCTGCGGATCCTCACGCTCATCCCCCACCAAACATTGTGACTTCGAAGCCTACAGAAATAATGTAACCTCCGAGACCACAAAAATCAATACCTGG
The DNA here is from genome assembly GCA_036393975.1 of bacterium. Classification (GTDB taxonomy): domain Bacteria; phylum Sysuimicrobiota; class Sysuimicrobiia; order Sysuimicrobiales; family Kaftiobacteriaceae; genus 13-1-40CM-64-14. The sequence continues at coordinate 6,229 of DASWFZ010000119.1, read as the reverse complement.
GTTTAACTCGTAATGCGCAGGTCATCAGTTCGAGTCCGATCGCCGGTTCCAGTCCTGTCAAGATTTTCTGGGTTTACTGATCTGCCGACTCCGGTTTTCGCAGCACCCTCGTAGCATCGCGCGGGCGGTCAGGCCTTTCGTTGTGGGATCATACACTACTAGATATCTAGCCTTCCCGGCAGCGTGCACCTTTCACGATGCCAGACACCGTGGAACAACATGAGCTCGCCTACCTTACTTGCGCAGGGATGGATCGGACTGCGAATGCACCAATGCACAATAGGAGGCCGACGGGTGTGAATATCCCCAGATACTCCAGACTCGCCAAATCGAATCGATCATAGCCTGATCGGGGCGGGCCGGATTGTAGAGTATGGGAACGGTTTGACCGACACGGAAGCGGAAGGCATAGACTTGAAGGCACTGCTGAAACCGGACGACGCTCGTCTCCTCATTGAATTCGACGGTGATCAAGAAGCGGCACGATCCCCAAATTTGGGTTTCGCGAGATGATTGTTCCTTCAGTGTGCGTTGCCGTGTGCAGGAAGCTTACAGTGCGTATGCTGAAGAAAGAACCGACCAAGAGCATCGCGATCCCAATCGAAAGCCATACGCGAAACGCTTGATCGCGAACTGTCATTGACGTCTCTCCACATAGCCATTGCCCCCCCGGGGTTGGCCCAGACCGTTTGTGCCCCTCGCGGATGGAATTTGAGGTGCGTCGCTGCCGTTGGGCCAATCATGGAAGAGATCCCGTATTTCTCGCCGACTCTACTTCTCGATGACCTTGCACCAGAGGCCTGGATATTCCTTGATTATGATGACGATGGCAGGGTCCAGGTCCTTACTCCCAAACAGTATGAAGCGGTCTATCGCCCTGATCCTGAAGACCAGGGCGGTTGAACAGATTTGCGCGAGTATCATCTAGATCTCAACCATCCTGAGTTTGTGTACGATCCCTATCCGCAGCTCGCAGAGTTACGCGATACCCTGCCCGTATTCTTCGATCCCGTGTGGAACAAGGTGTTCTTTACCCGATACGATGACATCGCCGGGCTGCTGCGCGACCGGCGGCTTGGCCGGTCGATTTTGCACGCATTCTCGCGCGACGAGCTCGGCTGGCCGCCCCCGAACCCCCTCACGAAGGACTTCGACCGCTTCCAGCATGACCACATGTTCGACAACGAGCCGCCCAAGCACACGCGCCTCCGGAGCCTAATGGTTAAGGCGTTTACGTCTTCACGCGTGGAACGCCTGCGCGCCAAGATCCAGCACGTCGTCGACGCGCTGATCGACCGTGTCGCGGATCGGGGGCGGATGGATCTGCTCGTGGAGTTTGCGGAGCCGATTCCTGTCGCCGTCATCGGCGAACTGCTTGGGGTGCCGGAGGAAGACCGCCACCTGCTTCGCCCCTGGTCGGCAAAGATCGTCAAACTCTACGAACTCGGGTACACCGACGACCAAGCGAGGGCCGCCAATCAAGCAGTCGTGGAGTTCTCCGCCTATGTCAAGAACCTGGCCCACCAGCGCCAGCAGCAGCCTCGTGATGATCTGATCTCTGTGCTCGTGCGGGTTGAAGAGCACGGGGAAGTTCTTACCATAGAAGAGCTCGTCGCGAACTGCATCCTCCTGCTCAACGCCGGCCACGAGGCCACCGTGAATGGAACAACGCTGGGCCTGCTTTCTCTTCACCACAACCCTGACCAGATGGCGCTGGCCTGTGAGGCCGCGCAGCAGAACAACCTGGAGTTCTTCAAAACGGCGACTGAAGAACTGCTGCGCTACGATACTCCGTTGCCGATGTTCGAACGCTGGGCCCTGCAGGATTTCCAATTCAACGGGGTTCATCTCCAGCGTGGCATGGAGGTGGGTCTCCTCTACGCGTCGGGTAACCGCGACCCCAGGCGATTCCACGATCCGGACGGGCTGGATCTTACCCGGAAGGACAATCCGCACCTGACTTTCGGCCTGGGGATTCATTACTGCATCGGCGCGCCGCTCGCGCGGCTCGAGTTGCAGGTCGCGCTTGCCACGCTCCTGCGCCGTCTTCCGGAGATCCGCGTCGCGAAGGAACCGGTTGAGTACACCGGTGGGTTCATCATTCGTGGCCATAAGGCGATGCCGGTTGAATTCTGACCGAGGATAGTCCTGCATCCGGGGAGAACGAGAACAACGCCCAGACAATTGTTCGTCAATGCTCAAGCGAGGAGGAACAGGAAATGAGCAGAGTCCGCCTACTCGTTGGAACTCACAAGGGTGGCTTCATCCTGACGTCGGATGCGAAGCGTCAACGTTGGGATGTCAGCGGCCCTGAGTTTGCCGGATGGGAAATCTACCACATCAAAGGCTCCCCCGTCGACCCGGATCGTCTGTTTGCATCACAGTCAACCGGCTGGTTTGGGCAACAGATCCAGCGATCCAACGATGGCGGCAAGACCTGGGCGTCGGTGGACAACAAGTTCGTCTATGAAGGCAAAATGGGCACCCACCAATGGTACGACGGGACGCCGCATCCCTGGGAGTTCAAGCGAGTGTGGCATCTTGAGCCTTCCCTCATTGACCCTGATGTGGTCTATGCAGGGGTGGAAGACGCCGCGTTCTTCCGGTCCACTGACGGCGGACAAACGTGGCACGAACTGGCCGGACTGCGCCAGCATACGACCGGGTCTGCGTGGGCGCCCGGGGCAGGAGGGATGTGCCTCCATACGATCGTGCAAGATCCAAGCGATTCCCGGCGCATATTCATCGCCATCTCGGCGGCCGGGGTCTTCCGGACCGATGATGGCGGCGAAACATGGCGACCGATGAACCGCGGTCTTCGTTCGCAAACCATCCCCGATCAGGATGCCGAGGTCGGTCACTGCGTGCACCGGATCGCCATGCACCCGTCCCGCCCGCGCACCCTGTTCATGCAGAAGCACTGGGATGTCATGCGGAGCACCGACGCGGGCGAGTCGTGGCACGAAGTCAGCGGGAATTTGCCATCGGACTTTGGGTTTCCGATCGACGTGCACGCCCACGAGCCGGACACCATCTACGTGATTCCGATCAAGAGCGACTCGGAGCATTTCCCGCCTGAAGGGAAGCTGCGCGTGTACCGCAGCCGGACGGGCGGAAACGAATGGGAGGCCCTGACCAACGGCTTGCCGCAGAGCAACTGTTATGTCAACGTATTGCGCGAGGCCATGGCCGTTGACTCGCTTGATCCCTGTGGCGTGTACTTCGGGACCTCGGGAGGCCAGGTGTACGGGTCGCCCGACGCCGGCGACCACTGGTCGGCCATCGTCCGCGACCTCCCGCCGGTGTTATCTGTCGAGGTTCAGACGTTGTCATGATTCGAATCGTGCTTCCGTACCACTTGCGCAAGCTCGCGCAGGTCGACGGCGAAGTCCGGGTGCAGGTCGATGGGCAAGTCACGCAGCGTGCGATACTCGACGCGCTCGAAGCACAGTATCCCGTGCTTCGTGGAACGATTCGCGACCACGTGACGCAACACAGGCGAGATTTTGTGAGGTTTTTTGCGTGTTCGCAGGATTTCTCGCTCGAGGCTCCCGATACTCCCCTGCCTGAAGCGGTCGCCAAAGGCGAGGAGCCGTTCCTGGTTGTGGGGGCAATCGCGGGCGGCTAGACCTTAGCCTACCTCGACGTTTGCATCCCAAGGGCGTCCTGTGGCATTTGGAGCAGGGCGCCCTTCAGGCGCGCAGCCAGATGCGCGTCGGCATATCCGGTGACCTCCCCACAGTTGCGGCGCCTGACGTCCCGACAGCCCGAGGAGGCCGGAGGCTGTCATCCGTCGAAAGTCAGCAGACTACCAAATGACTTAGGATTTTATTGACGCCACGACCTCTCCACTAAGAAGGGAGGCGCATCCATGCCGCTGCGGGACCTGCGCCCTCAACAAGCGCGTCGGTCGATCGAGGACCTTATCGCCCACATGAAGCGCTTCCCGTTAACCCCGAAGTTTTCCGTCGGGGTTTGGTATTTTTCGCCGTTTGCAGGGCGGTTCCACGATAGGTACGGGCCGGAGGTCTCCATCGATGCGCGTCTGGAGGCTGTCGCCCGCCTGCGGTCGGCCGGCGTGGACGCAGTTGAGGCCCATTACCCGGCAGAAATCAACGACGAGAATGTCGACCGATGGCGGACGTGGAGCGTCCAGAGCGGGATTCGGGTGCTCACTGTCATCCCGGGCCTCTTTTACGACCGCGAGTTTGAGTGGGGCTCCCTCTCATCTCCCCAGCCGGCGGCACGCCGCCGTGCGATTGACCGGACCATCCGGACGCTCCAGCTGAACCGGCAACTGGACACCGACTTTGCGATTGTCTGGCCGGGGATCGACGGATACGAGCAGCCCTTTGGGATCGATTTCGTCGCCATGCGCGATCGGTTTGCTGAGGGATTAGCGGAAGCCATGGACACGGTGCCCGGGGTACGTGTCGCCTTCGAGCCGAAGCCGTACGAACCCCGCGGGCGAATCCTCTATGGGACGACCGCGGAGGGGTTGTTGCTCGCGACCAAAGTAGAGGGCTACCTACGAGACCCCGAGAACCGGCGGTTGCTGGCGGAAGGGCACGCACTGGTGGCGATGAATCCCGAGGTCGGCCACATGCTCATGGGGTATGAGGACTTGCCGTACGCTCTCAGCCTGGTCTGTGAGTACAGCCGACTCGCCCATTCGCATTGGAACAGTCAGCCACTGGGCAACTACGATCAAGACCTCAATGTCGGGGTCGTGTCTCCAGAACAGACCGAGGCCGGGCTCTATGTGTTGAAAATGGCCGGCTACCAAGAACGTTTTGGCATCGATGTCAACCCTGAACGCATGCCGGTCGAGGTCGCCGTGGGCAACTCGATCGATGCCCTGCGTGCCGCGGCGGATCGGATCAATGCCCTGGATCACGAGCAAGTCATCTGGGCAGCCGCCCACCCTGACAGAGCCAGAGGGTGGCTAGAGGCCTATCTCATACGGCGGCGCGCGGCCCGCCCGGAGGCACTCTCCCCTCTCGGTCCCCCTGACCAGCGATGACACGGGTCGGCCATCCGTCTTCGCTCCGATGACTGTGTTGGTCGGCCTGGATGTCGGGACAACCGGCGCGAAGGCCGTGTTGATCGATCCCGGCGGCCGGGTACGGGCGACGGTGACGACCGAGTATCCTCTGCTCACCCCGCGAGCGGGATGGACGGAGCAAGATCCGGCGGACTGGTGGAAGGGAAGCGTGGCCAGTATTCGCGGAGCGCTGGATCAGGCTGCGGTCTCCGGCGCTGATGTTGCTGCGATCGGGTTGACCGGCCAGATGCATGGCCTCGTGGCGCTGGACGGAAATGGCGGCGTGCTGCGACCGGCGATCCTCTGGAATGACCAGCGCACAGCGGAGGAATCCGCGTGGATCACCGGGCAGGTTGGCGCAGAGCGCGTAATCGAGCTCACCGCCAATCCCATACTCACGGGCTTCACCGCCCCCAAGATCATCTGGATGCGCCGGCATGAACCCGAACGCTACGCCCGCATTCGACACATCCTCCTCCCTAAGGACTACATCCGGTACCGGTTGACCGGAGAGATGGCCACGGACGTGGCCGATGCCTCCGGCACGTCGCTCTTCGATGTCCGGCGCCGGGCGTGGTCGACTGAAATGCTCTCGCGGTTGGGAATTCCATCCTCCTGGCTGCCTTCAGTTGGGGAGTCCATCGAGGAGATGGGGACGGTGACCAAAGACGCGGGGGAAGCAACAGGGGTGCGACCGGGCACGCCGGTGGTTGCCGGAGCTGGAGATCAAGCCGCACAGGCGGTGGGGACAGGCATCGTTGAGCCCGGTCTCGTGTCCGCCACGATCGGGACGTCAGGCGTGGTCTTCGCGCACACGAATCAGCCCGAGGTTGATGCGCTCGGTCGACTGCACACATTCTGCCACGCCGTCCCGGGCCGATGGCACGTCATGGGCGTGATGCTTTCTGCGGGCGGATCGCTCCGCTGGCTGCGGGATATCTTGAACGGAGATTCGTACAATCAGATGACCGCAGAAGCCGCGGCAGCGCCGCCGGGAGCAGAAGGGCTCCTCTTCTTGCCGTACTTGACGGGGGAGCGGACGCCTCATGCCGATCCCCATGCGCGGGGCGCATTTGTGGGGCTGACGATCCGCCACGGGCGAGGCCACCTGATCCGCTCGGTCTTGGAGGGCGTAGCGTTTGGACTTCGCGACGCGTTGGAGATCATCCGCGCGCGCGGGATCCC
>DASWFZ010000118.1:0-8419 GCA_036393975.1 bacterium | reverse complement strand
CGTGGCGATGGACGTGGGCTTGGCGAGGGGCTGCGGCAGGCTGCGCGGGCCTTGAAGCGGCGCAGCTTAGTGTTTCTGGTCTCCGACTTCCTGGCCGCCGACGGCTGGGCGAGACCTCTGCAGGAGTTAGCGCGGCGCCATGACGTGATCGCCGTGTGGATCACGGATCCAGCTGAGCATGAACTCCCTGATGTCGGCGGCCTGGTCATGCGTGATCCCGAATCAGGCCAGCAGCTCTGGGTGGATACGGCGGATCCTCGGGTGAGGAGCGCGTACCGCGATCTGGTCACGCGGCAGCGGGAGCAAGTGGCAACGACTCTCCGACAATCTGCTGTGGACGCGCTCATGCTGTCCACGGCGGATGCCCTCTTGCAGCCGCTGTTGCAGTTCATCACATACCGACGGAGGCGAGGACGGTGGAGTTCGGCTGGCCGGTGATGCTCTGGGCCCTCAGTGCAGCGCCGCTGCTGCTGTGGGCGTACGTGCGCGCTCAGAGCCGTCGGGCCCGCCAGGAAGTGGTCTTGGCCGACCCGCACCTGCTCCGTCACTTGTGGACGCGTCCGTCGGCGGTGCATCGGCACTTGTCCGTGGGCTTCTATGTGGCGGCGGTGGTGCTGCTGACCCTTGCCATGGCGCGGCCGATCGCAGCTGTTTCCCTGCCGACCAACCGCGCGGCGATCATTTTGGCCATCGACGTCAGCAAGAGTATGATTGGCGAAGACGCCAAACCGAACCGGTTGGCCGCCGCGAAGGCCGCCGCCGAGCAGGTGCTCGCGGCGGTGCCCGGATCAACGAAGGTCGGACTGCTCACTTTCAGCGACTATGCACAAGTACTGGTGCCGCCGACGACCGAAAGATCCACCCTGCGTGAAGCGCTCGCCCGTTTGACGCTCCAGGAGGCGACTGGGGTGGGGTCAGCGATCCTAGAAGCCCTCAAAACTCTGCCCGGGCGGCGCGAGTTTTTCGGTGAGCGCCTGAACATCGGCCCCGCTCAGCCGGGTGCACCGCCGCCTCCTCCACCGCTATCTGGATCGAGTCCGGGACCACTTCCCCCGGCGGCGATTATCCTTTTCTCTGACGGAGTCAGCAATTTCGGTGTCGATCCAACAATCGCGGCGGCTTTGGCCAAAGAGGGCAATGTCCGCGTTTACGGCGTGGGGGTGGGGGCGATCGGGGGGAGTGTCATGCAGGTGGAAGGACAGCTGGTGCTGGTGCCGTTTGATCCCACTCTGCTCCAGCAACTCGCCCTGATGACTGGCGGCCAGTACCTTGACTTGTCCCACATCGATGATCTGCGGCGCGCCGCCCAGCAGTTAGGTAAAGACATCGCGTGGGAGCGACACCCGACCGAGGTGACCGCGCTGCTGACCGCACTTGCGGGTCTGTTCATCCTGACCGGCAGCGCATTTTCGTTGGCGTGGTTTAGGAAGATTCCGTAGGGGATCATCGCATGGGTATGCAACGAGGGTAGAGTCACACGACGATGACGTTTCAGTGGCCACTCATGTTGCTAGGACTTGCGGCGCTGCCGGTGTTGGCGGCGGTGTACGTGTGGGCGCTGCGTCGGCCTATCCGGGCTCCTGTGGCCCACACGCAACTCGCTCTCCTCGCGCAGGCGGTCGCTGCATCCCCGCCGTGGCGGCGTCACGTCCCGGCCGCGCTGGCGGCCCTCGCATTCGCGGCCGTGCTCCTGGCGATGGCTCGGCCGGTGGCGCCTCTGCCAGTGCCCGCGGTGCAGAACACAGTCGTGCTTTCGATTGATGTCAGCCGCAGCATGTTAGCTGACGATATTCCTCCCAGCCGGATCGAAGCGGCTAAGACGGCGGCCCGGGAGTTTGTCCGCGCCGTCCCCCAGGGGCTGAAAGTAGGCTTGGTGTCTTTCAGCAGCTACGCGACGCTGATCATCCCGCCGACTGCGGACCGCCAGCGTGTCCTGGAGGCGATCGACCTTCTGTCGACAGAATTCGCGACCGCAATCGGAGACGGTCTGCTCGAAGCAGTGTGGGCCCTGCCGGGCCGTCAACGACCCTCCCCGGGTGCATCGCCTGCGCCCCCGCAGCCTCCGGTCCTCCCAGGAACCGTAGTGTTGCTCTCTGACGGCCAAAGCAATCGCGGGACAATTCCCCAAGACGCCGCACGCGTGGCCCGGGAACAGGACGTCAAGGTCTACACCATCGGCGTGGGAACCCCAGAAGGGACTTTCCTGAGCCTCGGCGGTCGGAGCATCTGGGTGAGGCTGGATGAGGCCACGCTGCAGGAGATTGCGGAAATGACAGGCGGGAGGTACTTTCACGCGACCTCAGCGTCTGAGCTGCGGCGCGTGTACCGGCAGTTGAGCCGCACGATTGGGTGGGAGGCGCGTCCTACAGAAGTGAGCGCCCTGGCAGCCGGCGCGGCTGCACTGTTTCTGGTAGTCGCCGTGGGGGTCTCACTGCTGGGCGTGCATAGACTTTAGGGTTAAGGTCTGCGCCAGCGCCCCAAGGTTTACCATTTCCTCCGAATCGAGCTTAGGCATCCCTGTGACTCGGTAGAGTGTATCCGACTACTCCGCACCTTCAATTCCTAAAGTGCTCTAATGGATCGGTCTGAGGGCGCCGTCGAGACATGCTCCGCATGTCCGGTCGCGATATACTACTTTCGCTAGGTAAATTCTCGCCGGTGTTGGGTAGGGCGCGGGAACGCGTTCGGTGCGCCCAGCAATCAGCCCAAGGATCCGCCAGCGCTGTGGACAGACGGTCGGGCCCGTAGCTCAGCGGATAGAGCGGAGACCTTCTAAGTCTCTGGTCGGGGGTTCGATTCCCTCCGGGCCCGCCAGTAGTTGGTGGCTCACACGGACGAGTCGACTTCCAGCTTGTCCAACCGCAGCCGTTGTAACAGACTCTCCGGGGCAGCCCAACTTGGTATCAAGCACAAGTGCAGGGGCATCTGTTGAGGATAGGTGGCCTTCGGGCAAGAGGCTGTTCGACGACATTCGACCGTCGGTGTTACACCACCGTGGCGGGGAGTGATCGGTAGTATATCAGGGAGTTTCGCACCAAGCCTCTTTCTCAGATCGTTGCCGCTTTCCTGAGAGGACGACTCCAACTTTTCCTTGACGAGTTCGGATACCTCCGGTACAGTGAGATTCGAATGAAGTGAGAATAATTCTCATATGGAACGACTATCATCTCGGAAAAAGAGATGCGCGATCTACTTGCACTCATCCTCCTCGTAGTCCTCACGGTGCTACCCCTGACCGGTCGGGGCGCGTCCGCGGCTGCAGACAGGGTCGTAGTGGCGGCGTCATTCTACCCGATGTACGAATTCGCCCGGCAGGTCGGGGGGGACCGCAGCCGCGTCCGCGACCTAACGCCAGCGGGAGCCGAGCCGCACGACTATGAATTGACGCCGAAGGACATCATCGCGATCAACGCGTCTAAGGTCCTTATCTACAACGGTGTGGGTTTGGAGCCGTGGGTGCAGAAGCTCCTCCCGCAACTTCCCCGTACTGTCCTGGTTGTGAACGCAGCCCAAGGGATTCGGATCGTAACAGCCATCTCAGGGGGGGATCAGGGGAAGCCCGATCCGCACATCTGGATGGATCCGGTTCTGGCTCAAAAGCAGGTGGACAATATTCTGGCGGGGTTCATCCGGGTCGACCCGCAGGGCCAGGTCGTCTACGAAGCGAATGCCGCGAAGTTCAAGCAGGAGCTTACAGCGTTGCACGAACGGTTCCAGCGGGCCTTGAGTACGTGTCGGAAAAAGACCTTCATCACTAACCATGCGGCCTTTGGATACTTCGCGGCGCGGTATGGTCTCACCCAGATCGGGATCGCCGGTCTCGCGCCGGACGCCGAGCCGTCGGCGGCCAAGATCAGAGAACTGATCCGCCTGGCGCGGCAAAACGATATTCGAGTCATCTACTACGAATCACTCGTGAGTCCCCGCGTGGCGGCGGCGATCGCGCGCGAGGTCGGGGCGCGCACGCTGGTCTTTGATCCCCTGGAGGGGTTGACGGATGAGGAACTGGCGCAAGGTAAGAACTATCTCTCCATCATGGGGCAGAACCTGCGCAACCTCATGCAAGGGCTGGATTGTCCGTGACCACGAGTTCCCCCGCCGTTGACACGCAAGTTGCACGCCCGTACGATCAGGGTGCCCTGCGCGGGCAATTCTCGCCAAACGAGCTGACGCGATGAGCAGACCTGAGGTGGTCGCACGCAGGCGTGCGACGTGGCAACGAGAAGCGATCCTGCAGGCCATGGAGGCGGCACGCTGCCACCTCACCGCGGAGGAACTCCACCGTCGCGTGCGGCGGACTCCTCACCCGATCGGTCTCGCCACCGTGTACCGAGCCCTGGAGACCTTTGTGCGTGAAGGCCTCGTGGAACCCACACACGTCGGGGATGGTTCGGTGCGCTACGGCTTGGCCGCAAAGCACCACGACCATCTTGTGTGTCTGGGGTGCGGAGGGTGGAAGCCTCTGCGGGAGTGCCTCGTTCCCCAGGCCCCTCGTCGCGTCACTGCTGACTTTCGGATCACGGGCCACCAGCTCGAGATCTATGGCTACTGTGCCCGCTGCCAGGCCTCGGCATGAGCAGCCTGCCATGAGCCGCACCGCGGTCGTCCCGATGACTACAACTGCCGATCGCCTCCCCACCATTGTCGATCTGGATCACGTCTGCTTTAGCTATGCCGGCGAGCGGGTGGTGGAGGAGATCAGCCTGCAAATCCGCCGGGGTGCGTTCTTGGGGATCATTGGGCCCAATGGCTCGGGGAAAACGACGCTGCTGCGCATCATCCTCGGGCTCTTGCGCACGGAGTGCGGCCACGTCCGGCTCTTTGGGACCGATCTCACGGGTTTCCACGACTGGCGGCGGATCGGCTACGTCCCTCAGAGGGCCGCGTTCGAGTCCCGGTTTCCTGCAAGCGCCTTCGAAGTGGTGATGAGCGGGCGGTGTGGGGTCGTGGGTCTGGGACGCCGGTTCGTCGCGCACGATCGCACCCTTGCCCTAGACGCGTTGGACATTGTGGGGATGGCAGGAGAGCGGGACCGGTTAATTGGTAACCTCTCTGCCGGACAGCAGCAACGCGTGTTCATCGCCCGCGCCCTGGCCAGCGGCCCGGAGCTGTTGGTACTCGATGAGCCCACGGTCGGGGTGGATCTGGACGCGCAGGAGCAGTTCTACAGCTTGTTGCGACGGCTGAATCGCGACAGGAAGACGACACTAGTTCTCGTCTCCCACGATGTCGCTGTGATCGCGAAAGAAGTCACCGAGCTCGCCTGCCTTAATCGGACCCTCATTTTTCACGGGAGCCCGGAAGACGCGATCGCCTCTGGCGCGATTGAAAAGATGTATCGGCCGTCCAGCCTGCTCGTCTCGCACCGACATTGAGCTAACCGATCGTCGCCGACTCCCCAGAGGTGTCGCCTGTGTTGGAAATGCTCTCGTATGCTTTCATGCAGCGTGCGCTGGCGGCAGGCCTGATGATCGGGATCATCGCGCCCATCATCGGTGTCTTCATCGTGTTGCGCCGCCTAAGCTTGATTGCCGACACACTCTCGCACGTGGCGCTCGCCGGAGTGGCCGCCGGACTGCTCTTTAAGACCTATCCTGTGGCCGGAGCGTTGATTGCGTCGCTCGTCGGCGCGGTGGGCATCGAACGATTGCGGGGCTCGGGTCGGCTCTTTGGCGAAGCCGCTCTAGCGGTCTTTTTGTCCGGCGGCTTTGCCGTCGCGGTGGTCTTGATTAGCCTGGCGCGGGGATTCAACACCGATCTGTTTTCCTATCTTTTCGGAGCGATCACCGTTGTGCAGCCGGTGGACCTGTGGGTGATCTTTGCGCTCGGGTTGGTCGTGCTTGTTGCCGTGGGAATTCTCCATAAAGAACTCTTCGCAATCACCTTTGATGAGGAGGCCGCGCGGGTGCAAGGCGTCCCGGTCGAGACCCTCAATATGTTGTTGACTGCGCTCGTCGCTGTAACGGTGGTGTTAGCCATGCGCATCGTTGGCATCCTGCTCACGAGCGCGCTGTTGGTCATCCCGACAATCACGGCGCTACGGGTAGCGCGCAATTTCCGCCACACCATGTGGATCGCCGTGTTCTGCTCGTTGTTTGCGGTCGTGGCCGGGATGACCATGTCGTTCTATCTGGACATTGCGGCGGGAGGCGCGATTGTGCTGATGGCGCTGCTGCTGTTCGGCGTCGCGTCGGTCATCCCTCACAGCAGGTTGCCACGCCGAGCGCCCGCATCAGGCTAGGCCCTCCACGACGCCCTTCCTCACGTGTCCGCACCCCCACCGTTTTCCAGAGGACCGGCTCAGGTGTCGATAGCAGAACTCCACGGTTGAGTACCCCGTAGGTATTTAGGGCAAGATGTACGCTAAGGCCGTTCACCTTCCGTACTCGAGGAGGATCGGTTTATGCGTCGACTTGGCGTGGTGATCTTGGGGTTCTCGCTCGCGATCTTGGGTCTCGCACGACCGGCTGCGGCCGCTGCGCAATTCACGATCTGGCCCGCCAACTACACGTACGGGACGCCATCGGGTCAGTTTACGTGGACCGCCACGACGTACGCGGTCACTTTTGAACAGTCGCTTGCACCGTTCACCTCGGTTCGAACTAATCTGGCGTATGGGCCAACATCCAACGTCACCTTCGCCGGTAGTGGGCTCTCCGGCTACTCCGGAGGGGTGTTGCTGGCGGATGCTGCACTGCGGGTGGGGATGCAGACTGGCCCAGTGGGCCTCGCCGCTTACGGCGGCTACGGAGGTCTGTTTTTCAACGCCACCGGGTCCACGGCCTCGGACCGGGCGGTGCTGCAAAGCTCTGGCACCCGCCTCGGCGTGGAGGCTAACGTGGCTGCGGCCCCCGGGGTGACCTTTCGGGGCAACTACACCATCATGACCGGGCTGACCACCAATGCAAATTTTGCGATTTCTACCCCTCCCCCCGGCGTGACCGGAAACTTTACCGGCAGCGGCACCGGCAACGAGTACGAGGTGGCGCTGGTGGTCTCTCCCGTACCGACGACTTCCGTGTACGCTGGGTATCGCAGCGGGACGCAGCAGATCACCTGGAGTGGTGGAGGAGGAAACACGACCAACACGTGGAGCGGCTGGATGGTTGGAGTCGACCTGCGGTTCTAGTCACTCGTAGGGGGATAAGCAGGGAAGCTAAGACAGAACCTTTTTCGGCCGCCGACGTCCACGAACGCGGTTCGCCAACCAGCGAGGTGGGCGGGGATCAAATCCGGGCTCCTGACTCGGCTAATCGTCGTGGTGGTCGTTGCGGCTGCATCGGTGGTCGCGATAGCCCTCTTCGTTAGACCTTTTCAGGTTCGTTCCAGCGTGACGACCTCGCCCACGAAGCAGCAGCCTCTTTCATTCGAAACCACTAACCCGGCAATGGCGGTAGGTCAGGGGAAACCAGCCTACGGGAAACCAGCCTACAGAGGGGCGTTGGGAGATTTCTTCGTAACAGGGAGGGGTAACGAGGGTGCAGATTTTCCACCGTGTCCAAGGCCTATTAGGCCAGCCCAGAACTACAAGGCCTCGGAAGTCTATTCCCCTGTCTTCGGTGATCTTGATGAGGTGAACGAGTGCGCTAACGGCTTGATCCCCGGTATTTCGGTATATGGGGATCCGAGCATGGGCAAACGCTACTTCGTTGGGCTAGCGAAAGTGAACTACCTCGCTCCCCTAGATCGACTCAGACTATTGACAGTGGCGGGACGTCCATCAATCGCACAGTTGCCAGCACCAGACGATCCTGGGAGTCTTCGTCTTCTTGTCCTCCAGCGAATCCCCGGTAATAATCAGCCGGGCATTATGGTCTGGATTGACTTCACGCGCATGAGTCTAGAAGAAACCACAGCATTAGCGGCCAAGATAATGGGGGTGCGACCATGAGACCATTTGACGGCAGCCATGGCCGCGGTCCTTCCCCTTCTCCAGGTGTTGCCGGATGAGCTCCGCTGCTTCATGCCCTGTCCCCACCTAGAACGATGAACGGCGCCCCTCGAAAGTCTGGGACGCCGTGGTCAAGTGGGAGTCTCGTCTCGACTAGTGGATGCGCTCGGCTGGTTGGCCGATCAGGGACTCGATGCTGGTGTTGACCGCTGAGAGGACCGTCTTGGCCGCGGCAATGGGCTCATCCCCCGTAATCTTCGCGATGCCCAACAGCGTCTGCTCGCCGGCGGGGGTGAGGAACAGCACCTTGACGCTCACGGCACGGATGGACTGATCTACTTCGGAGGCGACCGGGATGATGTGCTCGAGGACCACGCCGTAGCCTTGTGGCAGGAGCGCCGTGATGGCGCGGACCGTTGCATCGGCCGCGACGAAGAGGTACTGGGCTGAGTCGTTGCGCGCCACGGCCTTGCCGAAGACCTTCTTCCCGTTGAGGACGAGTTCGACCGTTGCCGTGGCGGCGAAGCC
>DASWFZ010000117.1:0-13141 GCA_036393975.1 bacterium | reverse complement strand
GAACGTGCGGCTGGATCACCTCCTTTCTAAGGAGAACTGGTGCACGAGTCGCCCGCGGTGGTGACTCGGGTTCCGCGGATTTCCCGACCGCTGGCAGTTTTCAGACGGAGGGCTGCTCGAAAGAGCAGCCCTTTTCGTTTGCCTCGGGTGTTCGGCAGGAGAGCATTTTCTGTGCGTGAAGGACGTGTGGGATCCACTCATGCGTAACCTGCGCGCCGAGGCTCACAGAGCCAGTCCCCAAGAGGCCAAAACTTATCTCATTGGCGCCAGCCGCGACGGAACATTCAACCGCCTTCACAACACGCTTCGGATTTCCCAAAAGGATGCACGGTGGTTGCAGATCTTACAAGTGCTGTTCGCAAGACTCGGCAGCCGCAGCTGGACCTATCAGGAAGGCAAACGCGATGTTTGGGTAATTGAAACAACGTGTCGATTGGATCAGTCAGCCATCCCTTGCGGTGATCTCGAATGCGCTGCCTTCGCGCGGGGGTACTTCGACGCAGAAGGCGGCGTCCCGAGAGATCCTAGAGATCGGTTTTACATCCAGTTTGGGCAAAAGGACTACGGCGATCTCGCGAGATTGAGGGGTGTCCTCACTCAGATGGGCCTCGAGTGTGGTAGGCTTCACAATCCCAGCGCTCGGGCAGATCCTGACTATTGGAGATTCTATGTGCTATCGAATTCTCACGCGGCGTTCTTGAGCAGGGTTGGTTCTTGGCACCCCAGGAAACGCTCGATCCTCGACGCCAGGATGCGGACGGGAGTGTAGCACGGTACCCGACTTGGGAGGGACTACATGAAAACGCAGCGCCTTGTCCTTGCGCTTACAGGAATTAACCTCGTCCTTCTGCTGCTGAACCTGGTGCAGGCCAGATCGACGACAGCGCAGACCGTCAGTCCGATCCTGCGAGCCCGCGCGCTCGAGTTGGTCGACGAACGCAATGTGGTGCGCGTGCGGCTCAATGTGAAAGACTCGGAACTCAATCTGTTCGACAAGAACGGGATCATTCGCGTGAAGCTGGGCGCGGGCGAAGATGGCTCGGGGTTGGTCTTGTCCGAAGGGGGAACCGACGCCTCCCGCGGTTATGTGCAAATCATTGCCAGGCAGACGGGTACCGCCGCGAGGCCCACGACGACGAGCATCACGTTGAGAGCTTCAGCCGGACGTCAGCGAGTGATCACGCCGCCATGAGCTCGTGCGGAGTTACTCCAGGTGCAGATGACCTTGGGAGGGTGTAGATGCGGCTAGCGGTACGGCCTCTCACAAGAGAGCGGTGGGATGGTCTAGTCGAGCTCTTCAATCGGCGGGGCGGGTCAATTGTTCGGGGTTGTTGG
Organism: bacterium; assembly: GCA_036393975.1. Taxonomy (GTDB): domain Bacteria; phylum Sysuimicrobiota; class Sysuimicrobiia; order Sysuimicrobiales; family Kaftiobacteriaceae; genus 13-1-40CM-64-14. The sequence goes on along the minus strand of DASWFZ010000117.1, from coordinate 11,806 downwards.
TGTATGCACTACCGCAGATCGGGGGGCAGCGGTTTCGACCTGTGGGGCAAGGCAAACAAGCGCGCCATGAAAGCACTCGTGGATAGCGGGACCGTACCGGGGCTGATCGGCTACAGGGGCAAGCGCCCGGTCGGTTGGATCTCGGTGGGGCCGCGTGAGGACTATCTGCGGCTGGAGCGCTCTCCGGTGATGAAGCGCGTGGATCAGAAGCCCGTGTGGTCGATCGTGTGCTTTTTCGTAGATCCGGAGGAAAGGGGTCAAGGCATAACCAGAGCATTGTTGCAGGGCGCAATTGACTACGCGCGGTCGCGTGGCGCCACACTGCTCGAGGCGTATCCGCTCGACAAGAAGGGACGGAGTCATCCCGACTCCATGTGGTTCGGAGCCAAAAGCCTGTACGATCGCGCCGGCTTCAGGGAGGTCGCCCGCCGAAAGGCGACGAGACCCGTCGTCCGCCGTGCCCTGCGCCCGCGGAGGTCTCATTGAGACTCACGGCACGGGAAGCCGAGAGGAAGGAGCCATCGTCCCAGAAACGCAACTGACGTCCCCGGGATGACTGCGATGGACCAGCAGACCCCAACTCCCCCGCGATTCTACCCGCCGGTTCTCTTTCTGGCGTCCCTCGTCCTGATGGGCGCTCTGCACTACCTATTGCCGCTGGTCAGGTGGCTGGACTGGCCGTGGCGGGGGGTGGGGGCCGTGCCGCTCGCAGGAGGACTGCTCATGGGATTGTGGGCGGTTGGGCATTTCAGGCGGCGCGACACGACGATCATCCCGTTTGAGCAGTCGAGTAGCCTGATCCTGGAAGGTCCCTATCGACTCAGCAGAAATCCGATTTACCTGTCGATGGTCCTCGTTCTCCTTGGAGTCTGGTTATTGCTCGGGAGTCTGTCTCCCGCCCTAGTGGTGCTATTGTTTGTCTGGTGGATTTCCACCCGGTTTATCGTGAAAGAGGAGCAGTACCTGGAAACGCAGTTTGGCCGCAACTACCTCGAGTACAAAGAGAATGTCAGACGGTGGGTCTAGCTCCAAAGCCCGGGGCTCGGTCCGCGATCCGGGCGCGGCCCAAGCGGGCGGCTACGTCCTCGCTCCTGCTGGCAGGCTGGTTGCCATCGTGCTCACGTTCCACCCGTGCTCGCGAGACCGCCTAGACAGGCTGAGGTCCAATTGAGGAGGGGCGTTATGAAAATTGGAGTCTTGGGTACGGGGGTGGTAGGCACCACGATTGGGACGAAGCTCGTGCACCTGGGCCATGAGGTCATGATGGGGTCTCGCACCAAAAACAATGGGAAAGCCGCAGCCTGGGCCAAGGCCACCGGTCCGAAGGCCTCCCACGGTACGTTCGCCGATGCGGCACAATTTGGCGAGACGTTGTTCAACTGCACGAGCGGTATTGCGTCCGTGGACGCCCTGAAGCTGGCTGGCGCTGCTAACCTGAAGGGCAAGGTTCTCCTGGATATTGCCAACCCGCTGGACTTCAGCAAAGGCATGCCGCCAATTTTGTCACTCTGCAACACCGATTCCCTGGGCGAGCAGATCCAGCGCACGTTTCCGGACGTGAAGGTCGTCAAAACGCTCAATACGATGAGCTGCAACATTATGGTGAACCCCTCTCAGCTACCTGGGGAGCACGACGTCTTTGTGAGCGGGAATGATCGCGTTGCCAAGGCCAAGGTCACCGAGATCTTGAAGGGGTGGTTTGGTTGGAAGTCGGTGATCGATTTGGGAGACATCACGGCGGCCCGCGGCACCGAGCAGATCCTCGCGCTGTGGGTGAGATTGATGGGGACGCTGGGCACCGCAAATTTCAATGTCAAGATCGTGAGGTAAGGAGTGTCGGCGAGCCGCGATCCCGCCCCAGCGCCAATCAAGCGGTCACCATTGGCTCGGGTGATGGGTCTGTTCTGGCGGTTCCACCGATCGGTCTATCGCCGCAGCGGCGGCCGGTTCGGTGGGCGGGTTTTGGGCATGCCGGTGCTACTGCTAACGACCACCGGCCGACGGTCGGGACAGCCGCACACGACGGCCCTTACCTACCTGACTGAGGGCGCGCACTTTGCGGTCGTGGCATCCAATGGCGGGGCGCCGCAGCATCCGGCGTGGTTCCTCAACCTCCGCGCCTTTCCACAGGCCCAAATTCAGGTCGGATCGATGGCGCATCGAGTCCGCGCACGACAAGCCACGGGGGATGAACGCGAGCGGCTTTGGAACCGCATGGTCCAGCTCTATGCAGGTTACCGAGGGTATCAGGCCCGCACGACACGCCAAATTCCCGTCGTCGTTCTCGAGCCCATGAGCCAGTCAGAGGATCTGCCTAAGGGGGGAAGGATATGATCACAGGAGTGCACGCCATGTTCTACACGCCCGACGCGGAGGCGCTGCGAGCATTCCTTCGCGACAAGCTGGACCTCCCGTTCACAGATACGGGCGGCGGGTGGCTGATCTTCCGGGCATCCGAAGTGGAGATCGGATGCCACCCGTCCGACCGGCGATTCCAGGGGTTCTCGTTCTATTGCGACGACCTGAAGCAGACGATGGCCGCGTTGCGCCGTCGGGGCGTCGAGTTTACCGCAGACATTGCCGAAGAGGACTGGGGATGGGTCACCCGCTTCAAGATTCCTGGCGGAGACGAGGTCCAACTCTATCAGCCGAGCTACCGCGTGCGCCGGGCGCGGAGGACCCGGGCGAGCACACCGGCCCGACGCCGGGTGTCAGCACGTAGGGGAAGATCGCGATGAGCGCAGATGCGGAGTATTCGATCCACACTGACGTCAAGTTCCCTCCGTTACAGCGCATCGACATTCGGCAGCTTGCCGCCGCTGTGCGCGAGAAGTGGTTCAATCAGACGCTGTGTCAGGTGAACGAGTCCGTCATCCGGCTCGGCGTCATCGAAGGCGACTTCCACTGGCACAAGCACGACAATGAAGCGGAGTTCTTCTACGTCGTGGACGGCAAGTTGCTGATTGACCTGGAGGGCCGGACGGTCGAACTCTCACCCCAGCAGGGCTTTGTGGTGTCTGAGGGCGTGCAACATCGCACGCGGGCGCCTGCACGTAGCGTCATCTTGATGGTCGAACGCAGCACGGTGGTTCCGACTGGAGACAACGAACCTCGCTAGACGAATTCCGCACTCGTAGAAACGCCCACGGGGGAGTTGACTCTGCACTGACATCTCCACCTCGCACAACCCCGCGCGCAGGACGGAGTGTCGCCGCCGGGCGCTCACGCGCGGTCCTCGGCGCCTAGCAGGACGCGCCATGTGATCCGTGGAAACGGGACAGCGAAGTCGATGCTGGTCCGCTAGCGGCCGGGTGCGCTGATCCGCACGCGCCGCGCGAACTGCCAGAGTCGGTGGGGTGAGGAATGATCAAAGTGCTCTATGCGGGCGGGGCGGGCGCGACGATAGGCCCCCAGTTCGCCCTGTCGCCGTTTTCGGTGGAAGTGAAGGGTTTTCAGCTTCACAACTGGGCCAAGGCGTTCATCGAGGGCCTCGAGCGCGGCAAGGATATCCAGGTCACGCAGCTTCCGAGCTGGGAAGTCTACAGTAGTTTCCCCCGGCGCCTCGAGGACCTCAAGAAATACGACGTCGTGATCATCGAGGAAGTCGAAGCCGACATTTTCTACTTCTATCCTGAGTTTTACTCTCCGGACGCCTGGACATCTCCCGAGATCCTCGTGCTGCCGAACCGCCTCGAACTGCTGCGCGAGTTCGTCGCCGCAGGCGGCGGGTTGCTGATGGTCGGCGGGTGGCTGTCCTTCCAAGGCCGCTTCGGCCACGGCGTCTGGCATGGCACGCCTGTGGAAGAGGCGCTGCCGGTCATCTTCCAGGCGACGGATGATCGGGTCGAGACCCCGCACGGGGCGACGGTGTCCATTAAGAACCGCACCCATCCGGTGATGCGCGGCATCGCGTGGGACAAGTTCCCGCCTCTTTTGGGCTACAACCGGGCCACCGCGCGGTCGGGGACGCAGGTCCTCGCGACCGTGCGATCGGGTCCCCGCGGTCCGGACGACCCGCTGATCGTCGTCCGCGAGTACGAACGCGGCCGGACCATGGTCTTCTCCTCCGACACGACGCCTCACTGGGGTGTGAATTTCATGAAATGGGGAGGCTATCAGCAATTCTGGCGGCAGGCGACCCAGTGGCTCGCGGGGAGCGAGTCGTCTGCGGATGATGCCTCGACACCGGCTCGTACGCGTCAGAGTGCGTTAAGTCCGTCCCGTAGCAAGCGGACATCCAAACACCAAGGGGGTGGTAGAAAATGATCCGTCGGTACTTCGCACTCGCATCAGGGCTCTTGGCCCTGACCTTAGTCGTCTGTGCCGTGGCAGTCGCAGCCGCACCCACGCAGCTGACCTTCACGGTGTGGTCGTACAGCAACGACGTGGTCCAGGACAACATCCAGAAGTTTCAAGCCCGCAATCCGGGGATCACCGTGGCCTTGAGTGACTTCGACTGGGGGAAATTCACCGACGTGATGACTGCGCGGTTTGTCGGCAAGACGTCGACCGACGTCTCGTACTCATCCGATCACTGGTTGCAGCAGTGGGCGGCGGCGAACTGGATCGTCCCGCTCGATGACTATTTCCCGCAGGTCGCCGCCTACAAGCCCGACTTCGCGCCCTACGCGATTGAAGGGATGACCTACAACGGCAAGCTCTACGGACTGCCCTACTACGCGGACACGGAAATATTCATCTACAACGAGGATCTGCTTAAGCGTGCGGGATTCTCCACGCCCCCGGTCACCTGGGACGACGTCACCAAGATGGCCGTGGCCATGAAGCAGAAGAAGATCGTCGAGTACCCGCTCATGTTTCAGTTCCAGGACATCACGCCGGATTACATCGAGATCTTCTTGTCCATGGTGTACTCGCACAAGAACCCCTCGATGTTTGACAAGACGCTCACCCCCACCTATGACAGTGAATCCAGCGCCGCCCACAAGGTCGCGCGCTGGCTGGTCGATGGATTCCGCACCACGAAGATTATTAACCCCGCCTCTTTGGAGACGACCGAAATCCCGCTGGTGAAGGCGATGGGGGCCGGCCAAGTGGCGTTTGCGGTTCTGCCCAAGTACAACCTGGCTGACCTCAACACCCCCGGCGCGCACGCGCAGGCCGGCAAGTTCAAGATGGCGTTGATGCCGGGAGAGACCCACGGGACGGTGGGCTACGTTCGGTTCTACGCGATGACGAAGATGGCCGCGGACCGCGGCAAGGAGGTCCGCGATGCCTCTTGGAAGTTCCTTGATTACTTCGGGGGGAAGACCGGCGGCGAGTTCACCGTCGTCAAGCGCTGGGCGTTGGAGAAGGGGCTCGGATTTGCTCAGCTCCCTCTCTACAAGGACCCGCAGGTCCGCGCGGCGATCAACAAATGGGGAAACGTGACGCTCGAAGAACAGCAGGCAAAACTCGCCCGAGCCAAAGAGGCTCTCACGCCATTCTGGGGCTCGTGGAGCCTGGAATTCCAGAAAGAGATGAACAAGGCCCTGCTGGGACAGGAGACCCCCTTGCAGGCGCTGCAGGCGTCCGCCGCGAAGTGGAAGGAGATGAAGAAGTAACACCCGTTCCGCTCGCGTACGTCCGGGGGGACGGCTCGCACGGCTGTCCCCCCGTTCCATCCCCATGAGTTGGAAAGCCCGCGAGACGCGCTACGCGTACGCCACGGTTCTTCCCGTGGTCGTCCTGGTCGCCCTGTTTACCGTGTACCCGGTCGGCTATGCCGTGTCCACAAGCCTGCGCGAGGTCGTCTTGTACCGACCCGCGAGTACTCCGTTTGTGGGCTTCAAGAACTATCTGGACATTGTGCGGGGCGACTTCTTCGCGACGGCGTGGGGTCATACCCTGACATTTACGCTGTTCGCAGTGGCGCTCGCGACGATCCTGGGGTTTGGCGTAGCCCACCTGCTGCGCGTGCGCAGCCGCATCGCGAGCTTTCTCAACGCGGCCGTGCTGTTGCCCTGGGCAATTCCCACGGTGATCAGCGGCATCCTTTGGGCCTGGATTTTCAACAGTACGTATGGGGCCTTTAACGGAGCGTTGTACTCCCTGGGTCTGATCAGCTCCTACATCCCGTGGCTGTCTCGCCCCACGTCGGCGCTATTCTGCGTGCTGTTTGCCCACATCTGGAAAGAGCTCCCCTTGACCTCGATCCTCTACGTAGCCGCCTTGCAGGCCATCCCCGACGAGCTGTACGATGCGGCGCGCGCCGATGGGGCCGGAGTGCTGGCGACGCTGCGGCGCATCACGATCCCCCTCGTGCTCCCTACGACGCTGATCGTCGTGATCTATGAGAGCATGGTCGCCATCGTGACGTTCGACCTGCTCTACGTCATGACCGGCGGCGGCCCGGCGGGGGCCACGTCGCTGATCTCCTATTACATCTACAACCGGATGTTCACGTCGTATAACTTCGGGCAGGGTGCGGCGTTGGCGGTGATCCTGGCGCTGTCCCTCATCGTCTTCATCCTGGTGTACCTGCGGGTTCTCTCCAGCGAGGACGTGTACCGGGAATGAGGCCGCCTCGCGCCCAGCAGCTTCTGGTGACCGCCCTCGCCGTGCTTGTTGCCGCCTACATCCTCGCGCCGTTTGCCTGGATCGCGTTGAGCAGCATCCAGCCGGAGAAGGAGTTGTTCTCCGTCCCTCCCCACTGGGTGCCCCGCATCTTGACCGGGGATAACTACCGGTTCATCTTTACCGGAAAATTCCCCGCGGGCTTCGCGGAAACCGGATTGCTGCGCGGGCGCATCTCCGAAAAAGCCCGTGACGCCTTGCCTGCGTTGCGGAACAGTACGATCGTGGCGCTCACGGTGGCCATGGCCAACCTAGTGCTGGGGGTTGTGGCGGCGTATTCATTCTCGCGCCTGAAGTTCCGGGGGGCGGGGGCCTTGTATACTTTTGTGTTGGCCAGCCGCCTGCTGCCGCCGATGGCTCTGGCGATTCCGTACTACCTGATCGTCGCCCGGCTCGGCCTGCTGGACCGCTATGGGGCCCTGATCTTGATCCACTCAGCGGTGACGCTGCCGTTCACGGTGTGGTTTCTGTCAGTCTATTTCCGGCGGGTTCCGCCGGACATGGAGGAAGCGGCGCTGGTCGATGGGTGCACGCGGCTGCAGGTGCTCGTGCGCATCGTGGCTCCCGTCGCCGCGCCGGCGCTCGCTGCGGCCGCGGCATTTGCCTTCATGTTCTCGTACAACGACTTTCCGTTTGCGCTCTTTGTGACCTCGACGATCCGATCGCAAACCATCCCCGTGATCGTGTCGGCGACGGCCGTGAACACCGATGTCAGCTTCGGCGTAGTCGCGGTCACAGTCGTCTTGACGATGCTGCCGCCGGTCGCATTTGCGCTGCTCTTTCGTCACTACATCACCCGGGGGCTAATCACCGTTGTCACGACACGGTAGGGAGTCTATGAGCAATGTCCCGGAGGTTGTTGCCGTCGATATGGGTGGGACGCTCCTGCGGGTCGGGGTCGTCAGCGCCGATCGCACGATTGCCCAACAGTGGGTGCACCGGATCGAAGGCCGGCGCGGCGCGGCCCCGATCGGGGCCCTGCTGCAATCGGCGCTACGCGAAGCATCTGGCTGGATGTCTGCGCACGCGCGCTATCCGGCCGGTGTGGGGATTGGAGTTCCCGGCGTCGTCGAGCTCGAAGACGGCCTCGTCCGCTACTCGGCCAACTTGGACCTGCACAATGTGCCTCTGGCGGCGCTGGCGCGGGAGGTCATCCCCGCCCCGGTCGCGGTCGAGAACGATGTGCGGGCCGCCGCGTGGGGCGAGTATCAATGGGGAGCGGGGAAGGGGGCTCGCTATATGGTCTATTTGAGCGCGGGAACCGGGATTGCCGCGGCGGTGATCGACGACGGGCGTCCCTACCGCGGCATCTCGGGGGCAGCGGGCGAGCTGGGCCACGCCCCTGTCTTCCCCGATGGAGAACGCTGCAGCTGCGGAAATGTCGGCTGCTTGGAGACTGTGGCATCCGGGTGGGGGATCGTTCACCGTGCGGCACAGTCGGGGATGGTAAGCGTGGGTGCGGGGCCGGGGCGGTCCGGCGAGGCGGATTTGACGGTCGAAGCCGTATTTCAGGCGGCGGCGACCGGGGATCGCACCGCGACCGCCGTGATTTCCGATGCCGGCGTGCACCTGGGCCAGGCGGCCGTGTCGCTAGTGCGGTTGCTCAACCCACAGAAACTGATTCTCGGCGGCGGGTTGTTCTTTGCGGGCTCCCCGCTTGTGACGGCCGTCACAGCTGCCGTGGAAGGGGTCTCCCTCTTTGGGGCCATGCCCCCGTCGGTTTCGCTTGCGGCCTTTGGAAGCAATTCAGGCCTGATCGGCGCGGCCTGTCTGTTGCTTGTCCCCGAGTCTGCCACCCGTCCTTGGGAGCTATCGTGACGTGGGCTGGCCTTAGAACATCCGCCGAAACCCAGGTAGAAGGAACTCGTGCCCCCGCCTCCACCAATTCCCAGCCCCGCGTTATAGCCGACGTACTGATCCTTCCCTCCCGACTCTTACCCAATCCTGTCGAATACCATGGGCGCTGGGCGTAGAAGACTCTCTTGAACGGTGCGACTGGACGGTTGGTGGGAGTGGGAACGATCGGGGGAACGCCATCGTTCCATAGGGTCGGAAGACAGGAAGCAAGAAATCCCTAGAGGGAGGTCACCAAATGCCCCAAGAGGTCGGTCGCATGATGCGCCCATCGCGCCCTGAAGTCGCCACCCTAGCCGGGGGGTGCTTCTGGTGCCTAGAGGCGGTGTTTGACGAACTCGAAGGTGTGCAAGACGTGGTCTCAGGATACGCAGGCGGCTCGGTGCCGCACCCAACCTACAAGCAGGTCTGTAACGGCGACACCGGGCACGCGGAGGTTGCGCAGGTAACGTTTGACCCTGCCGTGCTCTCCTATCGGGACCTGCTGAAGGTGTTCTTCGCCATCCACGATCCCACGACACTCAACCGTCAGGGAGGCGACGTGGGGACACAATACCGATCGGGCATCTTCACGCACAACGACGCGCAGGAGAAGATCGCAGATGAAGTGATTGCCGAGCTCAACGCGGGAAAGATCTACGACGATCCGATCGTGACCGAGGTCGTCCCGGCCGAATCCTTTTATCCGGCCGAGGACTATCATCAGGAGTACTTCCGGCGAAATCCCAACCAGGGCTACTGCCGGATGGTCATCGCGCCGAAGGTGGCCAAGTTCCGCAAGGAGCACCTAGCCCGGCTCAAGCGCGTCGGGTAGACGCCTGCCGCCGCACGCAGACCGAGGACGCACGTACCCTGTGCGGTCACCCTGACGGATGCTGCTACTGAAGAACCTCCTGTTCACTCTCCTGGTGCCGGGAACGGCGGGTGTGCTCATCCCCCTGCGGATCGCCGCCCGACGCATCCCGGCGCCAACGGGGGACGCCTGGTCGATCGTCGGCCTCGTGCTCCTCGCCGCGGGTGCTGGGGGATACTTCTGGTGTCTGTGGGAGTTCGCCGTCACGGGGCGTGGGACGCCCGCGCCCATCGATCCCCCGCGCCACCTTGTCGTTCGGGGACCATATCGGTTCGTGCGCAATCCCATCTATGTGTCCGCGGTGACGGTGGTCCTGGGATGGGCGGCCTATTTCCACTCGACGGAAGTGCTCCTCTACGCGGTCGCTCTAGCCGGCGCCTTTCATCTCTTTGTGGTCAGCGTCGAGGAGCCCACGCTCCAGCACAAGTTCGGCGACTCGTACACACACTACCGTCGTACCGTCCGCCGGTGGTTTCCTACTCGACCGAGCTGACGCATGCCGCGCGCCGGAGGAACTCCCGTGGAGCGCACAGCCGTCCAAGACTTCTATCCCGACGACTTCAACGTCTGCTATGGGTGCGGCCAGCGTAACGAGCATGGCCTGCGCTTGAGGACGTATGTGACAGGAGACGACACTACCGCCACCTTCGCCCCGCAGTCCTACCACACCGCGATCCGTGGCTATGTCTACGGCGGGCTCATCGCGTCTCTGATCGATTGTCACGGAACCGGGACCGCGGCGGCCGCGGCCTACAAAGCAGCAGGTCGAGATCTGGGATCTGATCCCCCGTTTCGGTTTGTGACGGCGGCCCTCCACGTGGACTATATCAAACCCACTCCTATCGGGGTCCCGCTCCAATTGCGTGGCCACGCTAAGGAGGTCAAAGGGCGCAAGGTGGTGGTGGAAGTGGTGTTATCGGCGGCGGGGGAGGTCTGTGCTCGCGGTGAGGTCGTGGCCGTGCAAACGCCGGCACAGATCGGTTCTACGGGCGCATGAATCCCCACCAGCAGGTGCGCGCGTCACGGACGCGAACGCGGCGGGTACCTCGCAGCTCCGTCCTGAGGCGGGTGCGCGGGCTTTGCTTAGCGCTCCCGGAGACGAGTGAACGGATGAGCCACGGCCAGCCGACGTTCTTCATCGGCGGGAAGACTACCTTCGTCATGTACATGGACAACCACCACAATGACGGGCGGCTCGCGTTATGGTGCGCAGCCACCCCCGAGATCCAACAGATGCTGATCCGCTCCTCACCCGAGCGCTACTTCATACCGCCGTACGTGGGCTATCGGGGCTGGGTGGGTGTGCGCCTCGACCGCAATCTCCCCTGGAGCGAAATCGCGGTGCTGATCGAGGACGCATTCCTGACCGTGGCCCCGCCGCAGGTCATCCAAGGTGCCCGACGCCGTGGGGGATGAGAGGGCGGGGGCGCCTGCAACTCCTTCAGGGCAGACAGATGACCCGCATGTGCGCGAGCTGTCGATCCTCAACGCGATCGCCGAAGCGCTCAACAGTTCACCCGATGTCCAGCAGGCCCTGGAACGCGCGTTAGGGCTCGTCGCGGACTTACTCGGCCTCCGTACCGGCTGGGTCTGGTTGAAGGATGCGGACACCGGCCACTTCTACAATGCGGCCGCACGCAATCTCCCTCCGTACCTGCAGACCCCCGTGCGGATGACAGGTCGTCCCTGCTGGTGTCTGGAGGCTTTCAACGACGGGGAACTGACGCCAAAGAACATCGACGTGCTGGAATGCAGCCGGCTCCGACCCGCTGTCTTGCGGCAGGCCGCCGATCTCACCGAGGGGCTCGCGTATCACGCGAGCATTCCTCTCTACTTCCAAGACAAGCCGCTGGGCATCCTCAACGTCACCGGTCCCTCCTGGCGCCGGCTGACCGATGATGAACTCCACCTGCTGTCGACGATTGCGTATCAGGTCGGTATCGCCATTGAGCGGGCCCGGCTCGCCGATGAAAGCGCCCAACTGGCCCGCGCCGAGGAACGCGCTCACCTCGCCCGCGAGATCCACGACACCCTGGCCCAGGGACTGACCGCTATTGCCCTCCACGTTGAAGGCGCACTCCGCCAACTCGGCAAACATCCCACCCGCGCCAGGCAGCGTCTCAAGCGGGCGTTGCAGACGGCGCGGGAGAGTCTGGAGGAGGCGCGCCGGTCGGTGCTGGATTTACGGGCGGCGCCGTTAGAAGGCAAACCGCTCGGATCGGCGTTGCGGGCCCTCTCACGTGCGTTCACCTCTGAGACGGGCATTCGCGTCCACGTGATCGCAGACGCCCCGCGGGCGCTGCCCTCCCGAGTCGAAGGGGAGCTCTTCCGCATCGCGCAAGAAGCCCTCGCGAACATTCGCCGCCACGCGGCAGCCACGGAGGTCGAGCTCCGCCTTCACCAGACCCCGCGTCGTGTAGAGCTATCGATCCGCGACAACGGGGGTGGATTCAATCTCCGGGCGGTGCCAGAGGATCGGCATGGTCTTACGGGGATGCGAGAGCGCGCGCGGGTGCTCGGGGG
>DASWFZ010000116.1:0-3786 GCA_036393975.1 bacterium | reverse complement strand
GATTCGCAGCAACGGGCGACGCGACCTCCTGACTCCCGCATTTCTTCAGATGGTAAGCAAGTGGTACCTGGCCGGACAGGATCCCTACTCCCCGCTGATCTCGCCCCTATACGCCGACCTCGATGGCCTGCCGCCGCTGCTTGTGATGGCGGGGGATCACGAGGTGCTTATGGATGACGCGGTCGGCCTGGCCAGTCGAGCTCGCGAAGCAGGAGTGGACGTGATGCTCAGGATCTGGCCGGGATTGATTCACACCTTTGAGCAGATGACCTTACTGCCCGAATGTCACCAGGCCATCGCACAAGTTGAAACTTTCCTGAATCGGGCAGATCGGCCCCGACTCGGCGACGCCGCAGCCTGATCGTCAATACCGGCTGGCAACCTGAACAAAGGTCGCTATTTACGTTGCGAATCAGTTAAGTGTGGCCGCGAACGGACCGTAAGAACCTTCCCACGCTGCGTGCGCGCGCGACTAGTCGTCAAGGAAGAGAGCGTGCTCGAGCTGGTCGCGGGAGGCCTTGACGAGGTTGAGGACGCCTCCTGCGAGTTCGATCCGAGAGTTGAAATAGTGTCCTGAACTGGGTTGATGGAGGCTCTGTTCTTTGGGAGGCCGCCACGGAGAGGGAGATGATCTTGCCTCTCCGTGTGCGGTTGTCAAAACTGAGTTCGGCGACGCCTCGCGTCTACCGGACCTGTACCACCTGGATCTGAAACTCGCCCGCGAGACCTGGGCCTAGGCCGCCCAAGTTGTAGTGGCCGGGCGCGGCGGGAATCCCGCTGTCTACGCCAGAGAAGTTGGTCGAACCTGGGAAGAGCGAAACGCAAGGACCAGTCAGCGAGGAGGGATTCACGGAGGCAGTCCCCGAAACTACAAAGGTGCCGCCGGACGCGTTCCAAGATGTGATATCGAGGCTCTCCTCGCAAGTAAATCCGCCGCCTGCGGGCGCGTGGAAGTACTGCGAGAATTCACAATCCCCGTCGTTGCCGGACGTGACGCCTCCAGTGAACTCGCACCATCCCCAGAAGCCAAAGCCGAAACCGGTGCTCGGGGCGGTGCCCGTGCCGGCAAAGGCTATCTGCCAGTTCGCCGCACCGTAAGCCTGCGCCGGGGTCGCTGCCAGGACACCCAGCAGCGCGACGCTCAGAAGTCCAAGAAGGGGCCGCGATAAAGCTCGTCTCAACATTCCCATCTCCTCTGTGCAAACGAGGTTGTTTTCAGCGACGCGGCTGCGCGCCCTGAGGAACCGTGTATTACACACGCGGTATTAGCGCAGCGCGGTCACGCTGTCAATGAGTGATTCTGTCCTAGGACGAGCAGCCCCTGGGCTTGAGCTGACATTAAGTGCAGACCCACGACCATGCGTCTGATGGTAGTCGGCACCGATTTCTACGGCGGACTTGCGCGGCAACCGGCCTCGATGGCAGTCAGTCCCTCAACCAAGCAGACCTGGGCCATCGTGCTCAAGTCCGAGGTGCTCGACTCTGCTGGTCTACGACTTGCGTCCGCTGTCCCCCGACCTCCAGATGTGGCTGCGGGGTGTAGGTAGTTCGAGTCCACCGAGGCCCACTCGAAGGGACTCGTACTCCTGACCAACCTGACGACGGCCGCGACCAGTTGCCTGGTCTCATTTAGGTCCCGCGCCGGGTCACAACCGGGTCGCAGAATCCCGGAACCGGGAGGATCTGGGAGGACACGCAATGACACAAGGAAGCGGCAATTCGAGTACAGGGGAGCCTTGGAGGAGCCGCGGGGATACTCGAGGACACACCACGACGGCGGTTCGGGACCGTGAGGCCCCGGGTTCAAATCCCGGGCCCCCCGACCAAAATCCGAATTCAAGCCCAGGCCTAAAGGCTGCGTAATGCGCAGGACCTTAGCTTCTGCCCTGACCGACCTGCCCCGCACCGTACCTATATGCCGCTTGGATCGCTGCGCCGACGGCAGGGGCGGCGCCATGGACGCCGTCCCCGAAGGTGATGGTCCCTTGCTCGGTGTCCAGGACGTAGTGCGGGTCTTCGGGACCGCTTCCCTCGAACGAGTCGACCCGCTGCCACACGATCCAGCCTTCGCTCCCCTCGACCTGCACGGAAAAACCCTGGTCGCAGAGCTTCTCGCCTGACAGACGAATCCGCATACCCGACTCGCCTGTCGCCTCACGGCGCACCTCGATAGCCACGGGAGCGGTCAATTGCGTGATTTCCACACGCACGAACTCCGCCGGCTTCAGGGGGGCGAATCCCACCACCACCCGCAGGCGGCCATTATCGAGGTCGCCTTGGGTCATCGTCTGCCGATCGCAGTGCACGAAGTACGCCTGCGACGGGGTTCGGCCCTGGAAAGCGCCGGCTCGGTAGAGGGCGTCCATGAACGCTCCGACGACCACGCGCACCCCCGCCCACAAGGGCTCGTCATTGGGCTCGAACACTGCCCATTGCGTTCCGCTGTCCATGCTGCGCTCGAGATAAATGGACAACCGGCGCACGCTCACGTACTTCCACTCCGAGCCGCTCGGATCGCCGCCCTGTAGGGTCCTGGCACCCCACAGCACCGGACCCAAACCCGGAAGATCGCGGATGCAGTTGACGCCGGCAGCCTGCAGCTCCGAGACCTGCCCGTCGTCCAGTGCCGCTGCGGGTCGGTACCCTCCCAGGAGTACCGCCTCCGCACCGCTCGCAGCGATCCATACGCCGCGCGACCGGTCCGTCCTGGCATAGATCCCAGCCGCGCTCCCGCTCGGCGCACTAACCCGGGCACCCTCGCCGGCGCGCCCCATGTGTAACGGTGGGTAGTAGATCGCCCCGTGGGCGCTGCCGGCGTCAGCGAGGGCGTGCGCCAGTCCGACCGCCGATCGAAGTTCCAGACCCGGCGGATCCACGATGAGGAACGCCCCGCGGCGCTTCGCGTACGCGAGCGCCAGACGTAAGGTCCCCACGTCCATTTCGCCCGGCAGACACAACAGTCCGAATTCCTTCACGACATCCAGAGCCGTCAGTCCCTCTGCAAGCGATACGCCCCCTGCGACACGCACGACCCAAGCCCTCTCGCCACCGTTCTCAAAGAACGCCAGCACCGCGTGGCCCAGCTCGTAGCGAGGATCCAGGCCGCCGAAGATCCGCGTATGTGCGAGGAAGGTCGTGACTTCGGCCGCCGTCCTGATCGGCCCTCGATCTGACCTGCCCAGGAAGGCGGTCGTCGTGGTGCTTACGCCCTCGATCGCATGTTGTCCGGACGGCACCTCTTCCACGTAGACGCCGGGAAAAAGAAACTCGCTCATCTGCCCTCCTCTACCGAACCGCATTGTCTCGATTGGGGTCTCGATCGGAGCCTGGTGGAAGCCAACAGACCCTTCCAGGTCGAAGCCCTATGTAACTAAACATCGCCCCGACAAATCCGACCACTTCCTCTTTGTTGCCAGGCACCGGAATGGTTGCAAACAGGGATCACTTGACGAGGGCGAAATGTCACACCCAAGTCGTGACGTGACGGGATTGTTGAACCCCACACCCCCGGCGGGTTCGATTCCCGTCCGCTTCCGCTGCGAGATTCGGGCTGTGACCAGCATGGATGCACGAGGCGAGCCCGCGAGCCGGGCCGGGGAAACCGGGGTGACGGTACTGCGCCACGTCGACTCGGTTGTCTGGGGTCAACTGACCGCCAAAGTGCGCAGCGCTTGATTGCACTAGTTCTTAGACTGAATCCGCTATGTCACCTCTCTTTTCCTCCCGCCTTGAAGAGGTCGTCTTCTGGGTTGCCTTCATCGTCGGGATCACGGTGCCGTTGATCTA
>DASWFZ010000115.1:0-18609 GCA_036393975.1 bacterium | reverse complement strand
CATCGGCAGGACATGGTTACGATGACCCTGGCAGCGGCGGTGACGGGATCCGCTCTCGGGTTCTTGCGCCATAACTTCAACCCGGCGCGATTGTTCTTGGGTGACTCCGGCTCCATGCTGTTGGGCTTCTTGTTGGGCGCTGCTGCTGTGCAGGGAATGGTGAAGACGGCGACAGTGCTCAGCCTCGCCGTCCCGATTCTAGCGTTAGCCATTCCCATCCTGGACACGGGGTACGCGATCGTGCGGCGGTACCGCAACCACGTCTCCATCTTCCGCCCGGATCGAGGACACCTGCACCATCGCTTGCTGGACCTGGGTCTCTCGCAGCGGCAGGTTGTCGTGCTATTGTGGTTAGTGTCGGCGACGCTGGGGCTGGGCGGCCTCGCAGTGGCGGGCATCAGCCGCACGCCATCCGTGGTGCTCCTAGCAGTGATCGCCGCGGTGTTGATCACCTTGGGCTGGCGGTTGGGTCTGTTCCGCTTACCGAAAGCCCCTCGTCCTGAACTGTCCGATCCGGCTCGCATGCGCTAGCCCCGTGCGCGTGGGGATCGGTGTCGCGCACCGCCGTCTGGTCCTCTCGGCGTGGGTGCGATGGCAACCCTAATCCACCCTCAACAGGCGCCATCGCGTGTGCGAGATGCCTCGGGGCGTCTGGTCATCATGACCGTTTTTGGGACGCGCCCGGAGGCCGTGAAGCTTGCCCCCGTCGTCCAGGCCCTTCGAGAGAGCCACGAGTTTCTCCCCATCGTCGTCGTAACGGGTCAGCACCGGGAACTATTGGATCAGGTGACGCAACTGTTTGGCATCACCCCGGATGTTGACCTGGATATCATGCGCCCGGAGCAGTCGCTCGTGGACATTGTGACCCGCGGCTTGGCGGGATTGCACCGTGCGCTGGACGAGGTCCATCCGGACATGGTCCTCGTGCAAGGCGACGCGCATTCCGCCTTTATTGGAGCCCTTGCCGCGTACTACCACCGGATCCCGATCGGTCACGTCGAAGCCGGCTTGCGCACGCACGACAAGTACCAGCCATTTCCCGAGGAGCTGAACCGGCGGATGACCTCCGCGCTGGCCGACGTGCACTTTGCGCCCACGCCGCGCGCGAAGTCGAACTTGCTGCGCGAGGGCATTTCCGCAGAGGCCATCTTCGTCACTGGAAATACGGTCATCGATGCGCTCGCGCACGTGCGCGAGTTGACTGATGTGCCGCCCGTGCCCGGCGTGCCCGTGACGCCTCACCGCCGCCTGCTGTTGGTCACGACGCACCGCCGAGAAAACTGGGGAGAGCCTCTGCGCGAAACGTACCTCGCTTTGCGGGAACTCCTTGATCGGTTTGCCGATCTCGAGGTGGTCTTCTCCGTTCACCCCAATCCGGCCGTGCGACGGATTGCAGAAGACGCCCTGCGCGGGCACCCGCGGGCGCATCTCATTGAGCCTCCGCCGTACGCCAGTTGGATCCAGCTGATGCGGCGGGCGTATTTCATCCTCACGGACTCGGGCGGAATCCAAGAGGAAGCGGTGGCACTCAGACGGCCGGTCCTGGTGCTCCGCCGACTGACCGAGAGGCCGGAGGGGGTCGAGGCGGGCGCGATGAGGCTCGTGGGCACCGACCGCACGAAGATCCTCCAAGAGGCGACGCGCTTGCTGACAGATGCCCGCGCGTACCAGGCGATGACGCAGGTCCGCAACCCGTTTGGGGATGGACGGGCATCCGAACGAATCCTCCAAACTCTACGTTTCTACTATCAGAAGAGCACTCAGCGGCCTGAGGAGTTCGCCGGATAGCTGTCTGGACGAGGCTATGCGCGGGCTATACTCATGAGGAGAGAAATGAAAGGCGCGATCACCGCTTTCGCATTTCTGGGCTTTGCGCTCGTGGTGACCCTGGCCACTCCCCCTGGGCTGTCCTCCGGGCAGACATGGTTTAACGTGAAGAGCAGCTTGGCGGGGAGGGTACTGGCTGACCATCTGGTAAAGGAGGGCGATCAGGTGGACAGCGGCCAGCCGCTGGTTTATGTACGGACAGCGTTGACCGGCACAGTCGGCGTGGCTGCCCGCGCCCCGCACGGTGGATCGGTGCGCGAGGTGTTGGTGAAACCCGGCGAGCATGTGGAACGAGGTGCGGTAGTCGTTCGCTTGCAGCCGAAGTAAAGGGTCCCCCGCGGGTCTGAGGCGGGAGCCCCCACTTCCTAGGTTGGCAGCATAGATGCGAAGTTGTCGGCATTGGAGTATTGTGAGGTGAGCACCGCGCGCCGCCGAGCGTCACGGTCCGGCCAGGCTCAGGCGGACAGGCGAGTTTCGTGCTCACGGTATTGTGGGCTAGTAAGGACGGCCAGATGTTCTGCGGGGTATAGACGGTGAGGGAGGCACGCACGTGATCAGACGGTTCGTCATGCCGATTGCACTTCTGGTGGCGCTCCTGATCCCTTATGCGGCCTGGGCTCAACCGCGCAGTGACCTCCCGCCCATCATGCCGCTCGCCGAGGTCAAACCCGGGATGCGCGGCATTGGCCGCACCGTCGTCCAAGGGCAGAAAATTGAAGAATTCGAGTTTGAAGTCATCGGCGTGCTCTCCGGCGGGGGCGGTATCATCCCGGTCCGCCACCTCATCCTCTTTCGCGCGTTCGGGCCGCTAACCGATCGCACCGGCGGGACCGCGGCCGGTATGAGCGGCAGCCCCCTGTACATCAATGGGAAACTGATGGGGGCGTTGTCGGCAGGCTACCTCTTCCAGCCGAACAAACGTGAGCTGGCACTGGCGACCCCGATCGAAGAGATGTTGGCGGTGTTGGATCTGCCCACCGGCGCGGCGCCGACTGCGTGGCCACGTACGTTCACGGCGCGTCCGCCGGTCAACATCGGGGCACGCCGCATCTCTCGCGTGATTATCGCCAACTCGGAGACGGAGGCGGCGGTGCTGGAGAGGGGCGGGGCGCAGGAGACAGTGGCGTTTATTCCGGCTGCGTTTCCGGCGATGGTCTCAGGGTTGTCCGCGCGCGGCGTGCGTCTGCTGCAAGAGGTATGGGGTTCAGCCCGGCCGCTGCAGCAGTACGACCAATCAACGGCCACGTTTGAAGCCGCGCCCATCGTGGGCGGGAGTTCGGTGGGGATCCTCCAGGTCCGCGGCGATGTGAACTTCGGCGGCATGTGCACCGTGACGCTGCGTACCGGAGACAAGTTGCTGATCTGCGGCCATCCCTGGGACCAACTCGGGGATGTCGAGTACGCTCTGACGACATCGAACATCGTGACCGTCGTGCGCACGCTGCAGGAGCCATTCAAAGAAGGAACGCTGGGGGAGTTGATCGGCAAGATCGATCAAGATCGCGGCGCCGGCATCCGGGGGATCGTGGGGCGCATGCCGCAAATGTTTGCGGTGCGCGTCGCGGTGACCAACCTGGATACCGGGAAGCGCCTTGAGAAAGGCATGCACGTCGTCCGGCGGCGGGACCTCGCCCGGGTGTTCGCAGCGGCCATGACGCTGACAGCGGTCGACACCGCTCGGGACCAAGTCCTGGGGGGCGGGACGGCCAAGGTGAAGATCACACTGCGCGCCAAGGGTCTGCCCCGTACGGTGACGCGGGAAAACATCTTCTACAGTAGCCAGGACGTGTCGACGGCCGCGGTTTCCGACGTTCCCGACGCGCTCAACTTCTTGTTCTACAACGACTTGGTGTCTCTCGAGCCGATCGACATGAGCGTGGAGATCGGCCTGTCCTCGAAGCGCATGACGGCCGCGATCGTGGACGCGGTGGCCGAACGCCGCGAGGTCACCCCGGGCGGGAGCCTGCGGGTGCGCCTCTTGCTGCGGCCCTACCGCGATGAGGCCGTGGCGTCTCGGTTGATCGAGATCCCGATCCCCTTAAACTACCCCCGCGGTCCGGCCGTGCTCCTGGTGGGACCGGCCGCGAGGCCTGCCACGCCTCCGGCGCAATTGGGCGGCGGTTTGGCCCAATCCCTCCAAGACGAGCCCGCGCCGTCATCGGTGTCGACGCTGCAGGAGGCCATCGACCGCTTCGAAGATTTTGGGAAGAGTACTGATGTGCGCCTTCAATTAGTTCCTTACGGGTTGCCGGCCACCGGCGGCGACTTTGTAAAGTTCGATGTCTTCGCAGGCGACATGGTCCGCACGGACTGGGTCGTTCAGGGCGGCACGGAGATCCCCATTATCGTTCGCTAGCGCAACGGACCCGTGTCCTCATCCGTGCTGAGGGGGCGGGGTTTAGTTCGGTGCGTCCCGGAATACAGTCCCCGCGTGCAGGGAATGACCATAACGGCGCCGGTGCTCCCGGGCATGCCGGCGCCAGCCCGGTGCTAATCGCAGAGCATGCGCGTAACGCTGATCGTGCTTGGGCTCCTCCTGGTGCTGGGTGCCGGACTAGTCTACGTGGCATCGTCCGGCGCGGGCGCCTCCGCGCGCGCCACGGTGGCGTCGCAGCTCTCCCAGGCGCTAGGCCGGGAAGTCCACGTCCGGCGGCTGGCGGGCGATCCCTTGCGTGGGATCGAGATGGACGATGTCCGCATCGGCCCTCGCCCCGGGGAGCCGGGGAACTTTTTGGTTGTCCCCCGCATCGTGTTGCGGTTTCGTCCGGTGCCGCTGCTGATCGACCTGCTCCGCGGCCGCGGGCCGACATCCAGCCTCAGTACGATCGAGCTGGACCACCCCCACCTGATCCTCGCTCGCGACGCGAAAGCCCACTGGAACTTCCCTGAATTTCCTCCCCCCCGCCAACACACCCCCGGACTGGCGGCGTTCACCGGGACGGTTGAATTGCGCGAGGCCACCGTGCTGTTCTCCGATTCCTGGGACAAGCCCACCCCGTTTGTGGCGCACTTTGAGCGTGTGACCGGGACGATCTCTTGGGAACATGCGCCGCAGTTGCACGTGGACCTCGATACCGTGCACACCGATGGCCGCACGCCCGCGCTGATCCACGCCGTGGGAACGGTCCTGCCATCTGCGGAACTCGCGGATCTCACGCTCACATTGCGCGGGGCGTCGGCGGGGTATTGGGGATGGTACGTGGCCCCGGTAGACCGTTTGCAGTGGGTGGGGGGAACGGTAGACGGTGAATTGCGCGTCCTGCTGTCCCGCTGGGGGACCGACACCGCGGGGGACATCCGAGGACGGCTGCAGATCCACGATGGACGTGCCATCCTCCTCCCCCAACGTGTGGCGCTGACCGACATCGAGGGTCCCGTCGTCGTCGACAATACGCGCGCCATGACCGACGGCTTGACGATGACCGTGGAGAGATCGCCGGTCTGGCTCCGAGGCGAGGTCGCGCACGTGGGCGGACCTCGCGTGGACCTGGCCGTCCGCTCGGTCTCCATGGACCTCGCCACTCTCCGCCGCCTGGTTTCTCCTGCCACGGGCTTGCAGATCTCTGGACGTGTCGGGGGTGAGGTGCGAGTGTCCGGATCGGAGGCGTCCTTACTGGTGGAGGGGAAGGTGACGGACGCCGCGGGCCGGGTCAACGGCCAGACGTTTTCGAATCTCTCTACACAGGTCCAGTACTACGGCGGTGTCTTAGTCTTGCATGATGCCACGGTCGCCGTCGGCGGCGGGCACGCGCGCGGCTATGCGCGGATTGCCCTGCCCACTCGCGAGTTATTCGTTCTCGCGGATCTCGATCGTGTCGGTGCCCATGTGGCAGATGACGGGGGGTTGACCGCGATTCCGCTGCAAGGGCCGACCAGCGGATTCGTCGCGCTCTCCGGGACGCCACAGGCCCTGGTCGGGCAGGCGCGTCTGAGTCTCACCCAAGGGATGATCGCCGGCCTGACCGTCGATCGGGCGGACATGATCGTGGGGTTCAACCAGGGGACGGTACAACTCGATCGGTTCGAAGCCCGCAGCGGTCCGGCCCTCGTCCACGCCAGAGGTACGGTGGTGCAGGGAGGTCCGGTCGACTTGGCTGTGGTGGCCACCGATCTCAACCTACGCAACCTCGGCACTCAACTCGGCCCCCCGGGGTGGCTCGCAGGCACGGCTGACATCGTCGGCCGGGTCGCCGGAACGGCGGACTCCCCCGTCCTGTCCGGCCAACTCGATGCGCGCGATGGCCGACTGGGCCCCGTTCCCTTTGACCAAGCGCTCGGGCGCATCCAGGTCAGCGAGAACAGGTTCCAGACCCCCGGCATTGCGCTGCGGGACGGAGTAGGACGCTACGAAGCCGCCGGGGAGATCGTGTGGATGGATCCCGGGCGGGTGGATCTCACCATTCAGGCGCATCGCATCTCTGCCCAGCGCTTGCTTGATATCGCCAAGGTTCCCCTGGACATGACGGGTGAGGTAGATGGGACCGCGCGCGTGACAGGAACCCTCCGTGCCCCCCTCGCCGACGGGTCGGTAGCGCTGACCAGCGGGCGGGTCCAAGGGCAGCAAGTCGACCGGGCGAGTGCGGTATTCCGGTGGACGCGCTCCACGCTGTATTTAGATGATGCGCTGCTAGAGGTGGAGGGGTCGCGGATCGCGATGCGCGGCAGTGTGGATCAACACGGTCGTCTCGCGTTGGAAGTGTCCGCAAAGGACTTTAACCTGCGGGGGGTCACAGCGTTTCGCACCGGGGCCATGCGCGTGGAGGGCGCCGTGGATCTGACCGGGACCATGGGGGGGACTTTGGCTGCACCTCTCGTGTCTGCCGCGATCGCGTCCACCTCGCTCCAACTCAACGGACAACCTATCGAGCGGGCCGAGGGGACGGTGCGGTACGAACGCAGCCGCGTCGTGCTTACTCCCCTAACGCTGTTCCAGGCGGGAGGAGACCTCCGACTGTCGGGGACGGTGTTATTTGCCGAGGACCCGGTGATGGATTTGCGGATGGACGCTCACCAGACCAGACTCGCGACGCTGCTGGCCATGGGTCGAGCCCGGGTGCCCTTCACCCTGGACGGAGCGGTGGACGGCAGCATCACCCTCACGGGGCGGCTGAGTAATCCCAGTGCCGCTCTGGCCGCGGAGTTGACCGACGGTGTTCTGGGCGTGCATCCCATCTCACATGCGGCGGTGACAGCCACCTTTGGGAACCGCGCTGTCTTTCTGCGGACGATGCAGGTCGCACTCGATCAGGGTACCCTCATCGGTGCGGGCCGTGTCGATCTGAGCGGGACCAGCGAACTCGAACTCAGCGGCCAGGGGTTCGATCTGGATGCGCTGCGGCCGCTAGTGGGCTTCCAGCCGCCTCTGGGCGGGCAGGTCGAATTTACGCTGCAGGTCAGCGGGCCTCCCAGTGATCCCCTGGTCGGTCTGTCCGCAGCTGTGGGGGCCGGCCGGGTTGGAGCGATGGCTTTCGATCGCCTCGTGGTCCAAGCCTACTATCAAGCAGGCCAGGTGCACATCGAGCAGGGCTTATTAGCGCAAGATCAGCACAGAGTCGAGGTTCTGGGCACGCTACCCGTAGATCTTCCGCATCTTGTCATCGATGAAACGCGGCCGATCGACCTCCACGCTTCCCTCCTCAGCGCGGACCTCAGCTTGCTTGGGGCGCTCACCAATCGAATCGAGCGGGCCCAGGGACCGCTTTCAGGAGACGTGTCCTTAACGGGGACAATGCTGCAACCGCGCTTAGAGGGTGCACTCGCGGTAAACGGCGGGACGGTCAAGCTGCGCGACCTCGACCCCGCCCTCACGGGTCTCCAAGGGGAAGTGGCCTTGGCTGGCAGCGAGGTCCGCATCACCGCGCTGCGCGCCCAAGCCGGAGACGGGACGCTCGCGCTGACCGGGACTGTAGGCCTGGCACGATTCAAGCCGGATCGCCTCGCCCTCGACCTGGAGGCCTCAGGTGCCCGGGTGCAATACGCCCCAAATATCGACGGAGTGTTTGACGGCACAGTACGCCTGGAAGGGCCGCTGGATCATCCGGCTGTCAGTGGGTCGATTGTGTTCAGTCACGGTGACCTCTTCGTCCCGTCTGGGCGCGGCCAGACGGAGCCTACCTTGGACGCCGGCCCCGTATTGGACCTGAGGCTCGCTGCGGGAGAGGGGGTGTGGATCAACCTGGGGCGACTGCGCCTGCAAGTGGAGGGCTCCGTCCACGCTGCGGGGCCGTGGCAGCGGCCGCAACTGGCTGGCGAGGTGGATTCCTTGCGGGGGACCTTCAGCGCGTTCAACTCCACATTTACGCTGACCGAGGGGCGCGCAACATTCGCGGAGATTCGCGGGACGACTCCGTACGTGGATGCTCGAGCCGAAACCACGATCCAGGTGGTCACACTCATTGGGTCAGACCGCCGCATTGATCCCGTGCGAGTGTTTGTGCATGTCTATGGGACTCCCGATGAGCTGGTCGTCGATCTAACCTCCGACCCAACGCTACCGCAAGATCGGATCCTGGCAGGACTCGCGGGCCGCGTCGGCGTGACGAGGCTCATGGGGGGGACCGGCGTTCAGTCGGTGCTGCAGTCGGAGGTGGGAACAGCAGTCTTCGGCACGGTGGGCCGGGCCGTCGGAGAAGCATTTGGCTTGGAGGAGTTCACAATCGTCTACGATGCAGAGCAGCCACTGCTCCTGCGTGTCGGCGCCTCCGTGGTGCGCAACGTCTACATGACGATGACGTCGGAACTCGGCGTCAACCCCCGACACGTGTGGGCCATGGAGTATCGGTTTACCCCCATCATGCTCGTAAGCTTTTCGGTGAGCAACCAAGGCACGTACGATGTCTTGTACCGGATTACGTATCGGTTTTAGCACTTCCCCGCCGACAGAGCCGTCCGCTTTGTGATCTGTTAGATCGGTATTCCACCTCCCGTACGCGAGGGCAGGACTTTTCCGCCGCGTCTGCGAAAAGGGGCGGGTGCCACAAGCGTCCCCCTCTGTTCTGACCGAGTATTTGGCTGAACTCCAGAAAGTCGCTCTGCTGAGCGCCGAGGAGGAGCGATCGCTTTGGCACCAGTACCGCATCCAAGGCCATCCCGAAGGGCGGTTGCGTCTCATTGAGTCGTATCAACCACTCGTATTCAAGATCGTCATGCAGATCCGACCCCCCGATGCCCTGCTGATGGACATGCTCCAAGAAGGGACGGTGGGGCTCATCGAGGCGGTAGAGCGGTTCGATCACACCCGCGGCGTCCGATTCTCGACGTTTGCCCCTTACCGGATCAGAGGCCGCGTGCTGAACACTCTTCGACGCGCGAGACCGGTAGAGTACTCGCTGGAGATGGATGATCAAGGAGAGCTCCCTCCGCTCAGCCGGTTGTCCGACCCGTCCTCCGATGACGCGTTTGCCGTCGTCGAGGAGGGGGCCACCCTGGAGCAGGTGCGCCGGGCTATTGAGGAACTGCCCGCGCGGGAGCGCACGATCTTACACGCGACGTACGTCGAATCCCGCGCGCCGCGGCGGATTGCCGCGGAGCTGCAGATCAGCCTGTCCCACTTCTATCGCCTGCACAAGCAGGCCCTCGCCCATATGCGCGCCCTTGTACTCGATGACGTGCACCAAGTCCGCAGGGCGCCTGGATATTAAGTATGCTGGATGGAGAGCTGGGGGAGGATCAGCGTGACCAGTAACGACGAACAAATACTGTCGCGGATCGGGTTCACGGAACGCTGGTTGGCCCGCGCACGGGGTCAGTGGACTGCGGGGCATCACGCGCGCAGCCTGCTCACCCTGGTCTTGGCTGATGCCGAGTTACGCCACGCCATGGATACGGCAGGGGCGCGTCGGCGCACGGCGCGTCGCCCTGCCGCCGCAATGCCATTTCTTCTCGCCGCCGTCGTCGCGTCTGCTCTGTTGCTGATCGGGCGATGGTCCATTGCCCCGCACGCCGTGGCGACCACGCCGCCCCCACCGGTGGTCAGCCCGTCCTTCCATTCCAGCGCGCCGATGGCGATGCGTGCGGTGCCCGTTCACGCGGTGGTACCGGGCACAGCCGCCCAGAGCGAGTCATCTCAGATGGCTGCACCGCTGCCCGCCCAAGGCCAGGCATACTCTGCTTCGGCCAGTGGGCACGCGGCCAGCTTCCGTCTCCCATCACGATCGAGGCCGAGCCTGCTTGACCTCGTGTTAACTGCCGAGCGGGTACTGCGACAAGACCCCGCCGTCGGCTCACCGTTGCCGTAGCCCCCCGCGGTGTTTATGTCACCATTCGGCCGCTGGCTACAGCGCGGCCCAGTTCGAACGTGCGCCTGCAAAGGAGGACCGGTGAGGGGTTTTCCAATCCGCGCGGGGCTTGTAGCAGTCGTGCTGGCGTGTTTGGTTTTGCGCCCCGCACCCGGGTATTCCCAACAGCCGGCGCCCTCCGCTCCGCCCGCGGTACCGTCTCAACCCGTACCTCCGCCACCGATCGTCCAGCGGATCGCCGTCTCGGGTAACCTGCACATTCCCTCGGAGAAGATTCTCGCCGCGGTCACCGAGACAAAGGTGGGCGAGCAGGTCAGCGACGAGAAGCTTCGGGCCGACGTGCGGGCGATCAATGACCTGGGCTGGTTCACCGACGTCTCGGGTCGACTGGAACCTGAGCCGGGGGGCGTCGCAGTCGTGTTCTTGGTGACGGAGAACCCGGTGGTCGCAGAGATCATCATCGAGGGCAACACCGTGCTCCCCGCGGAGGACATCAAAGCCGCGCTAAGTGTGCCGATCGGGGAGGTCTTAAACCTGAAGACGATGCGCGAGGGGGCTCGGGGGATTCAGAAGCGCTATGAGGACAGCGGCTATATCCTCGCCCACGTCGCTGACCTCAGCGTCCTACCGGCCAACGAATTGGGGCAGGCCCGCCTGCGGATCCGGGTCATTGAAGGCCGTGTCGAGGCGGTGCGTTTCGAAGGGCTTCGGAAGACGGTGCCTAAGGTGGCAGAGCGCTACGTGCGCGAGACCAAAGTCGGGGCTGTTTTCAACGTCAACGTGCTGCAGAAGGACCTGCAGCGGCTCTTTGACACCGGGCTGTTCGAATCCATCCGCGCACGGCCCGAGCCCGGCAGCGCCCCCGATACGGCGGTGATCATCATTGAGGTGAAGGAAGCGCGCACCGCGCAGGCCTCCTTCGGCTTGGGGTACAGTTCGCGCGATGGACTGCTGGGGTTCATCGAGTACCGGGATCGCAACTGGCAAGGGCGCGCGCAGACGGTGGTGATTCGGGCCGAGCGGGCGGTGCAGACAGGTTCTAACCAGCAACTCAACTATGAGCTCAGCCTCAACGAACCCTTCCTCGAGCCCAACGGAACGGCGCTTGACCTGAGCGTGTTTTCCCGCTACTCCGTGGAGTCGGAGTACACCACGGGTACCCTGACCTCCCGCTACGGGCTGCAGCGTGCGGGCGCGCTGGCCACGCTGAGTAGGTCGACTGACGGCGGCACGATCTCATCTCTTCGGTTACGCAGTGAACTCTCGCAGATTACGGTGCTTCCGTTGGACCCGAATAGCACGGTCTGCCCCTGCCCACCGCCGGTCGGGTTTGTACCTGGGCGGGTTGTGAGCTTTCAGCTGGGTACGGCGCGAGACACGCGAAACTCTCGGTTCAATGCGACGGATGGAAGCATCGTCACTCTAACGGGCGAGTTAGCTGCTGCAGCGTTTGGTAGCGACTTCAGTTTCACCAAGTACACGCTCGACGCCCAGCGGCTGTTCCCGGTCGGGGAAAAGAGTACCATTGTCACCCGGGTGCTCCTTGGCTCGGCGGTCGGCAACCTCCCGTTGCAGGAACGGTACATTCTAGGGGGGCCGAGCACGGTGCGGGGTCTCCCCATCGGGTTCCTTCGGGACAACAGCATTGGGGTCGCGAACCTCGAGTACCGGTTCCCCATGAGTGCGCTGATCCCGTCCTTCCAAGACATCACGTCGATCCTCTTCGTCGACGCGGGCAGCGCTCCCATTTCCTTGAACCTGTTGGTGGGCTACGGCTTTGGAATTGCTATTACCACGCCGTTGGGACCCATCCGTATTGACTTGGCGTGGGGACCTGACGGCACGCGGCAGACGTGGCTGTCCTTGGGCGCCCCGTTCTAACGCGACGCCTCCTGTGCCCCGCATAGTGTGGTCGTGGGAAGGTGTTAATGCGCGCGTGCGGCGGCTGTGCCAGCGACACCGAGACTTCAGAGGAGAGATTCCGCGTTTTAGCCGCGCCGCCTCCTTGATGCGAGGTGTCCTTCGGTGCGCGACTTTCTCGATGGTACTTGCCGCCCTCGCCGTGCTGGGACTGGGTGTCCCGCCCGTTCGAGGTCAAGGAGTGGTGGTGCGCGTTGTAGCGGTTGTGACGTTCGAGGGCGATGGCCCGCACCCCATCATTCGAAACCGCTTGGAGACCACCGTCCTCAGTGTGGCGGATCGACTTCTGACGGGCCTGCCGCTGGATCAGGTCGCTGCGTTGCAACCCAAGCCTGAAGAAACCATCGCGAACGTGGTGGACCGCGTCGCCGTAGGGTACGCAGTCGTCGACGCGGCCGTCCAAGTAGCCGCCACCACAACCGTGACGATTCGCCTCCGGTCAGTGGGGGCCGTGATCCGCGATGTCGCAGTCGGCGTGGAGTTGAAAACGGTGCACGCGCGAGTTCAACCGGTGATCTTGGCGCTGTGGCAGTCAGGGCCCATGGGGATGGTGCAAAGCCTCCTTGTCGGCCTTCCTGTAGCGGCATTGGATTGGGCTGGGCCTCTGGTCGCCCAACACGTGAGGGAAATGGTCGAGACAGCATTGCCCGGGTTTACCGCCAGTTACCGACTGCGACCCGCTGAGCGCAGCACTCTCGACCTGACGATCGTCCCGAAGGACTCCCGCGTGGTCCGCAATATCGGAGTGCGCTTCCGTTCGGAGTCGATTCCCTTGCTGTTGTTGGACCAGCACGCGCCCCAGGTCGCCTCCATGGCCGACCCGCTGCGTGGTCTCCCTGTGGTGTTTGTCGATGCCCAGCGCGCAGCGATGGAGCACCTTCTGAACGAAGACCTGGCCGCGTACGCGCCGGCAGTGGAGTATAGCGTGATGGCCCTGGCTCGGCTGGACGTCGCCGAGACCCTGTACGTGTACGTGACCGCGGAGTCTCAAATGTACCGGGCGCGCGTGGAGGCGCAGCTCAATTTTGGCCCGCAGGCCCCCGGCCCCGCCGTGGTGGCCCGCCTGGGCCGGCTGGTGTCCCCGCAACTGGAGCCGTTTGTCGAACTCCGGCTGGTGCCAACCCCGCTTGCACTGACGGGGGCAGTTGGCGTGCGCATTGAAGTGTCGCCCGCGGCCTTTGTGGCCGTCACGTATGCCCCGACGCCGCGGGAAACGACGTTTTGGACCACGGTCCAGTTTAGCCGCGACGTCGGCGTCCGGGGAAACTGGACATTCCCGACGCAGGTCTTTGAGGGCGCGGCGACCTTTCGCATCAATGAGTTCCTGGCTTGGGAATTCATCGGTAACTCCGCCGGCCAGGCCTGGGTCCGCCTGGTCAGTAATCTCTAGGACAAAGCGCGACTGGCGTGCGGGACGTGTACGCACCGCTTGAATGAGGAGAGTACAATGGGAAGGCGATTTCTGTCAGCAAGAAGAAGATGCATCGGGCCGGTGGTGTCTGCGTGAACCCGGCGTGCTTTTTCGTGGTCTCTCGTTTCCTAAAAGGAGGTCTGTGATGCAAATCCGTCAGCGGAAAGTTCCCACAATGTGGCTGGTCGGTGGCGCGGCAATCCTCCTGCTCCTCATTGGCGCAGCCGTCTGGCAGAGTGGGCCGGCCTTGGGACAGTCATTTAGCATCGGGTTCGTGGATATGAAGCGGGCGTTCGACAGCCACCCCCGCAAAGTGTCATCGGAGCGCGCGCTCGCAGAGTTCTACCAAGCGAAGCAGCGAGAATTCCAGCAGCGGGCCAAGGATCTCTCGCCCGCCCAGCGTCAGGATCTCGATCGGCAACTCCAGCAGCAGTTTGTCCAGAAAGAAGATGAGCTGCGGGGGGGGTTGACCCAAGACATCCGTGCCGCTGTCGACAAGGTGGGCCATGATCGTGGAATCAGCATCATCCTGGACCGCCAGGTCGTGCTGTACGGCGGCGTGGACTTGACCGATGCGGTCATCGCCCAGCTCACGAGCGGGAAGTAGCGTCGGCGGCCACTTCTGGCATGGGACTATTCGGGAGGAGACGAAGCGCATCCGTCATCATGGGTGTTGCCGGGTCCTCGTCGTCTCACATCCCTTGCGAACACAGGCAGCCTCCGTTCCTGATCGGCCTCGGCCTCATCGGCTTGGCAGCGGTGCTGGCGGGCGGGTGTCGAGGACGCGCCCAGAATTCGTCTGTCACGGCGGCCGATGCCCGGATTGGTGTCGTCGATTTGGAGGTTGTGACCCATGCGCACCCTCGCTGGCAGGATCTCGAGGTGCTGCTGCAACAGGAAAAAGACGTCCAAGCCGAACTGGGCATAGTCCCGCAGTCCCCCTCGCTGCCGGTCCCCGAGGTCCAGCGCGTGCTGGACGAGGAGGCGAAGCGGTTGCGAGTCGAGCTAGGGAAAGAGGTTGAGTTTCTTAGAGTCGAAGGACAACGACAGATCGAGGCCTTTGCCAATGAGCTCCGCCACGACGCTGAGGCGCGACTGGCTCAGCTCCAGCACGACCTTCGAGCGCAGGGGGAGGAGGAGCTCATAGCCAAGCGCGACGCAATGCGCGTCCAGCTACGCGAGGCGGAACAGAAGATCCGCGACGAGTATCGGTATCCACTCCTCAATCTCAGGCTCCGAGCGGAAGTCGCAGGCCTCTCCTCCGAAGCAGAGGGCAAACAGCTTCTCCAGGAGATGCAGGCCCTCCAAGAAGAACGCGACGCGCGGATCCAGGAGAAGATGGATGAATTACAGAGCGCGTTCAGCGAACTCCAGAAGGTCAAAGAAAGCGAAATCAACGCCAAGTTGAAAGCTGAGCAGGATGCCCTTGAGGCAGAAGGCCGGCAACGTCTGGCCGCGCGTCAACAGGCCGCGCAAGCAGATTTTGCGCACGCGGCGGTGGACCTCGAGAAGACGTTTCGGGCGCGGTTGGAACGCCGCCGCGAGGAGATGATCTTGGGAGGACAGGCGACACTCCCGGGCCGCCAGGGGACATACACGCAGAGCCTGATTGACCGGAGCCGTCAACTGCAAAGTGAACTCGTGGCGCTGCGGGAGAAGCGCCAGCGTCTGGAAGACAGCATTCTGGCTGAAGTGAAAATCGAAGTCGCGACGATCGCCCAAACACGCAGGCTGGATGTCGTCCTGACCCGGTACGTCAGCAACGTGGCGGGCATCGACATTACCGCCGATGTGGTGGCGAAACTCAAGCAATGACCCGACGCCTCCTCGTCACTCTGGGTCTTGCCGTTCTGGTCGGCGGATGTGCTCCCCGGCTGGGAGTCGTGGACACTCAGCGCCTGCTCAATGAAACCGTCGCGGGTCTCTCCTTTCAAAAGCAACTCTCCGATCGCGAGAAAGCCATGGAAGCGGATCTACAACTGCTGAGCTCGCAGCTCAGCCAGAACGATTTGGCGGTGCGGCGCCAGATGCACGTGCGGGAGCTCGCCACATTGCGCCTGGAGCTCGAGGGGCGATTAAACGACCGCATCCGAAAGGCAACTGCTGAGGTCGCACGTCAGCGCCGGCTCCGCATCGTCCTCGTCAAAGGCCCGACGTTAATGGGGGGAGTCGATGTGACCGATGCAGTGATGGAACGGTTGAAGTGATGGTGCGCGCGCGAGGTCGTGCAATCGCCCAGAGCGCTACGACCGCCTCGGATGCCAGCGTCTGCGGCGGGCTATGAAGCTCCGAGACTTGGCGGAGGCCATTGACGCCGAAGTTGTAGGCGACGGCGACGTGGCGGTGACCCACGTGGCCGCCATCGAGTCGGGCGGACCCGGGGCGCTGATCATGGTGCGCGAGGCCCGCTACCTCAAGCAGGCTCAAGCGGGGACAGCCGCGGCTCTGTTACTGCCGCCGGACTTCCACCCCGCGAGCAAACCCGCACTCCGCGTGCGCGATGTTCGCGTCGCCTTTGCTCGTGTCATCGCCCTGTTGCATCCGGCCGCTCCGTCCGTTCCCGGAATCCATCCCACCGCGGTGATCGGCCCGCGCACCACACTCGGCGCAGACGTGACCGTGGGGCCGTATGTTGTGGTGGGCGATGACTGCCGCATTGGCAAGGGAGTCGTCCTCATGGCCGGATGCGTTATTGGTGGGCGGGTCCTCATCGGAGAGGCCACCGTCCTCTACCCTCGCGTGGTGCTCTATGATGGCACCGACATCGGCCAACGCGTCATTGTGCACGCTGGTGCCGTCCTGGGTAGCGATGGGTTCGGGTACGCCGCCGATCAAGGGCAGCACCTCAAAATTCCTCACATCGGGAAAGTGGTCGTTGAGGACGACGTAGAGATAGGTGCCAATACCACCGTCGACCGCGCGACATTGGGCGAGACGCGCATCGGCGCGGGGACGAAGGTGGACAACTTGGTGCAGATCGGCCACAACGTGACCATCGGCCGCGCGGCGATCATCGTCGGTCAGACTGGGATCTCGGGGAGTGTCGCCATTGGCGATGGCGCGATCCTTGCCGGACAGGTGGGCGTGAAAGACCATGTACGCATCGGCGCTCGCGCGATGGTCCTCGCGCGGACTGCCGTTTATAAAGATATTCCCGACGGCGCCGTTGTGTCGGGGGACCCCGCGCGACCGCACCGCGAGGTCCTCCGTCAGCAGGCTGCCCTTCAGCAGTTACCCGACCTGATCAAGCACCGCGAGTCCCCGCAGGGCCCTCGGAGGGGCGGTCGCCGCGCTCGGTGATCGCCGTGCCTCTTGCGTGGGCGCCGCGTCGCCGCGAAGCCCCGCACTGCGGATCCTCCCAGGACTCATGTGGCATGGAAGACGGTGACTGGCGGTGACCCCACGCCGCCAGCGCAGGGGGTCGTGGTCGCCCACGGTCTCACACCCACCCTCCGACGGGCCGCCCTCCATCACGCAGCGGACGATTCGTCAGCCCGCAGCCCTGGCCGGGATCGGTATCCACAGCGGGCGCACAGCAACCATCCTCTGTCGCCCGGCACCCACACAGGCGGGGATCGTCTTCGTGCGGGCCGATGTGCCGGGCTCTCCAGAAATTCGAGCCTCGGTCGAGGAGGTGTCCGACACCCGCCGGGGGGTTACGTTGGGCAAGGATCACCCGATTCGCACAGTGGAGCACCTTCTGGCTGCTGCGGCCATGCTGGAAATCAGTAACCTCCGGGTTGAGGTGCGTGGCGAGGAGATGCCGATCTTAGATGGAAGCGTAGCTCCGTACGTTGAGGCGTTGGCCGCCGCCGGTGTCGTTGAGCAAGACGCCACCCAGTCTGTCCACGCGGTCCCGCATCCAGTGTGGCTCGCCACGGAGAATGCCTGGATGCTCGCGATTCCCTCGCAGATGTTTCGGGCGACCTATATCGTCCCTCTGGATCATCCCACGCTGGGCACCCAGGTTGCGGACTTTGATCCCCGCCGCCAGCGGTTTGCCACACAGTTTGCACCGGCCCGGACGTGGGGATTTGCCCACGAGCTCGACGCATTGCGGCAGGCCGGGCTTGCCCGTGGCGCAACGGTCGACAATGCGCTTGGGATTGGGCCAGAGGGCTTTCTCTCCCGGCCGCGATTTCCTGATGAACCCGCGCGGCACAAACTAGTGGATCTGATCGGTGATCTAGCATTGCTCGGTGCCCCGCTGCAGGCTCACGTCATCGCCTGCCGAGGCGGCCATACCCTGCACGTCGAATTCGTCCGTCGACTGGCCGGCTCGGCGACTCCACGTTAATCGGATGGCAGGGCGAATGGACAGACAGATGAACATGTGCACGGTCAGAGTCTGAGCGTGGACACGGATCGTCGGGCTCGACAGCGTTTTGACTCAGATGGAGGTCTTCGATGATATTGGACCGTGAGGCGATCGAGCAAATCATCCCCCACCGGCCGCCGTTTCTGTTCGTGGACCGCATCACCGAGCTCACCGACACCCGGATCGTCGGGGAGAAGGAGGTGACCGGGGAGGAGTGGTTCTTTGCGGGGCATTTTCCCGGGGCCCCGGTGATGCCCGGCGTATTGATCATCGAAGCGATTGCCCAGACGGGCGCCGTCCTGGCCCTGCAGGGCATGCACCTGGCCGGCCGGATTCCGTACTTCGCGGCGGTCGACAAGGTGCGTTTTCGCCGGCCCGTAACCCCGGGTAAGCGTTTGGTGATGGAGGTATCGATTAAGTGGAGGCGTGGGAGGATCGGGCGGGTCGAGGGGCGAGCCCTGGTAGATGGCGAGATGGTGGCGGAAGGGGAGTTCACCTTTGCGGTCGCCGATGACTCGCCTGAGGAGTTGTGATGGCCCAGAAACGCGTCAAGCAGGCCGCGACGAACGTCACCGTGCATCCGACGGCTCTCGTTGATCCGCGCGCCACGTTAGGGAGCGGGGTCGTCGTCGAACCCTATGCGATTATCGAGGCCGGTGCGGCGATCGGCGCGGGCACGTCCATCGGTCCGCACTGCGTGATCAAATCCCTGGTCAGCCTCGGGGAAGGTAACCGCCTCAGCGTCGGCGTGGTGTTGGGCGAAGAACCGCAGCACCGGGCCTTTGTAGGGGAACGCAGCTTTGTCCGTATCGGCCACCGGAACATTTTCCGCGAGTACGTGACGGTGAATCGAGCCTACGGCGAAGATGCGGCGACGGAGATCGGTGACGACAATT
>DASWFZ010000114.1:0-6383 GCA_036393975.1 bacterium | reverse complement strand
CCAGGCCAGGCGGGCAGGAAATCCAAGAGGGGGTGACGTCGCTTGAGTTATCTTGTTGTGATTGTAGCCGCACTTGTGCAATTTTTCCTCGGATTCCTCTGGTATGGTCCTCTCTTCGGCAAGACATGGAGGTCGCTGATGGGTGTGAATCAGCAATCCATGAGTGGCGGCGGGATGGGAACGACCACCCTCGTTTGGAGCTTCATTGGCTCCCTGGTCACGGCGGGGGTGCTCCGCAAATTCGCAACCATGGTGGCGGCCCAATCCCTGGGTGCCGGGATCGCGCTCGGAGCCATGGTCTGGCTGGGGTTCATTGCCACGGTCACATTGGCCAGCGTGCTCTACGAAAAACGGTCGGTGAATCTCTACATCCTCAATAACGGATACCAGCTTGTCTCCCTGGTCGTCATGGGCGCCATCGTGGCGGCGTGGCGCTGACATAGCGCAGCCGCAGGCGCCGTGACACACGCTTTCTCCACCCCGGCAGCGTTGCGCTGCCATCGGCTGTAAGTACTTCTCCCGGCGTGGTTGATGCCATCGTACTGGCGGGAGGCGGCCCCGAGCCGGGGCTGCCTCCTGGCGTCCCCAACAAAGCGTTTGTGGTGGTAGCGGGCCACCCCCTCGTGACGTACGTCGTGGCCGCACTGCAGCGGGCCCGAGGGATCGGGCGGATCGCGGTCGTGGGGCCGGCCGCCCTGCAGACGGTGCTGCCAAGCGGACTGCTCGTAGTCGCTGAGGCCGGCGAGATCATGGACAACGTGGTGCAGGCGACGCGAGCACTCGGGAGTAGTGGATCGGTTCTGGTCGCCGCATCCGACGTGCCGCTGCTGAGCGGCGAGGTCGTGGACGAGTTTCTGGCGGCCTGCGCCCGACAGCCCTCCGATTTCCACTATGCCGTTGTCCCCAAAGCTGCGATGGATCAGCAGTTTCCTACCGCGCAGAAGACTTACGTGACTCTGACGGATGGGACGTTCTGCGGCGGGAACCTCATGCTGTTCAATCCCCAGGTCGTGGATCGCGTGCGGCCGTTTGTGGAGCGGGTGATCGCCGCCCGCAAGAAGCCGTGGCTCATGGCGCAGTTGTTCGGCTGGGCAACCGTCATGAAGATGATCTCCCACCAGCTCAGCATTGCTGATCTCGTGGCGCGGGTGACTGAGGTCGTCGGAATTAGTGTGCAGCCGGTGATCATTCCGCGACCAGAGGTCGCGCTCGATGTCGACGTGGGCAAACCGGACAACCTGGAATTGATTCGCCACGCCCTGGAACAGTGAGGTCGGCCTCAAGCCGCCACGCGCCGTGGCTGCCCGGCCGTCAGGCCTGATGCCCGAGCGAGCGCAGACCGGCCGCCTCCGCCGCGGCGAGCGGATGGTGGTGATGGTCTATCACCTGCTGAACGCCCCGTACCGGCTGTTCTCGTTGGGGACGTTCGTCGAACTCCTCCGCGCAGCAAAGTCCACAGTGAGCGAAGACCTGAGCTTCGTGCGCCAAGCGTTTGACCGATTTCACCTGGGCAAGGTAGAGACCTTGGCCGGGGCAGCGGGGGGCGTGCGATACTTGCCCATCCCCGGGAAGGAACGCATGCGGAGCCTTGTGGAGGAACTCTGCCAACGGCTTCGCGATCCCACCCGCCTGCTGCCTGGAGGGTTTCTCTACACCAGCGACCTTAGCTCCACGCCCCGCT
This sequence comes from bacterium, assembly GCA_036393975.1. Classification (GTDB taxonomy): domain Bacteria; phylum Sysuimicrobiota; class Sysuimicrobiia; order Sysuimicrobiales; family Kaftiobacteriaceae; genus 13-1-40CM-64-14. Next base: position 4,702 of record DASWFZ010000114.1, on the reverse strand, counting down.
ATGCGACGGCCCTCGGCGAAGCTCTGGCCGGCCTGTTTGGGGAGAATCGGCCAGACGTGGTTCTGACTGTGGAGGTGAAGGGAATCCCGTTGGCCCTCATGACGGCGCGCGCGTTCGACGTCCCGCTGGTCACAATTCGCCGCGGCGCGCATGTCACCGAGGGGCCGGCCGTGAGTGTCAACTACGTGTCGGGTTCCTCGAAGACCGTGCAATCGATGACGCTCCCTCTGCGCGCCGTCATGCCCGGATCCAAGGTCTTGTTCATCGATGACTTCCTCCGGGCGGGTGGCACGGCCCGGGGGGTGCACGACCTGATGCGCGAATTTCGCGCTGAGGTCATCGGTATTGGGGTCTTCATCGAAACCACCGCACCGCGCCAGAAGATGATCGACCGCTATGTGTCCCTCATCGAGTTTGGAGGCGTCAACGATCGCGGAGAGATTCTCGTCTCTCCCAGCCGCTGGCTATGATCAGCGGAGGGATATTACGCCAGGTGTCCCCCAGGCGTTGCCGACGGCCTCCCCGGCATCCGTATTGAAGGGTCTATCCAGATAGGGCGCTGAGATCTGGGACTGTCCTCCGAATGGAAAACGCGGGGGGGGCGACGTCTGTGTGGCAATGCTCCCGTCCTGCCCGTAGACAAAGGCACGCCCCCTGTCTATAATGAGTGAGCACTCATTCATTGTAGAGCAAGGAACGCCGATGCCGCGCATCAGTCCTGATGCTAAAGTTCGCCTGGAGAGCACTCGCCGGTCACAGATCCTCGCCGCTGCCGCGGTGATCTTTGCCCGGAAGGGCTTCGACCGGGCGACGATCGCGGACATTGCCAAGGCGGCCGGCCTGGCTGAAGGTAGCATCTACAACTACTTCCGGAGCAAAGACGAACTACTCGACCAGATCCCCCGCCAGCTGGCGCAACCCGTGCTCGCGCAGTTGCTCGACCGCCTCCCGTCCCCGGCGTCCGCGGGGGAGATGGAAGCGTCTCTGCTCCAGCTCGGGACGGCTTCCGTCGAACGCGTACGCACACACGCGCGATTGTTTAGAGTCTTCTTTTCGGCCCTCCCGCACCTCAGCCCGTCCGGGCGCGCCGCCTATCTGCAACTAGTGCAGCTCCATGCCGCCTCCCGGCTGGAGCGCATGCTGCGCGACGGTGTCCGTGCCGGCTACCTCCGCAAAGATCTCAACCCAGCGATTGTCGCCCTGGCATTTCCGGGGATGCTATTTATCTTTCTTATGATCCAAGAAGTGCTAGTGGGGCGGCGGGTGGTTCCCTACGACTACGATGTGATCGTCTCGGAGGTAGTCCGGCTGTTTCTCTATGGGTCCGCGGCGGAACCACGCGCGGCCCGACGACCGGCCGCTCTCCGGGCTCAAGGGAGGCACAGACTCACGTGAGAAACTGGCGATCGGTGCTGGGGATGGTGCTTCTTGTGGTTCTGTTGGTTTCGTTTGCCGCGCCGGCCTCGGCCCAGGCGCAGCCCACGGCGATCACGCAAACGCAGGCGTTAACACTGGCCCTGCAGCAAAACCAACAGTTGCGCGTCGCGGCCTTTGAGGTCCTGGTGGCCCGGGCGCAGCTCGCCCAGGCGCGAGCGGGAACAGCACTCCAAGCGTCTGTCCAGGGGAGCTACACACGGACGCAGGATGGAGTCGTGACGACGATCCCTGTGTCGTCGTCGCCGGGAGGGAGTGGTCCCCCTGTGGGGTACCTCATCATCCCCGCTCCTTCATCAAACGTCTACGACGCGCGTGTGGTCCTCCAATACCCCTTGTATTCGGGGGGGCGCATCGAGGCACAAGTCGCGATGGCTCAAGCAAACCTCCGAGGTGCGGAGGCCACATTCGAGCGTGTCAAGCAGCAGATCGTTTTCGGCGTACGGCAGGCGTACTTCTCCTTATTACTCGCGCAGGCCGGCTTGCGGGCGGCCGAACATAGCACGACACAGGCCAACGAGATTCTCCGCGTGGCCAAAGCCCGCGTCGCTACCGGCGTGTCTCCGCGCTTTGATCAGGTGCAGGCGGAAGTCTCCGTGGCAACTGCCCAGCAGACGCAGGTCCGGGCGCGCAACGCTGTCGCGCAAGCCATGCAGGGACTCAACGCGTTCTTGAACCTGCCTCTTGAGACACCGCTCATGCTGCCCGATCCGTTCGCGATGACCTCGGTGGCGACGTCGATTGACCGCCTCCTCGCCCGCGCGCTGGAGGTTCGTTCGGAAGTTCTAGAAGTGCGCGCCCGGCAGGCTACAGCTCAGGCGGCCATCGAGGTGGCCGAAAGCGGGGGGCGTCTGAACTTTGGACTGTCTGGAATGTATGACTACGGGAATTCTGGCCCTTTTGGTCCCGGCACGGACCTCTCCTCGAGGTGGAGCGTCACGCTGGCCGCGACACTTAGCGTGGCCGACGGGGGATTAACGCGAGAGCGCGTCACCGAAGCGCGGCAACGCTTAGAACAGTTGAAGGTCCTTGAGGCGCAGCAGCGGCAAACCGTCGAACTGGATGTGCGCCAAGCCTACCTGAACCTCCAGTCGGCACGTGAGGAGCTCGTGGGTGCGGGGGCGCTAGTTGCGCAGGCGGCGGAAGCGCTGCGCTTGGCCAACGTTCGGTTCGCGGCAGGGGTGGGAACGAATTTGGAAGTCGTCAGCGCTCAGACGGCCTCCTCCCAGGCGGAAGTCGCGAAAGCCCAAGCCGAGTTCAACTACAGTGTGGCACGCGCGGCGCTAGAGCACGCCGTGGGGGAAGCTGTCCAATGATCACGTCAGTTTCTCTGATGGCAAACTTGAGATGCCTGACGCCAACAGACGCGGAGTTCCGGAACCGTCCCCGAGATGTTTCGCCCGCCCACGGGCTGTCTGAGAGGTGAATGCGATGAAAGCGCGGCGCCGCCTAATCATCCCGATCGCGGTTGTGGCGATCGGTATGGGTGTCTGGATCCTTTGGCCGCGCAACAATAACCTCACGGGATCCATCCAGGCGTCCGGGACGATCGAGGCGACGCAGGTTGGCGTGGCCCCGAAGATTGCCGGGCGGGTCATCAAGATTTCCGTTCAAGAAGGTCAACACGTCGAGGCCGGGCAGGTGGTGGCGGAGCTGGATGCCGCAGAGGTCGACGCACAAGCGCGGCAGGCTCAAGCAGCGGTGGACGCGGCCCGGACGCGTCCGGCACAGGCCGATGCATCCGTGACCTTGGCCCGGGCCTCGGTGGACGCCCAGCTCGTGCAGGCCCGCGCCCAGATCGAATCCGCGCTCGCCGTGCTGGAGGCGAATAAAGCAAACCTGGCAGCCGCGGAGGCAAACCTCCAAGCCATCGAGACCAATTTGGCCCGAGCAGAATCTGATTTAGCGCGGTTGGAGGCTCTCTACCGCGAGGGCGCTGTGTCGGCAGAACAGATCGATACCGCGCGTTCCGCCGCCAAGGCCTTGCGGGCGCAGCGGGATGCGGCCCGGGCGCAGCGGGATGCGGCCCAGATCCAATTAGGAGCGGCTGGGGCCGGGGTGGCGCAAGCGCGAGCTGCGCTGGCGGTCGCGGAGGCCAACCGCCAGACAGTCGGGATTCGCCAACAGGATGCGGTCGCGTCGCGGGCCCAGCTGGCCCAAGCGCAGGCGCTGTTGCAACAGGCCGAGATCCTACGGAGCTATACGATTCTTAAAGCCCCCATGGCCGGTGTGGTTGTTGCGAAGAACGCGGAGGTCGGGGACCTCGTGGGGGTCGGCGCGCCGGTGGTGACGGTGGCCGATCTCAGCCAAGTCTATTTGCGCGTGTTCGTGTCCGAAAGTGACTTGGCCCGCGTGAAGTTGGGGCAACCCGTTGACGTGCGGGTCGATGGGTTTTCTGGTCGAACGTTCCGAGGCACGGTAGACCAGATCAACAGCAGTGCCGAGTTTACCCCGCGAAACGTCCAGACCAAGGAAGAGCGGGTCAAACTCATCTTCGGCGTGAAAGTCGCGCTCCCCAATCCCGATGGCGTCCTAAAGCCGGGTCTGCCCGCCGACGCAGTGATTCTCGTCGTGCCCGCGGTCACCCCCTGATGGAGCGTAGCGTCGGCATCCCTGCTAATAGAGCCTCAGACCGCCTCGCGATCCGCTGCGTGGGGGTGACCAGGCGCTTCGGGACTCTAGCTGCCGTGAACAAGTTGGACCTCGAGGTCCGCCACGGAGAAGTCTTCGCCCTGGTCGGTCCTGATGGGGCGGGAAAAACGACGTTGATCCGGCTGCTCTGCGGCGTGCTCACGCCGGATGCTGGGGAGGCGGTGGTGGCGGGATTCGATGTTGTCGCTGATCCAGAGCGCGTGAAGACCCGGATTGGCTACATGCCCCAACGCTTCAGCCTTTATGGGGACCTGACGGTGATGGAAAATCTGCAGCTGTATGCCGGACTCCACGAGGTGCCCCCAAAAGAATTTCCCCGCAAGGCAGAACAACTTCTGGCCGATTTCCGCCTCTCACCGTTCCAGAGCCGCCTCGCCCAGCATCTGTCCGGCGGAATGAAACAGAAACTGGCGCTGGTCTGCACGCTCATTCACGAACCGGAAGTCCTTCTTCTCGACGAGCCCACGACGGGGGTGGATCCAGTCTCGCGCCAGCAGTTCTGGCGGATTTTGTACGACCTCAATCGTCGAGGAATCACAATCTTCGTGAGCACGCCGTACATGGATGAGGCGGAGCGCGCGGCGCACGTGGGGTTGATGAACCAGGGCCGGATCAT
>DASWFZ010000113.1:0-3679 GCA_036393975.1 bacterium | reverse complement strand
CGGCGATTTCGTCGCGACGGTAGCCGTTCCCGAACAGATCCCGCGAGGCATCCAGCCACGCTACGAGAAAACCGACCGCCTGCTTCGGATGCTCCCGGAGGAAAGCGCCACTGAAGTACACGGCGGTCACTTGCATACCGTTGACGAAATCCTCGCTCAGACGCACAATCTGCCCCTGGTCTTCCGCGAGCGTCGCCAAGGGCTCTCCCAGCAGTCCCGCGGCGATGGCGCCGTTGGTGAGGGCCGCGGGGACGTCGGGGAAGTTCACGGCGACCAGCTGCACGTCGTTGATCGTGAGGCCCCCGCGCAACAACGCGCTGTGCAGCCAGAATTCTGTCGCCGAGCCGATGACGTTGACCGAGACCCTCTTGCCGCGGAGGTCTTTGACGGAGCGAATCTCGCCGCTTTCGTACGCCTTCTTGCTCACCACCAGCGGGGTGCTCACTGGGGGCTTTTCCATATGCACGGGACCCACAACCTTGAAGTCCAGCCCTCGCGCCGCGGCGTTGAACAACGATGCACCCAGCCCGCCGATGACAACCTCTGCACGGCCGCTCGCGAGCACGGCAAACGAGGACATCCCCCCCGGGGTGCTGATGAGTTCGACCTCGATCCCCTGCCGGGCGAAATAGCCGCGCTCAATGGCCACATAGAGAGGGGCAAAGATGAGGACCGGGACGTGGACCACATGGATCTTGGTCAATGGGGGGCTTTGCGCTCTGATCGGGGGACCCCCCGCCAACGTGGTCGCCACGAGAACAAGAACCACACCCACTACCCATCGCCAATATGTCATGGTGCAAACCTCCAGCTGTGATTGGTCAGAACCAGATGCTGCCGCGGGGTAATGCCGTTGGGTCGATCGGCAAAAGTCAGATCGGCCGCTTTGATCCTAATGATGGGAAAGTCGGGATTGGTGAAGTGCCGCATAAACTCCGGGGCCACTCGCTGCAGCTGCGCCCGAGCCCAGGCATCGTCGGCACCCGTGACCTGTGACGCCATCCCCAAGCCTTGGAGCCATGCTTCGACCTTCCGGTCGTCGATAGCAAAGGCCGTCCGCGGGTTCGCGCGCATCTGCTCCAGCGTGCGTGCGTCACTCCTCTGGCACACGAAAAGATCCAAATCGCGCGTGACGTAGAAACTGGTCGCCGCCCAGGGCTGGTCGCGATGCGCGGTCGCCAGCGTGCATACGTGGCGGGCATCCAGATGCCCCTGGATCGCGTCGAGAATCCTCTGGACCGTGAAATCCGACATAGCGCGTCGGGTATCCGCTAGGCCGCGCCGATACTGCGCAGCAGCAGTGCTCGCAATGCAGGCAAGCGTCCGACGAGTGGTTTACCTTCTGTGAGGAGCCACTGACTTATGACCTCGATCAGCGCGCCGATCCAGGTCTGGGCGGCGAGCTCGGTATCTTGTCGGGGGATCGACCCCTCGGCGACGGCGTGGTCCAGACGACGCTGGATCACCGCGACGAACCGCCGGTGGATCTCCATGCGCTTCTGCTCCATCTCCGGGCCCAAGCCGACCGCCTCCACGAGCAGGATCCGCGCCAATTCGCGCCGAGCTGCCGCTGTCTCCAGTACGACCGTAAGTGCCGCCTCGACTTTCGCCATCGCGCCGTGCTCGGCCTCAATCGCCGCCTCGGCACCCTGCTCAACAAGGGTGGCGAGGGAATCCACAAGCGTCAGGAAAATGTCCTTTTTGCTGGGGAAGTAATGGTAGAACGCGCCCTTGGACGTGTCCGATGCGGCGACAATGTCATCCACACTCGTTCCGTGGTACCCCTTGGTCGCGAAAACCTCGATCGCGGCAGCGAGGAGCCGGTCACGCATCGGAGTTTCTGTAGTAGCTCGGCCCATCAGCAGGAGCCCATTTGGCGGGGCTGGAATCAGACCGACGCGTCGGTCTATCGGGGAGCATACTGGCCAGTGGAGGAGATGTCAACGATGCCACGCGTGGTGCCCCAGCGACCACCCCGGGGTGTGCGGGTGTGGCTTCGAGCGTTTGCCGGTTTTTACCCACCCTCTGATAGCACCGCCCAGCAGCTCGACCCGGTGGCTAAATTCCTCTTCTCGGCGCGTAGTGTGATCCTGGTCATCTCTGTCCAGACCGCCACCATCGCGGGATTACTTGCGGTGACGGACCATGCGTTCGACCTCGTCCCCTTCGCGCTCGTCTTAGTCGGATTCGTCATTGCCCACATGCTCAGCAATCTCCTGAACGACTACTTCGGTCACCGACGGGGTGATGACACCGCGGATTCCCCTCGGATGCGCTACACGATGCACCCCTTTGCCTCTGGCGTCTTGGAGCGCAAGACGTTTGTGGGCGGGATGGCGGTGCTCGTGAGTATGGGCATCGCCATCGTCGCGTACTTTGGGATCACACGCGGCCCCATGGCCCTCGCGTTTGCCGCCGCGGGTCTGGCCCTGCTTTATCTGTACGATGCAGCGCCACGGACGCTGAAGAACATCGGGCTAGGCGAGATCGCCGCCTTTGTGGTGTGGGGACCGTTGATGATCGGAGGGGGCTACTTCGTCATTACGGGATACGTAAGCTCCGAGGCGTTCTGGATCTCCATCCCGTACGGCCTGGGCGTGATGTCGATCCTGACCGGCAAGCACATCGACCAGCTTGAGTTTGACCGCCCCCACGGCCATCGCACTCTGCCCGTAGTCCTGGGCCCAGACCGCTCGCGTGTACTGAATCAGGTGACCATCGCGGCCATGTATATAAGCGTCACGTCGCTCATCGTCCTGGGCGCTATCACTCCGTTCGCCGCGCTGGTGGTTGTGGCACTCCCGAAAGGCCTGAGGGCAATCTCCGTAATGGGACGACCCCGTCCACTGAGTCCGCCGCCCGGCTACGTGGGGTGGCCGTTGTGGTACCATCGCGTCAGCCTGGTGCACAACCGCGCTTTCGGGTGGACCTACATCGGCGGCTTAGCGCTTGGCGCGATCGTCGCCTCCCTCTGGCCATAAGCACGAGGAGCGCGACATCAGTCACCAAAACCAGCGCAAGCTAAGAGGACGTGCGGGGGGGACAAGAGGCCGACTGAATCTCTACCCGTCAGGCGAGGAGCCGCACCATCTCGTCATGAACGCGCCCGTTCGTGGCGAGCACGTCCTGGCAGTCGAGGTGGAAGGCACGACCCTGCATGTCGCTGATGCGGCCGCCAGCTTCCGTAACCAGCAGCGCTCCAGCGGCATAGTCCCACGGACTGAGACCCGGTTCCCAGAATGCCTCCAAGCGTCCTGCGGCCACGTAGGCCAGGTGCAGCGCAGCCGAGCCCGTGATGCGGACACTCGCCGTGCGCGCCAGCCGCTCGATTTGCGCGACGTTGCGACCGGTTTCTTCAACATCATGCGGCTGTCCCGTCGCTACCATCGAATGGGTCACCTCACTGATCTCTGACACTTTGAGCGGTTCTTGGTGCTCGCGGCGGCGCAGGAAAGCCCCGCCACCCCGCTCGGCGCCAAACAACTCATCCATCGACGGATGGTAAATGACCCCAGCCACTAGCTCCTGGCGCTGTTCGAGGGCGATCGACACCGCGAAGAGGGGCACACCGTGGACAAAGTTTGTCGTCCCGTCTATGGGATCGATGATCCAGCGGTACTCCGCGCCCGCGTGGGATGTGCCCTCTTCCGCGAGGATGCCATGGTCGGGAAAGCGCTCG
>DASWFZ010000112.1:0-2325 GCA_036393975.1 bacterium | reverse complement strand
GTCCTGCTGGCGCGCACGCCGACCCGACGATGACATCTTGCCCACGCGGAGGCGTCAAGAGGACAGCACAATTTCCAGTCGGCGGTTAAACTTCCCCTTGTTCTCGGTCTTCGTGATCATGAGGCGACCGATTTCTTCGGTGTTGGCGACGTGGGTTCCACCATCGGCCTGCGCATCGAAGCCTTCGATGTCGATGACGCGCACCTCGCGGATCTGAGGGGGTAACAGAGCACCTGCTAGACGGCTGAGGTCCGACCGCTCGAACTCCTCGCGCGAGACGTAGCGCACGAGCAAGCGCCGGCGCTCTTGGATGATCCGGTTGGCTTCGGCTTCGATGGTCTCGATGCGATCTTTGTTCAGATCCTCCAGCGAGAAGTCCATGCGCGCTCGGTCCGGATGAATAGCGCCTCCGGTGACCAAAGCGCCAAACTGCTTGTAGATGACGCCGACTAACACGTGCAGCGCAGAGTGGTACCGCATGATCACGTAGCGGCGGTCCCAATCCAGCGCGCCGTGCACCGACGTGCCCACATCGGGGCCGGGTGCATCGAGCACGTGCCAGAGTTGGTCCGCGTTACGGCGCATCTCGATGACACGCGCGGTTCCCCCGGGCCAGCGCAGGCTGCCCGCGTCGGGAGGTTGTCCGCCCCCGCCCGGATAGAACGCGGTGCGCTCCAGCACGACGCTCGTCCCGTCCATAGCCGCCAAGGAGGCGTCAAATTCCCGGAGATAGCTGTCGTGCAAATACAGCAACTCGGTCATGCCACGTTTGTCTCCATTAGCGATTTGTGTTCTACAGCTCTGGTGCGGGCGCGGAGAGGACCCGGAAGATAATGTCCCGTTCACGCGTCCCATTCGCGGTCGGCGGCAGGTGCTCGACCTGAAAGAACCGCGCCTCCGCGATCGGCGGCCCCACCTTTGGCGGCCGATCCGCATCACAGCGAAAATGAAAGGTCAGTGTCCACACGCCCTCGCGCATGGTGGACTCGACGTCAGCCAGCTGGATGTGCTCCGGATCGAGACCCAGATGGTCGCGCAGCACCCTCCGAGCAGCTGCATCGGGCGCTTCCCCGTACTGCAATGCGGCCCCCGGCAGACGCCATTCGGCCGTCCCCTCCCGTGGCGCTGTCCCTCGGACGAGGAGGACGGCGCTATCGTCACAGACGACAATATCCACCGACAGCTCCGTCCGGCCCGACCGCGTCTCCGCGTGCATGCCTCAGCGCCTGGTTCTCTACCTTCACTGGGTGGTGTTTTGGTTGAGTCGGCTGTCCCTAGGTCACACGGTTCCCGGGTGCAGGACCGGCAGCGCCAGTCGATAGACGGCAAGACTCAGCGCCGAGTCGATGACGTGATGCACAGCCGTCCCCGCGGTCACCAACAGGCCAGCCTGCAACCCTGGACCCAGCCACCAGACCGCGAGACCCTCACCGACGGCGTGAATCGGCAGCGCGGCTAGCAACACCAGCCAGAACGGCACCTTGCGTTGGATCATCACCGCACCGACGACCCCCCAGATGGCATGCGTGAGAGCGCGCGCGCCAACGACCGGATTCAACGTAATGGTGAACCCGACCGCCGACCCGAGCCCGACCATCGCTGCTACAAGCGGGCTGACGAGCATCGAGAGCATCGACGGGACGTGCGAGGCGAATGTCGCGGAGTACTGAAGGGTAGGGATGAACAACTGCAGCGGCGTCCCGCGGAACGCAAACGGGATCACGAGCGCCAGGGCTGTGAGGAGTCCGCCCACTGCAATCTGCTGAGCTTTCATAACCTCACCCCTCCCATCAACGCTACCATTCTCTAGCCGCGCAGCGCTCCCGCGAGGATCCCACGAATGAAATACTTGCCCAATAAGAGGAAGAAAAGTAACGGGACCACCACCGTCATCAGGGCGGCCGCCATCTGCAAATTATACAACGCCACGTAGCTGCCTTTGACCTCTTCGAGTTTCACCTGGACAGTCGTTGTGTAAGGCGTGGACAACGTCAGGGCGAGCAGAAATTCGTTCCACACCTGAATGAAGACCAAAATGGCCGTCGAGGCATACCCGGGGAGGGCAACAACGGAGACGATCCGGAAGAAGATCTGCGCACGGGTGGCGCCGTCCATCTGCGCCGATTCCTCGAGTTCCCGGGGGACGGAAAAGAAAAACGTCGCCATGAGGATCGCGGCGAGCGGCACGTTGAGGATCAAGTAGCTGAGAATCAACCCCGTGTGGGTCAGCGCCAGCCCCGTGGCCGCCATCAACCTCACCAGGGGGATCAGCACGGCCTGGTAGGGGAGGTACAGGGCAATCGCCAGCAAGACAAAGATTACCTT
>DASWFZ010000111.1:0-2601 GCA_036393975.1 bacterium | reverse complement strand
CCAACCCCGAGCCTGTCATGGACGTCTTCACCAAGTTCCCGAGGGTCAAGCAGTTGCTCGCCCGAGGTCCCACCCGCTCTAGTGTGGTGCTGGACGTGGGACTTCAGGCCGACGTACGGGTGGTTGAGCCCGAGTCCTTCGGCGCGGCGCTGCAGTACTTCACCGGCAGCAAAGATCACAATGTGAAGTTGCGCGAGCGCGCGGTCAAGAAAGGCCTCAAGATCAACGAGTACGGCGTGTTCACGGTGCCCGGCGACCGCCGGGTCGCCGGCCGCACGGAAGAGGAGGTCTACGCCTCTGTGGGGTTCCCCTGGATTCCCCCCGAGATTCGGGAGGACCAAGGGGAGATCGAACTGGCTGAACGCAAAGAGCTGCCGAAACTCGTGGAGCGCGCGGACATCCGAGGCGATCTGCAGATGCACACCCGGTGGAGCGACGGGGCAGACTCCATCGAGGAGATGGCCAAGGCAGCCAAGGCCCTCGGGTACGAGTACATCGCGATCACCGATCACTCTCAGTCCTTGAAGTTCGTGGGCGGAGTGACCGTGGACGAACTCCGCGAGCATGCGAAGGTCGCCAAGAAGGTGAGCGACAAGATCGGGATTGCGGTGCTGATGGGGTCTGAGTGTGACATCCTCCCCGATGGTCGGTTGGACTACCCCGATGAGGTCTTGCGCGCCCTCGATGTCGTGGTGTGTTCAGTGCACACGCGGCTGCAGATGGAAGAAGAACAGATGACAAACCGGATCGTCAAGGCGCTCGAGAATCCCCATGTCGACATCCTGGGTCACCCCACCGGGCGGCTGCTGGGGCAGCGCGAGGCCTACGCGGTGGACATCGAACGGATCATTGAGGCAGCCCGACGGACGGGGGCGGCGTTGGAGATCAATGCCTCACCCCAACGGCTGGACCTCAATGATGTGCAGGCAAAGATGGCCAAAGAGCGCGGCGCGAAACTCGTCGTCAGCACCGACGCCCACAACCGCTACCAGCTGCAGTATATGGACTTTGGCATTGGACTCGCCCGCCGGGCATGGCTGGGATCTCCCGACCTCGTGAATGTATTGCCCCTCAGTCAGTTCCAGGCCTGGTTGCATGAACGATAGCGTCCCCGCATCGAAGAGAGGCGCCCGCTCGCCCCGGCGTCATCTTCGGGCACGATTAGTTCCTCTTTCGCGTCAATTTTTCGCCCGGCACACACTGCGGGTCGCTCGCGACCTCCTGGGCCATTTCCTGGTTCATGACACCCCGCAAGGACGGGTGGTCGGGCGCATCGTGGAAGTGGAAGCGTATCGGGGGCCCACCGATCCTGCCAGCCACGCCTTCCGGCGGACACCGCGCAGCCAGATCATGTGGGGACGTCCGGGGACGGCCTACGTTTACTTTACATATGGCAGTCACTTCTGCATGAATGTCGTGACCGAGCCGCAAGGAAAGGCCGGGGCGATCCTGCTGCGAGCCGTCGAGCCGCTCGATGGCACGGAAATCATGCGCAAGAATAGAGGGGTCCACGACGATCGGTTGCTTGCCTCCGGGCCCGGTCGCCTAACCCAGGCATTCGGTGTGAGTCGCACCCATAATGGGGCGGACCTGGCACGTCCACCGCTGTACTTGGCACGGGGTCGTACCGCACGCGTCCCCGTGCGCACCGGTCCGCGCATTGGTATCCGCGTCGCCGTCGCCCGTCCATGGCGCTACTACATACCCGACCATCCCTGCCTGTCCCGGTGACCACTCGCCAAGTCCTGATGCTGTTTGTGGATGGGCTTGGACTCGGTCCCCAGGACCCGGCCACCAATCCACTCGCGGCTGCCCGCACGCCCAGTCTAGACGCATTGCTGGGACGTCGGCTCGCCGGAATCACGGATCGCGTCGAGTACAATGACGCCCTGTTGATTCCCACCGACGCCACGTTGGGGGTGACCGGGCTCCCGCAGAGCGCCACGGGGCAAACCGCACTGCTCACCGGCGTCAACGCATCCCAACTGGTTGGTCGGCACGTCACCGCTTACCCCACGGCGCAACTCCGCACTGTCCTCACGGAGCGGAATCTGTTTGCACAGGTGAAAGCGATCGGGGGAAAGGTGACATTAGCGAACGCGTATACCGACGAGTACTTTAAAGCGGTGGAAGAACGGCGGCTGCGCCACGCGGCGATCACGTTTTCCGCGTTGGCCGCGGGCGTCCCGCTGCGCCGTGTGGAGGATCTGCGGGCGGGCCAGGCGGTGTTTCACGACCTGACGAACGCCCGGGTGCGGTCCTGGGGCCACGACGTGCCACTGATTACCCCGCATCAAGCGGGGAACAACCTCGCGGGGATCGCGTCCGAGTACCACCTCACCGTCTTCGAGTTCTTTCTAACCGATCTCGCTGCCCATGGACGGGTTCCCCAACCGCCCGTTCACGTGATCGAGATGCTCGATGGCATGGTCGCGGGGGTAGTGGAGCGAGCGGACCTCACGCGTATGCTCGTTGCGCTCGTCAGCGATCATGGCAACATCGAAGACAGCCGAACCACGCACACTCGAAACCCCGTCCCCACGCTATTGATTGGCTCGGGCCGGCATGAAGTCGGGGAGCGCATTCGGTCGATCACGGACA
>DASWFZ010000110.1:0-22299 GCA_036393975.1 bacterium | reverse complement strand
GACGCAGCGGTGAGCTTTTACACCGCGCATCTGGGATTTGAGCTCGAGCGACGCATGGGACCCCCGTTCGCCATTGTGAGGAAAGGAGATCTTCGCCTGTGGCTCAGTGGCCCCGAGAGCTCGGCGGCTCGGCCGATGCCGGATGGCCGGCGCCCAGAACCCGGCGGGTGGAATCGGCTGGTGATTGAGGTCGTGGACCTCCAAGCTACAGTCCAGCAGTTAAGACAGGCGGGTGTAGCCTTCCGCAACCAGATCGTGAATGGACCGGGCGGCAAGCAAATTCTACTTGAAGACCCTTCGGGCAATCCGATTGAGCTGTTCCAACCGGCGACATGACCGATTAGTTAGAAGAGCCCGAGAGCTCCACAGACGATGGGACGCTCTGGCGCTGCCTCGCGAGAATCGGGACGCAAATAGCGGGTTCTGGTCAGCCTCGAGACAGGGAATCCAGCAGGTTAATGAGGTGCAAGACCAGCACGCCGGCGTAGACAGCCGTCGCGGTTTGCAGTGCTAGAAGTGCGCGGCGCTGACGAGGGATTCCCACCCGGAGGACGGCTACGATTCCAAGGGCCAATGCCGCGAGGCCCAGGGCTTTGATCGTCATGGGGTACCACGTCAGGAGGTGCGGCTTGAGCCACGGGTTCCCTTCGAGGAACGACCCCTGGCTGAGCCCGAAGTAGGTGTAGACGAGATCCAGCTCATTGGCGATCAGTAAGACAATATAGGATCGCCACAGTTTGCGAGGAAGCTCTGCCGCGTTCATGCGCCCCTATCCGTGGAGTAGCGTTTTGGTTCAACGAATTCCTGAGATTTCCTCTCGGGAGAAGTCATGATGCTCGGGGGCCTCATCACGGAAGTAAAACTCACCGCCTCTGGAGAACGCCAGGAGTTCGTCTGCCGCCTTCTCGACCGCTCAGCGACCCACGTTGCGATGCTCTTCAAAAGCACGCAGGCTCGGCGGGTGGGGGACCTTCGACTGCCCAAAGGAACCATCACCTACGGCTACTTTTGGTCGGGGCGGCCTTACAACGTCTACCAGTGGGTGCACCCCGATGGCCGCACCCTCGGCTACTACGTCAACCTGGCCGATGGCATCGTGTTCCGTCTCCACGCCGTGGAGTGGCATGATTTGGCCCTCGACCTGTTATTCAGCCCGGACGGTCGTCGCGTGCAGGTCTTAGATGAAGACGAGCTCGCCGCGCTACCTCCCGGGCTTCAGGCCAAGGCGCAGGCTGCCCGAACCCATGTTCTGACGCATCGCGACGAGATTCTGGCGGAGGTCACCGCGTGCACCGCGCACCTCCGAGGGGCGAGGTACCGGGGTGCGGGGAGAGGAATCACCAGGCAGAAGGCGAACCACCAGGGGTAAGTTTTCGCCCAATTCATACTACGAAGTTGCACTTCTCGACACAGCATCCGATGGACCTGGGGCGAAATCATGAAGGATTTGCGGGACTGGTACTCATACCTCGAGCGATCCGTTAAAGACCCTAAATCTCCTTCGGATTCGCGAACCTTTCCGACCGCGCCACAGCCACCACCGGCGCCCGCCCGTCTGCCCGCACTCCCCCGGGACCCGGCTCCTGCGCGCCCACGTCGCCAACGCATGCCGCGGCCGATCGAGCTGCAGCAGCCTCTGCCAATGGATCTGGGGGCAGCCGCGTTGGCTCGGCGAGCCGGGCGTCCGCCGCTGACCGAATCACGCGACGCGATCATCCGCCGGCTGCTCGATCCAGACCTCACGCTGCATGAAGCCGCATCGATCCTCAACCTCAGCAAGGCTACCCTGCGCCGCTACACCGACCAGGGAAAGCTGATATGTCAGCGCACGAGTGGGGGGCAACGCCGATTCAAACTGTCTGACGTGTTGGTGTTGCTAGAGCAGCGGGGAGAAGCAGCGACGTGACCGTCGCGGTAGCGGTGCGCTCGGACCCTCTCATGCGCATGGCGATGTTCACGGAATCTTACCTGCCGCGCATCAGCGGCGTCGTTCACTCGGTGACCTCGTTTGTCACGGCGCTGCGTGCGCAGGGGCATCAGGTGACCATCGTGGCCCCGCGGGTGTCAGGATATCGTGATGCCGATCCCGAGATCGTGCGGTTTCCGTCCGTGCGCACCCGACAGGCCGACTTCCCGATCGGCATTCCGTACGCGCCAGATATGTGGCGGCAGTTGCTGACGATGGATCTAGACCTCGTCCACACCCATGCTCCCTTCACGATGGGCGCAGCGGCCGCGCGCCTGGCCCGTCGCCGCGGTTTACCCTTGGTCTTCACCCACCACACGCTGTACGACGAGTACGTGCACTATGCGCCAGGGCCCGCCTGGATGCTCCGGGCGCTCGTCCGCGCCTACACCGTCCGATTCGCCAACCGCTGTGACTGTGTTATCGCCCCGTCGCGTGCGCTCCAGGCACGGCTGAGGGCGCAGGGGGTGCGAGGCCGGATCGAAGTCCTGTCGACCGCTGCGCTGGACCCCGAGCTGATCTCCTCCCTGGATCCGTCCTGGGTCCGACCGACCTTCAACCTCCCGCCTGCTCGCCCTGTATTGGTGACCGCGAGCCGACTGGCCAGGGAGAAGAGCGTTGACCTCGTGCTTCGCGCGTTTGCCCGGGTCCTCCGGACTCGGGACGCCACTCTGCTGGTCGTCGGGGGGGGTCCCGAGGAGGCGGCGCTGCATCGGCTGGCCGACGACCTGCGCCTCGGCGCACGCGTGGTATTCGCCGGGCTGCAATCGCACCGCCGCACGCTGGAGTGCTTGGCGGCGGCCGATATCTTTGTGTTTGGCTCGCAGACCGAAACGCAGGGGCTGGTGGTGGTCGAGGCGATGGCTGCCGGAACGGCAGTGGTCGCGGTCAATGCGGGCGGGATCGCGGATACAGTGCGTGACGGAGACACGGGGGTGCTGGTGCCGCCTGCCCCGGATGCGCTGGCGGAGGCCGTGGTACACTTGCTGGACAATACCCCGATGCGGCAGCGCTTGGCTGCCCGGGCAAAGGAGGCTGCCTCGGAATACGTAGTCCCGGCGCTCACTCGCCGGCTGGTGGAGATCTACCAGTCGCTGCTGCCGGTTCATCGTCGCTGACATCATCCTAAACATCATTCTTGGCCCGGGTCGTCTGCGGGCAATCCTGGAGGAGACGTCCTGTGTACTTAAAGCGACTGGATCTGCACGGGTTCAAAACCTTCGCTGACCGCACAGAGTTAGAATTTATCCCCGGCGTCACCGCCATTGTTGGTCCCAACGGCAGCGGCAAGAGCAACGTTTTCGACGCCATTCGCTGGGCGCTGGGGGAGATGAGCTTCCGCAGCCTCCGGTCCGGCCGCCTGGACGAGTTCATCTTCAGTGGAAGCGAAGCGCGTCGGGCGATGGGCCAGGCCGAGGTCTCGCTTACGATCAACAACGACTCCGGCGCGCTCCCGATTGATTACAGCGAGGTCACCGTAACCCGCCGGGCTGCCCGCGGCGGGGAGGGCGAGTATCTACTGAACGATACGGTCTGCCGGCTCCGCGACATCCAGATGTTGTTCTTGGGGACGGGGCTGGGCGGTCGTTCCTACTCCCTGATTGGCCAAGGCCAAGTCGACAGTGTCCTCAATGCGGGCCCCGAAGAGCGTCGGCAACTGCTCGAGGAAGCGGCCGGGCTCGCGCGCTACAAGCGGCGTCGGCGCGAGGCCGAGCGGCGGCTGACCCACGCGACCACAAACCTCCTGCGTGTCTCCGACCTGCTGGCCGAGCTAACCTCTCAACTGGAACAGTTGCGTGCGCAATCCGAGGCCGCGGCAGCCCACCAAGCCTACACCAAAGAGATCCGTGACCTCGAACTGGCGATGCAAGTCGACGAGGCGCGGCGCGTTATCGGGAGTCTCAAACGCATTTCGTCCCAAACAGACTCCGTCCGCGAACAGCTCAGTTCGACGGCATCAGCGGCTTCTCAGATCAGCGCACAGCTGGATCGCGATCGCGCCCGCGCCGCCGAGGTCGCGCGCTTGTGGGAGGAGGCTCAGCGGACTCTTCTGCAGGTTGTCGAGAACCTGTCTGCGCGCGAGTCGACTCTGCAGGTGCTCCAGGAACGGGGGCGCGCCACAACCGCCCAGCGTGCACGTTTAGCGGACGATCTCCAGACCTTTCAATCCCGACTGGCCCGCGTGGAGAAAGCGCTGGATGGTCTACGGGAACAAGCGGAGACACAGGCCGCCCAACGCGACGCCTTGCTAGAGCAAATGCGGGTGAGTGAGGACGCCTCCAATACGACCCGCGCGGCCGAGCAGACTGGCGCAGAACGCGTCAGAACGCTGCGTGACGAACTCGCCGATCTCGCCGCAGCGCGAGCTCGCGCCCAGCACGAACTTGCGCGCTTGGATGCACAACTGGCGGCAGTCCACGAGCAATTCCGCAGCCTCGAGACCAAAGAGGCTGGTCTTGCCGAGATGGCCTCGGATTTGACGGCCAAAGCAGGTGACTCTGCCTTCACGCTCGCGGACTTGCACCAACGGCAGGAGGCAGCTAGCGCTCGCCTTGCGCAGCTGAACGCCGCGCGCGCGGAGGTCCAGGAGCGCCTCGAGGCGCTGGGCACCCAAATCCAGCAATCGACGGCCGAGCGTCATGTGGTGGTTTCGACCCTCGCTTTGTTAGAGGATCTCCAGCAGCAGCTCGCGGGGTATGAGGGCGGCGTGCGTGAGATCCTGCTCGCCCGTCAGCAGGATCCCGCCCGGTTTCCGGGCGTCCGCACCTCCATCGCTGAGATCATCCATGTCGCGCCGACCTATCGGCCCGCCGTAGAAGCGGCCCTCGGGCGTCAGTTGTTTTCCCTGCTCGTCGGATCGATGGAGGACGTGAAAGAAGGGCTGGCCTACCTGCGCGGCAATGGCCGGGGCAGTGCATCGTTTGCTCCCGTCGATCTCCTAGAAGGGAAGCCCGTGCAATCGCTGCCCGTAGGGGGGGACATCGTCGGTCGGGCCTGCGACCTTGTCAACCTGAGCAACGGGGCGAAGGCCGTGATGGACGTGTTACTGGGCGATGTCACGGTCGTGACGACGTTGGATGCCGCCGTGACGTTGCGGCGAGCAGGACACACAGGTCGGCTCGTTACATTGGCGGGCGAGGTGCTCGCCCCCAATGGTGTCGTCAGTGTCCATGGGAGTTCCAACGGAGATGGGTCGGTCTTGGGCCGGACCGAGCGGATTCAGGTACTGCACGCTCAGCTCACTGCAGCGGACGCGAAGTTGGCGGACTTGGAGTCGAGTCGCCAGGCCGCTTCAGACGAACGAGAGTCCGTCGATCGGCGTGTCACGGATGCGGATACAGACGTCATGCACCTCCACACCGAGGTGACCGAGCACCAGATCGCCTCCGGGCTCGTGCAGGCCGATCTTGACAAGATCCCGCACCAGCGTCAGGAACTGGATACCACCCGCGGTCGGCTGATGCGGGAGCGGATGGAGCTCGAGGCGGAAGCGGCGCGGTTAGGTGAAGATGAAGCGGTGATCGGAAAGACACTCGCTGAGCGCGAGCGTGTGCTCCTAGACGCCGAAGCTACTTTGCGGGTGTCGCAGGAATCGGCCGTTGTCAGTGCGACACAATTGACAGAAGTCCGTGTGCAATTGGCAGGATTGGGGGGCGCCCTGGACACGCTGCAGGCTCGCGTGGACGAACACGTCGCCGCGGCCGGTGACCTCAGCGCGCGGTGCGATCAGCTGCAGGGTGAGATTACCGTGCTGGACGGAGAGATGCACCTCCTCACCCATTCGGCGGAGGAAGCGCAGAAGGAGAAGAAGACGCTAGAGGATCTGCAGGATGCGACGCGCCAGCGCCTAGCGGATCTGGCTAGCGAGCGGGATGCACTGCAAAAGCGCATGACCGAGGCGGAGGCGCAGTGGCGGCAGTCCCAGGAATCGCTGCGGACCATCGAAGAGCAAGCCCATCGGTTGGAAGTACGCCAGGCTCAATCGGAGGCGGAACTGCAAGCAGCCCAACGGCGCATTAGCGAAGAGTTCGCCGTTGGGTGGGACGATGTCCGTGAGATCCGGCTGCCCTCCAGCCGCGATGAAGCGCAGGGGCGCATCGGAGCGTTGCGCGGTCTAGTGGCCGCTCTAGGGCCGGTCAACCTGCGTGCCCTGGACGAGCATCAGGCGTTAGCTAGCCGCGTAGAGGCGTTGGCCGGGCAGGCGGACGATCTCGAGCGGGCGAAAATGGCGCTGACTGCGCTGATGCAGCAGCTAGATGAAGTCCTTCAAGTGAAGTTCGCCCAGACGTTTGCCGCGGTGAATGAGGAGTTCAACCGTCTGTTCGTGCGCCTGTTTGCCGGCGGACGCGCCCAGCTGCTGCTGGTCGACGGAGAGCCCGGCAGCGAGCCGGGGATCGAAATTGAAGCACAGCTGCCCGGCAAGAAAATGCGCAGCCTGTCGGCGCTGTCGGGGGGCGAGCGTGTCCTGGTCGCCCTCTCGCTGATCTTTGCGATGCTCCGGGTGCATCCCAGTCCGTTCTGCATCTTCGATGAGGTCGAGGCGGCGCTGGACGATGCGAACACGCGCAAGTTCACAACGCTGCTGCGCGAACTGGCACAACAGACGCAGGTGCTGATCGTCACCCATAACAAGGGGACGATGGAAGCCGCGGATGTTCTCTACGGCGTAACGATGGAGTCCCCCGGCGTGTCCAAGATCATCTCCATGCGGTTGACGCCTTCTCAGGCCAAACAGCCGGTCCCCGTAGGGTAGGGCGGCCCAGGAAGCGGAGCCACCTGAGGCTGCGAGTGATGCCTGCTCCTCATTTTCCGCTTCGTAGACCGCCCTCTCCCACACGACAGTTCCCATGAGCTGGCTCGACCGTCTGCGTGATGGCTTGGCCAAGACGCGCACGGCTCTGGGTGACCGTATTGCGCAAGCCCTTGGCAAATCATCGAAAGAGTTTCAAGAAAATCTGGAAGCGGCGCTGATTCAAAGTGATGTCGGGGTCGCCACCACTCAGCGCATCCTGCAGCAGTTAGCAAGATGTCGCGACGCCACGGATCCTGCTGCGCGGGTCGCCGCCCTGCGCGAGATCATGGTCGACATCCTCGGTCCACCGTCGCCGCTGAGATTGGATCCTCCACCGGCCGCAGTCCTCGTACTGGGTGTCAACGGAGTCGGCAAGACCACCACGATCGGGAAACTGGCGTACCGCCTGCGCCGCGAAGGCCGCTCCGTCCTCCTGGCTGCGGCGGATACCTTTCGGGCGGCTGCGATCGACCAGCTGACGATTTGGGCCCAGCGAGTGGGCTGTGAGTTGGTCAGCCACAGGCCGGGTGCTGATCCGGCTGCCGTCGTCTTTGATGCAGCGGCGGCCGTCAAGGCGCGAGGCATCGCGGTGATGATCGCGGATACGGCGGGGCGGTTACACACCAAAGCGCCTCTGATAGAAGAACTGAAGAAGATCGATCGCGTGCTCACGCGGGAGTTGCCCGCGACGCCGATAGAACGCCTTCTCGTGCTGGACGCGTCTCTGGGGCAGAATGGCCTGGCCCAAGCCCAAGTGTTCACTCAGGCTGTCCCCCTGACGGGGGTCGTGCTGGCCAAGGTCGACGGGTCGGCAAGGGGGGGCGTTGTGCTGGCTGTCGCTAGCGAACTGCGTCTACCCGTCAAACTCGTGGGGATAGGCGAGGGGATCGAGGACTTGCAGGAGTTCAATCCGCAGCAGTTTGTCGACGCCATTCTCCCGCCCCTCGGATAACTACCCGTACGCGTTCAGGGGTCTCCGCATTCTCATTTGACACCCGCTCGAGTGCCGCGATATACTAACCCAGTCTGTAAAGTCAAAATCCTTGACATGTATTGAAGCCGATGGCTCAAGGGCTCCTAGGACGTCTGCGGCTGATCCGCCTGCTCGACATGTATGGGCGGGTGCTGACCGCACACCAGCAGCGATTGCTCCACTTCTACCTCCTGGACGACCTGTCGCTCGGGGAGATTGGCGACCGGTTGCACATCACACGCCAGGCGGTGTTTGATAGCTTGCGCCGGTCAGTCCGGCAACTCGAACGGATCGAGACGTCGTTGGGATTGGCGGAGGTCCGCCAGCGCGGCGCCCGGCGTCAGCGCCAGATCCACACACGGCTTGATACTCTGGAGCACGCCATCCGAGGGTTGCAGGGACGGGTCGCCCCCGGCGTCTTGAACCGCATCACGCGAGCGGTCCTGGCGATGCGCCGGGCGGTCGACTGATGCGGGATCCTGCCGTGGGCAGTCACTACTTCGACGAACGTCCCTCTGTCGCATCACGTCCCCGAAGGATTCGGGCACGGCTGCGCGGGCGCGAGTGGACGTTTGTGACGGATCGCGGGGTATTCGGCCGCGACGCCATAGATGGCGGGAGTCGACTCTTGATTGAGACAATGCGTATCGTCCCCACAGATCATGTCCTCGATGTCGGGTGTGGCTACGGCCCCGTGGGTTTGGTGGCAGCGGTTTTGGCCCCCGCGGGGCGAGCGGTCCTCGTGGATGTGAACGCACGCGCGGTCCTCCTCGCGACGCAAAACGCGGAGTTGAACCACGTCTCGAATGTCGAGATCCTCTTAGGGGATGGGAGCGCGCCCGTGGCGGGCCGGACGTTCGATGTGGCGCTGATGAATCCGCCGATCCGCGCGGGACGACCCACGCTCCTGCGCTTGGTGCGCGAGGTGTGGGACATCCTGCGGCCGGGAGGACGGCTAGTCTTTGTCGTCCGCACGGCGCAGGGAGCCAGGACGCTGGCGCGCGAGGTGGCCGCGATCTTCGGCACAATAACCGAACTCGCCAAAGAGAGTGGGTACCGCGTTTACGAGGCAGCCAAAGGAGATGCTACGGCTCCCGTGCCGACAAGCCGAGATGTTTGACACCCTGCAAAGCCGACTCCAGCAAATCGTGCAGCGCCTGAGTGGCCGAGGCGTCCTGTCGGAAGCCGATGTGGATGCCGCCTTGCGCGACGTCCGGATGGCCCTCCTCGAGGCGGACGTCAACTTCAAGGTAGCGAAGGCGTTTACCGAGCGCGTCCGCACCGCCGCCCTAGGCCGCCAAGTCCTCACGCACCTCGCGCCCGGCCAACAGGTCGTGAAGATCGTCTACGAGGAGTTAGTGCGATTGCTCGGTGGGACGTCCCGCGAACTCCGCTTTGCGGACCGCCCGCCGACGGTCATCCTCTTGGTCGGGGTTCACGGGGTGGGCAAGACAACGACGGCGGGAAAGCTCGCGGCGCGTATGGTCAAGGGCGGGCGGCGCCCCTTGCTCGTGGCGACAGATCTGCGTCGACCTGCCGCGGTGACGCAGCTCCAGGTCGTTGGGACCCAGATTGGCGTGCCAGTGTTCTCGCGTCCTGGGGAAACTGATCCGGTCGCGGTCGCCCGCGCGGCACTTGACGAGGCCGTGCGTCGGGGCTACGACGTGGTCATTGTGGATTCCGCGGGCCGCCAACAAGTCGATGACGCCCTCATGGCCGAGCTGAAGGAGCTGCGCGATGCGATCGCGCCTCATCAGGTGGTGCTGGTGGTCGATGCCATGACCGGTCAAGAAGCCGTCAGCATGGCCCAGCGTTTTGATGAGCTGCTGCACATCGACGGACTCATCGTGACCAAGCTGGATGGGGACGCCCGCGGCGGAGCGATCCTGTCGGTCGTCGAGGTGACGGGGCGCCCGGTGCTGTTTGCCGGAGTGGGCGAAAAACAGGAGGCCCTCGAGCCGTTCCACCCCGACCGGATGGCCTCGCGGATTCTAGGAATGGGCGACGTCCTTACCCTGATTGAAAAAGCCCAGGACGCCGTAGACGCGACCACCGCCGCCGAGCTGGAACGCAAACTGCGGCGGGCGGAGTTCACGCTGGAGGACTTCCGCGCTCAACTGCGCCAGGTGCGCAACCTGGGCCCGCTAGAGTCGTTGGTCGAGATGCTGCCGGGGGCCGTACGCCCGAAGGGGCCCCTTCCCATGATGGATGAGAAGGCTCTGCGGCACGTAGAGGCCATCATTGGTTCCATGACAGCGCAGGAGCGCGACCAGCCCCAGATCATCGACGGTAGTCGACGACGACGCATCGCTCGGGGCAGCGGCACGACGGTCCAGGACGTCAACCGTCTGCTGAAACAGTTTGCCGACGCGCGGAAACTCATCAAACAGATAGGACAGTTCGAAAGGAAAGGCTCGCGTGGGTGGCCGTTTCCTCGCTCCTAGCTTGAAGCGTGCGGAAGGGGCGTGGGGAATCGGGCACGGCACGCATTCTCATACAGGGAGGCAGCACCGATGGTGAAAATCCGGTTGATGCGCATTGGAGGGAAACACAAGCCGTTCTACCGGCTGGTGGTGGCCGACTCGCGGTCGCCGCGCAGCGGGCGCTACATCGAAGTCATCGGGCATTACAACCCGACGACGGACCCGTCCACCATAAAGATCGATGAGGTGAAGGCCCAGGCGTGGCTGAAGCGCGGAGCGCGGCCCAGCAACACGGCGCGCGTCCTGTTGGAGAAGATGGGCGTCTTGCAACGGGCCGGATCCCCCGCGCGCAGTTAACTCGACGGGAGCCATTAGGTCCGATGCGCGAACTCGTCGAGTTTATCGTCAAGGCACTGGTGGATCAACCCGATGCCGTGCAGGTCCGTGCGGTCGAAGGGGAGCAGACCCTCGTGCTTGAGGTGAAGGTCGCTCCCGATGATGTCGGCAAGGTTATCGGCAAGCAAGGTCGCATCGTCAATGCGCTGCGGACAGTGGTCAAGGCGGCGGCGGTCCGCACGGGGAAGCGAGTGACCATCGAGATCATGTCGTGAGACTGGGTCGCCGGCGTCCTACGGGCGCGTAAGCGCATGCATCACTGAGGTTGTGGAGGCGAGCATGGGCACTACGATTAACCGACCGGTCGTGATCAAGGCGATCGTCACGGAGAGCTTCAAGCGATTGTATGTCCAGGATCTGGAAGAGGCCATCAAACGCACGGATGCCATTCAGCAGCAACTGATCAGTCAGATTCGCCGCGCAGAACTGGAGCGGACCCTGACGCCCCAAGCGCGCGCCATCCGCCAGCAGTTGGAGTTGGAGACCGCACGTCAGGACGCGGCGAAGGCGGAACTGGAGGTCCGGCTGCGAGAAGCCCAACAGCTGGCGTTGAACTCGGAATTCACACAAGGGACCGTCGAGAGTCTGGTGGAGGTGAATGTGGGTGACAACCTCTTTACCAAGCTGGGGCGGACCGAGATCGTCGTCAAAGATGGCATCATCATGGAAATTCGGGAACAGTAAGCTGCGTCGGCCGTGACCGAGCCCCCGGCGTACGTCATCGTCGGCCGCGTGGGCCGACCGCACGGCATCCGGGGGGCCGTGCACGTCGTGCCTGATACCGACTTTCCCGAGCGCTTGATGAGTTTGACCGAGGCGGTGCTGCTCAAAGAAGGTCAGCCTACCCCGGTGCGTGTGCAAAGTGTGCGAGCTCATCGGCGCGGGCTGGTTGTGACCTTGGCCGGGATCGGGTCGGTGGACGAGGCCCGGACGTGGCAGGGCGCGGCGCTTGCTGTCCCTCGGGCGCAAGCCGCGCCGCTGCCACACGGGCGCCATTACGTCTTTGAAGTCCTGGGCCTGCGGGTGCAAACGGAAGCGGGCGAGGACCTCGGCATCGTCGCCCAGATCCTGCGGACCGGCGGGAACGATGTCTACGTCGTACGCGGGGCTGGCCGCGACTACTTGATCCCGGCGATCAGCTCCGTGGTCGTGGCGATCGAGCCGGCGGCCGGCCGCGTGATTATTCGCCCACTGGCCGGCCTATTGGAGTGAACCTAATGCAGCGCGTCGATATCGTAACGATTTTCCCAGAGGCCTTTGCCTATCTGGACCACAGCATCCTCAAACGAGCCCGGGAGCGAGGGGTGTTGCAGGTCGTGGTGTGGGACCTGCGGGATTTCACCACTGATCGTCACCGGCAAGTCGACGATTCGCCCTACGGCGGCGGCGCCGGGATGGTCATGAAGCCCGAGCCGTTTTTCGCTGCGGTCGAAGCCATTCGCGCCGCTTCCCCGCACACCACCCCGCGCGTTATTCTGACATCTCCCCAAGGCGAGCGGTTCACGCACGCCGTTGCCCAGAAGTTGGCCGCGCAAAGCCACCTCATCATATTTTGCGGCCACTATGAGGGGATCGATGAACGCGTGCGCGAGGGGCTGGCGACCGATGAGATCTCGATCGGCGATTATGTGCTCACAGGCGGGGAACTGCCCGCGATGGTGATTGTGGATGCGGTGGCGCGCTTCATCCCCGGGGTCGTCGGTGATGCAGCCTCGGTCGAGGCCGACTCCTTTGCGGATGGCTTGCTCGACCACCCGCACTACACGCGACCTCCGGAGTTCCGCGCGATGAAGGTCCCCGATGTCCTGCTGTCAGGCGATCATGAAGCCGTCCGACGCTGGCGGCACGCCCAGCGGTTGCGGCGGACCTTGGCGCGTCGTCCGGATCTGCTCACCGCGGACGCGCTGGGGGAGGAGGACCGCCGCGTGCTGGATGAGGTCGAGCCCGAGCGCGAGTGAGCGGTGGTTGGAACCGATCACGTGTGCTATAATGCAGCGCCGTGAGTGCACCTGAATGCGGAGGACGGAACCGATGGACAAATTGGCGGCGGTGGAGCAGGAATATAAGAAGGGAAACATCGTGCCGTTCTCGCCCGGCGACACCGTCCGCGTACATCTCAAGGTGAGCGAAGGGGGCCGCGAGCGCATTCAGGCGTTTGAAGGGGTCGTCATCGACCGCAAGGGTGGCGGAGTGCGGGAGACGTTCACCGCCCGCCGCATCAGCCACGGGGTCGGGGTTGAACGCACGTTTCCCCTGCACTCCCCTCGCATTGAGCGCATCGAAGTCGTGCGCAAGGGAAAGGTCCGCCGGGCCAAGCTGTACTACCTCCGCCGGAAGATCGGTCGGGAAGCCAAGGTCAAGGAGAGCCGGTAGCCGCCTGACCTCTCCCCATGCGGCTGGAATTCTTGGACAGACTGCCGCTCAGCATCCCAAGCCTGATTCTCCTCCTTGCCGGGCTGCTGATCGTTGCCCGGCTTATCGTTAGGCGTACCTACATCATCCCGCCGGCCTGGCGGTCCTCGATCGTCGAAACGCTCGACGCCAGCATTTTCGCCGCCGTCCTCAGCTTGCTGATTATCACCTTTGTCGTGCAGGCGTTTTTCATCCCGTCGGGTTCGATGGAGCCGACGCTAGCGATCGGGGATCGCATCCTGGTCAGCAAGTTTACCTACCGCTTTGGTCCCGTGCGCCGGGGGGACGTCATCGTCTTCCACTACCCGCTAAACCCCAGCAAAGACTTCGTCAAACGCGTCGTCGCCCTCGGCGGAGAAACTGTCGAGTTGCGCGATGGCGTGGTGGTCATCGACGCATCTCCGATCAGCGAACTCTACCCCACCGCGCTCGCGAGCGGGGATCGCGCGTGCACGAGCAACTATGGTCCCCAGAAGGTCCCGGTCGGCCAGATTTTCGTGCTCGGAGATAATCGGTGCAACAGTGACGACAGCCGATTCTTCGGGTTTGTCCCGGATGAGAACGTGATCGGGAAAGCCCTGCTGGTTTACTGGCCTTTGCCGCGCATCGGGGTCGTCCACTAGACATCTCCGTCCCCCCACGTGGGGGTGGGCGGCGGCCGCCGTCTGCTCCCTTCCAGGACTCTGGCTGGATCGGCCCGAACTCTGGGAGCGACGTGAATGTCCGCCGTCTCTCGATTGCGCAGCTCTCCGCCCACCTCGATGCGGTGCCGGCCGTGCAGCCGTCGTTGCTGCGGGCCCTCCGCCGGGATCCTCGCCGCGGTGTCCGTCATCTAGCATCCCGACTTCGCGCTCGCCAAGATCGCCTGTTGCGGGAAACCGCCCGGCTTGCGGATCTGTTTGCCACAGAACAGGATCAGCGGCGGCTCGGCTTCACGGTCATCGCGGGCGTGGACGAAGTGGGGGTGGCTCCTCTAGCCGGACCGGTCGTGGCGGCGGCCGTCATTCTCCCGCCCGACGTGCACTTGCCTGAACTCAATGACTCCAAGCAATTGACCCCCGAACAGCGGGAGGAGCTCTACCCGCAGATCATGGCCGCAGCGCGCGCCGTGCACGTGGGGATGGCCGGCGTCGAGGAGATCGATCGGCTCAACATCTTACAGGCGACGCGGTTAGCCCACCGTCGCGCGATCATGGGGTTAACGGTCCGACCGCAGATGATTTTGATCGATGGGCGATTTCCCGCCGATGTGCCTATGCCACAGTTAGTCGTGATCGATGGCGACGCCACCTGCGCGTCGATCGCGGCGGCCTCGGTGGTGGCGAAGGTCACGCGCGATCGGCTGATGACCACCCTGGATGAACGCTATCCGCGCTACGGGTTCGCCAAGCATAAGGGCTATGGGACCAAGCAGCATTTGAACGCGATCCGGCGGCACGGCCTGACCCCCCTTCATCGCCGTTCGTTTCTCACGGTGCGGGCGTTCCAGGAGCCTTTGCTGGCTGTCGGGGGAATTAGCGGCTGACGGTCACGCGCAGCTGACTACCCATGGGCGTGAAGCGCATGGTGTACCCGCCGAAGGCCATGGACGTTTCGGTGTGGTTACTGAGGGCGGTGTTGAAGGCAAGCATCCCCTGCTGTGCGCCGAAGATGGACCCGATGGCATCTTGGAGGAAAAAGCTCACCTGGTAACCGCGCTGGATGCTGGGCGGGACGTACATCACCTGTTGCTCGATCATTTCGCCGCGCACGACGAGGTCGACCGTAATCGCCTGATCGTCTGAGACGTATCGATACGCGACCCGGGCATTGCCGCCGTCGACCGTTCCAGCGGGGTTGAGACTCAGCTGCTGCATGAGCGGGCTCGCCACGAACGCAGCGACGGGATCGCCGACGCGCGCGACCACTGTTCCCGCAGACAGCATGAGGAGGATCACGGTCATCGTGAGCGTACGCATGCAGGTCACCTGTTATCTCCATGCCCGCTCTGCCCCCACACTGAGACCCGGCGCGACCGGCTTGTGCGCTGCGAAGCGAGTATGGTGCTGCCAGTCTGCTTGACACCTTGTGGTAAGGTAGAGGGTGAGTTTTTGGGGTGATGCGCGTCAAGCGAACGTGCGTCACTGCCGATGGGGATTTCGCCCGCAGCGTAGGCGTCTGGTGGTCTGGATCTGGGGGTAGAGTGCTGGGGAATTCCGACGACACGCCAGGGGTACGCAGAAGACAACCCGGCGCGCGGTGCGAGAAGGATGTGGCAAGTGAAGAAACCGCAAGTCGCGGCCGCCGCCGAAACGGCTGCCTCGATAACTGAGACACCAACGACTCTTCCGCCGCCGAGCGCGCCGCGGAAGACGCGACGCACGTCGGGTAATGGAACCCGCACGCGCAAGGCGCGCGCGATGTCCCTCGTCGTTGTCGAGTCCCCCACGAAAGCGCGGACACTCAAGAAGCTTCTGGCAAACAAGTACGCGATTGTCGCTTCGATGGGCCACGTGAAGGATCTGCCGCGCAGCCGGCTCGGCGTGGACGTGGAGAACGGTTTCACCCCCCGGTACATCGTCGTCAAGGGGAAAGCCCCCATTCTCAAGGAGCTCAAGGACGCAGCGAAGGCCGCGACCTCGGTGTACATGGCCACCGACCCGGACCGAGAAGGGGAAGCCATCTCGTGGCACCTGTCTGATGCCCTCCGCCCAGTGAATCCCGCGATCAAGCGCATCGAATTCCACGAGATTACCAAGGAGGCCGTGCTGCGGGCCCTCGCGCATCCGCGAGAGATAGACTTGAACTTGGTGTACGCGCAACAGGCCCGGCGCGTTCTGGACCGTCTCGTCGGCTACAAGCTGAGCCCTCTGCTGTGGCGCAAGGTGCGCGGTGGGCTCTCAGCCGGCCGCGTGCAATCCGTCGCAGTCCGCCTTGTCGTGGATCGAGAGCATGAGATCGAAGCCTTTGTGCCTCAGGAGTACTGGAGCATCCACGCGCAACTGCGCAAGGGCGAGCAGGGGTTCACTGCACGATTGGTCGGGAAAGACGGCGTGCGCTATGGGGCGCCGACGGATGACGGCGCGTCCGTCATCCGGACGCGTACTGATGCCGAGGCCCTCGCCGCGGATATGCGCGGGGCGACCTTCACGGTGGCCGATGTCCGCCGCAAGGATCAGTTCCGCCATCCCAGCCCTCCGTTCACGACCAGCACAATGCAGCAAGAGGCGAACCGCCGCTTGGGGTACTCGGCGGCACGCACCATGAACGTTGCACAACAGTTGTATGAGGGCGCTGACCTCGGTCCGGAAGGGACCGTGGGCCTGATCACCTACATGCGCACGGACTCGGTGCGCGTGGCGGAGTCGGCGCAGCACGAGGCGCGAGACTTCATCGCTAAGACCTACGGCGCCGCCTCAGTCCCCGACGCCCTGCGCGTGTATCGGTCGCGCCGGTCCGCGCAAGATGCGCATGAGGCCATCCGGCCCACCTCCGTGCACCGCACACCTGAGCGCATGAAGCCGTTCCTGCGTAGCGACCAGTTCAAAGTCTACAAACTCATCTGGGACCGATTTGTGTCGAGCCAGATGGCGTCTGCCGTCATGGATACCCTGTCGGTCGACATCGTCGCAGGCGCCTATCAGTTCCGCGCCACCGGTTCGCGCGTCAAATTCGCCGGTTTCTTGGCCGTTTACCACGATGTCCCGGAGAACGGCGAAGAGCAGGAAAGCTGGCTGCCTGACCTGGCCACGGGCGAGGTCCTCACCCTGGCGTCTCTCGATCCTGAGCAGCACTTCACGCAGCCTCCCCCTCGCTACACGGAGGCCTCCCTGGTGCGGGCGCTCGAAGAGCGGGGCATTGGGCGGCCGTCGACGTATGCCCCGACCATCGAGACGATCAAGCGGCGCGGGTACGTGAAGCCGATCAACCGCAGGCTGACCCCCTCCGACCTCGGCAAGCTGGTCAACGACTTACTGGTGGAGCATTTTGGCGACGTGATGGAGTATGACTTCACGGCGGCGCTCGAGGAAGCGCTGGATCAAGTGGAAGGCGGTCAGCTCGACTGGCGCACAGTCGTGGGTGACTTCTGGAAGCCGTTTGAACACGACCTGGTGGCCGCCGAGCAGAAAATTGTCCAGGTCGAGCGGCCGGTTGTCGAGATCGGCGAGGCCTGCCCGCAGTGTGGGCGCCCCCTCGTCCGCAAGTACGGGCGTTTCGGAGAGTTCATCGCCTGCTCAGGGTATCCGGAGTGTAAGTACACCCGCCCGCTGGGCATCGGCGTCACATGCCCCCTCTGCAAGGTCGGCGAGATCGTGGAACGCCGCTCGCGGCGCGGGCGCACCTTCTACGGCTGCGGGACGTATCCCGCGTGCACATTCACCAGCTGGGACCGCCCGACCGATCGCCTGTGCCCGAAGTGTGGCAAGAGCCTGCTCGGTTTGCATGATACTGGCCGCCGGACGACGCTGCGCTGCTTGGACAAAACCTGCGGATACCGGGAGGCCACGCCTCCTGTGGCAGACGAGCCGCGAACACCGGCGCCGGAGGACCAACCCGTCCCGTAGCGAAGGTCACCCGTGGCCGGGGGTGTCCCCGGCTGTCTGATGGCAACCCGCCACTCATCTCCCCCCAGTGCCGCAGGCCACTTGCCTGCCGCGGAAGGACCCCCTGATCCGGATATCGCGGCGTTTCTCCGCACGCTCGAAGGCGAGCGCGGGGCATCCCGGCACACCCTGGTGGCCTACGCCCGTGACCTCGCGTACTTTGCTTCCTTTACTCATGCGCAAGGACTGACCCGTTGGGAGCAAGTGACCCCCCCGGTGGCCCGACGCTACGTGGTGGTGTTGGACCGCCGCTACGCCCGAGCAGCCGTGGCGCGCCACCTCTCCGCGATTCGGACGTTCTTTCGGTTCCTCTACCGCGAAGGTAAGGTGTCGAGCAACCCGTTCGCCCTTGTCTCTGCGCCGCGACGCCCGCGGCGGCTGCCAAAGTTTCTCACGCCTGAGGAAATTCGCGCCGTGTTGCGCGCGCCAGACGTATCGACGCCGCGAGGGCTGCGTGACCGCGCGGTCCTTGAGATCCTTTATGCGACAGGGATGCGTGTCGGGGAGCTGGTTACCCTCCGCACATCCGACCTCCCCCCCCTGGGCGACACTTCCGTGGGGGGAGGGGACCTGCGCGTGGTGGGCAAAGGACGGCGCGACCGGATCGTGCTCATGGCTGCAGCGGCGCAGGATGCGCTCCGACAATACTTGCGGTCGGGCCGACCCGCACTACTGCGGGGTCGCCCCGGCGACGCGCTCTTCGTCAACGTCCGCGGTGGGAGGCTGTCGGACCGGGGCGTCCGACTGCTGGTGGATCATGCCGTGCGGGCCGCCGCTCTGGCGCGACGGATCAGCCCGCACGTGCTGCGCCACACCTTCGCCACGCACCTGCTCGACGGAGGGGCTGACCTGCGGGTGGTCCAGGAGTTGTTGGGACATGCCAGTCTGGCCACCACCCAGATTTACACCCACGTCTCGCGCGACTGGCTGAAGCGCGTCTACGACAAAGCCCACCCCCGCGCCTAATGGTGGTCGCCCCCCCGCGCGGGCGGCCGAGTGGCGCACATAGGCAGTATTTCGTGTTATACTACTGCGGGTTTACACCGGCGAAGTGACCGCCCCGGGTGATCTGCCGGGGCGCGGCCATCTGTGGCGGGTGTGGACCTAGACTTCGCACGCTTTCTGACCGGACGGCCAGTGCCCCTTGCGGGTCCCGATCCGGGATGACGGGAGCGGAGGCATATAACTGGTGGGAGGGTGACGAGTGCCGGTTGTCACGATGAAACAGCTGTTGGAAGCGGGCGTCCACTTCGGGCACCAAACCCGGCGGTGGAACCCCAAGATGGCCCGCTACATCTTCACGGAACGCAACGGCATCCATATTATCGATCTTCAGAAGAGCGTTCCCATGATTGAGACGGCATACCATTTCGTCCGCGACGCCGTCGCCAATGGTGGGACGTGTTTGTTTGTCGGGACCAAGAAGCAAGCCCAGGATTCCATCCGGGAAGAAGCGACGCGGGCGTCGCAGCCGTATGTCAGCCAACGCTGGCTGGGCGGTATGCTGACCAACTTCCAGACCATCCGGCGGCGCGTCGAGCGGCTGGGTGAGATCG
The DNA here is from genome assembly GCA_036393975.1 of bacterium. GTDB lineage: Bacteria > Sysuimicrobiota > Sysuimicrobiia > Sysuimicrobiales > Kaftiobacteriaceae > 13-1-40CM-64-14. The sequence goes on along the minus strand of DASWFZ010000110.1, from coordinate 3,198 downwards.
AAGACATGCGCGACCGGGGACACCTCGACGTGCTGCCCAAGCGCGAGCAGGCGCGGTTGTTGGAAGAGCACGCGCGGCTGGAGAAGTACCTCGGCGGAATTAGGGCCATGGGGCAGCTGCCCGCAGCGGTCTTTGTGGTCGACACGCGCAAGGAGCACATCGCTGTGGCCGAGGGACGCAAGCTCGGGATCCCCGTCGTGGCGATCGTGGATACCAACTGTGATCCCGACGAGATCGACTACCCCATGCCCGGGAATGATGATGCAATCCGCGCCGTTCGGTTAGTGACGAGCCGGATCGCCAACGCGGCGCTGGAAGGGTTGGAAGAGCGGCGCAAGCGTGAGGTGGTGGAAGAAGGGGCCGCCGGCCCAGCCGAGGCCACCGAGGAAGCTGCCCTTCCCGAAGGCGAGAGACTGCCCGGGGAAGAGGACAAGCCGCTCGATGCGCTCTTGACCTCGGAAGCCACCGGAGCCCCAGAGCTTGTTGAGGAAGATGCCAAGAGGTGAACACGTGAACCGAAAGACCACAGTGGACAGTAAGACAGAGCTGGTTAAAGAACTCCGGGCGCGCACAGGTGCCGGGGTCATGGACTGCCGCACCGCCGTGGAGCAAGCTGGCGGTGATCTCGAGAAAGCCGTCGAACTCCTGCGCGCTAAAGGGTTGGCCATGGCGCTCAAGAAGGCCAGCCGGGAAGCCTCCGAAGGACTGGTGGAGGCGTACGTGCATGCCGGCGGGCGCGTGGGCGCGTTGGTGGAGGTCAACTGCGAGACCGACTTTGTGGCGCGGACGGAGGAGTTCAAACGACTCGCGCACGACATGGCCCTGCAGGTGACCGCCGCGGCGCCCCAGTATGTGAGCCGCGAGGCGATCCCACCAGAAGCGGTGGAGAGGCAGCGTCAGGAGTTTGCCCAAGAACTTGTGGGCAAGCCCGCGGCAGCGGTGGACGGCCGTCTTGAGAAGTGGTTCACTGACGTCGTACTGCTCGAGCAGCCCTTCATCCGAGACGAAAGCAAGCGGGTGCGCGATCTCCTTACCGAGGCGATCGCGAAATTCGGAGAGAACATCCTGGTTCGGCGGTTCGCCCGGTTCAAACTCGGCGACTAGCAGAGGGCCCGGTGCGGACGGGGTCCCCGCAGATGCCCCAGAGCCCCCCGGGTTGAGACGCATGGTGCGAGAAGGGGCCGGCATCTCATCGGAGGCGTCCGTTCCCAAGTACCGCCGCATCCTCCTGAAGCTGAGCGGTGAGGCCCTCGGCGGCCCCGACCAAGCGGGCCTCGCCGCTTCTGTCCTGCGCCTAGTGGCCCACGAGGTCAAGGACGTCACCACCCGCGGCGTCCAGGTCGCCATCGTCGTCGGGGGCGGGAACTTCGTGCGGGGCGCCGACTTCGCCGCGCGTCTGGGCCTCGATGAGGTCACCGCCCACCACATGGGGATGCTCGCGACCGTCATCAACGCCCTGGCCCTCCAAGACATCATGGAAAAAGAAGGGCTGGTGACGCGGGTACAGTCAGCGATCGAGATGCACCAGATTGCCGAGCCGTACATCCGTCGCCGCGCCCTCCGACACCTCGAAAAGGGGCGCGTGGTTATCTTCGCGGGGGGGACCGGGAGCCCGTACTTCACTACCGATACCGCCGCGGCATTGCGCGCGATCGAGATCGAAGCCCACGCCCTGCTCATGGCCAAACGCGGCGTGAGTGGGGTCTACGACAAAGACCCCAACCTCTATAGCGACGCGGTCATGTTCCGTCAGCTGGGCCACATGGATGTCCTCAACCGTGATCTGAAGGTGATGGACGCCACGGCGGTCGCGCTGTGCAAGGACAATAACTTGGACATCGTCGTCTTCGACGTGGCCCGTTCGGGGAATCTGAAGCGGGCTGTGCTGGGTGAAGAAGTGGGCACCCTCGTTACACAGGGCGGGACCGCGCGGCGATGATCAACGACGTCATCGCGGATGCCAAAGCGCGCATGCAGAAGGCCATCGAGGCCGTGCGGCACGAGTTCGCCTCCTTGCGCACCGGTCGGGCCAGCCCCACGCTGTTGGAGCAGATCCGCGTGGACTACTACGGCGTGGCCACGCCCATCACGCAGGTCGCCACGGTGACGGTCCCAGAGCCCCGCCTGCTGGTCATCGCTCCGTGGGATAAGAAGATGGCCAAGGACATCGAAAAGGCGATCCTCAAGAGCGAGTTGGGTTTGATGCCCAGCAATGACGGGACCCACGTCCGCGTGCCTATTCCCTCGCTCACTCAGGAGCGTCGCAAGGAACTGGCGAAGGTGGCGCACAAGCATGCCGAGGAAGGGCGCGTCGCCATCCGCAACGTGCGGCGCGAGGCCAAGGAAATGATCGAAGAACTGGAAGAGGAAGGGGACGTTTCCGAAGACGAGAGCAAGCGCGGATTAGACGAGTTACAGAAGCTCACCGATAAGTTCATCGCGGAAGTGGACGCTCTGTTGGCAGCCAAGGAGAAGGAGATCCTGGAGGTGTAGTCCCGCCCCGGCGGCCTCCTCGGTATGGTGCGTGAGGTTATGGTGGACCTGTCGCAGCTCATCGGCGTGCCACTCGATGCCGCCCAGGCCCGTCTCGCCTCCGCCGGCGAAGGCGTGGCGAGTGTGGTGGAGACAAAGCCTCCGCAACCAGTCACGCTGCAAGGGCCGTTGCGCATCGTGCGCGTCCGCCGCCTGACTGAAGGGGGCGTCGAGCTTATCGTGACGCGCGAGCGCTTCCTCGAGCGCACAGATCGTGAGTAGAACGCAATCGGATCCGCGCCTCCTGGCCACTGAACAGACGCTGGACCCCACACGGATTCCCCCCCACATCGCCATCATCATGGACGGCAACGGCCGCTGGGCGGCGGCGCGCGGATTACCTCGCGCGGCGGGGCATCGGGCCGGGCTGGAGGCCGTCCGTCGGACAATCGATGCCTGCCGGGATTATGGCGTCCGGGTGCTGACGCTTTACGCTTTTTCCACGGAGAATTGGCGCCGGCCGGCCGATGAGGTGGCAGCGCTGATGCGCCTGACGGGCGAGGCAGTCGTCGAGGAAGCCGCGGAGCTGATGCGCGGCGGGGTTCACCTCCGCCTGAGCGGGGATCTGACTGCGTTAGATCCGACGCTGCGTGAGCAGTTGGAACAGCTCGTGGCACTGACCGAGCCCAACCGGAATCTTGTGCTCAACGTCGCCTACAATTACGG
>DASWFZ010000109.1:0-3906 GCA_036393975.1 bacterium | reverse complement strand
GTACGTACGCGTCACCACATACGATCCTGCAATCGCAGGCAACCCCACCGCGTAGCCTAGCAGTGCCGCCGCGACCGCCTCCGTGGCCTGAGGGGTAAATTGTCCGCGCTGGAAGATCAGCGCCACGAGCGGAACCCGCAGCACAACCACTAACGCGGTCACCGGAAGTATGACAAACAGAACGGTCCGTAAGGCCAGCGAGGCCGTGGTGCGCACGTCAGCATGGCTTCCGGAGGCGGCATGGCGAGAAAGCAGCGGAAAGACGGCTGTGGCAATCGAGACGGCGAAAATTCCCGCAGGCGCCTGCACCACCTCATATGCGTAGTCGAGGACAGCCACCGGGCTCGCAGCCGGAGATGCCGCCAGCAACGAGGCGAAGAACCGGCCCACGTAAGCGTTGATCTCCAGGATCGCTAAGCCCAGCACAGCGGGGACGGCTAGCCGGCCGAAGTCGTGGATGGCAGGGTGATGTACGTCGATTCGCCCCGGGCGCAGCCCGTAGCGGCGTGCGGCTGGTAGCTGGACGAGAAACTGCATGGCGGTCCCGGCGATCCACGCGATCGCAAGTCCTTCGATTCCGATGCGAGGACCCAGCACCAGCGTCCCGGCGATAATGGTGATGTTGAAGGCCACTGGCGCTAGTGCGGCGACAGTGAAGTCATTGTGGGCCTGCAGAAATCCCGTGAGATAGACCGCCAGAGCCAAGAACAGCATTGCGACAAAGATGATTCGGGTGAGGTGCACCGTGAGAGCAACGAGCTCCGCAGATGCCGTGAACCCGGGCGCTGCGATCGGTACGAGCAGCGGAGCCAGGACGTAGCCCGCCGCGACCATCCCGGTTCCCATCGCGAACACCAAACTGAACAGGCTTCCGGACACGCGCCGGGCTTCCTCAAGATCGTTTCGCGCGAGGTAGCGGCTAAGCGTCGGGATGAAGATGATGCTCAAGGTGCCGCCGAGCAGTAACCGCTGGACGAAGAATGGTACGTAGTAGGCAATCACGTAGGCGGCCTTCGCCTGGGTGGCGCCAAACAGCCACGCCGTCACGACTTCGCGCACCAGACCTAAAACGCGGCTCGCGACCGTGGCGACGGCCATGAGCGACGCGGCTCGGGCAAGCCGACCATGGGAAGGCAGGGCAAACTGCGCAGGCACCGCGTCCGGATTCAGCGGGACAGGTGGCAGGTGCGAAGAGGGAGGCAGAGGCGCGTCCACCGGTTCTCGTCCTTCAACGTTTCAACAGGCACCTAGCTCCGCCTTTGTCACTCGGCGGTGTCGTCAAGTGTCTTGTGCCCAATCCACCGTGCACGGTCCCGCTGAGCCTCGCGCTTGTGAGGCCTCATCCCGTGTGCTACGATGACGTGGCTTCGAGCGCAAATCACTTCAGGAGGCCTTTGTGGCGAAACGATCCAGATCAGGACTGAAGCACAAGCGGCAGTCGGCAAAACGGAAAGTGCAAAACCAAAGTGTGGTCTCCCGCCTAAAGACCCTCAGCAAAGCGGCGCTAACCGATCCGGCAAGGCTCGAGGTGATCGTGGCAGAACTCGATCGGGCGGCTCGTAAAGGGATCATCCACAAGAATACCGCAGCGCGCAAGAAGTCCCGCCTGATGCGTCATCTCGCCAAGACCTCGGGGACCCGGGGCACCAAGCCACCTCGACCGAGCTAACCATCGCTCTCTGTATCTCAGGATCGCCCCGCCGCAGGTCGCCGCGTCTCTGATAACTCCCGTCGGGGGACGCACAAGTCCGCAGTCAGCATCTCGAGCGCGAGCCGCGCATGTCCGGTCGTCTTGATCGCTCGGTCAGCCTCCTGCAGCCGCGCAAACAATGCAGGAAAGCCTGCGGGTGGAAAGTTGCGTGCCTGCTCGATGATCCGCCGAGCAACAAACGGAGGTACCCCTAAGGCTTCTTGCAAGGTGGCCGGCGCTTTACGCGCGCCCAATAGCACACTCGCCCGATATAGCAGCCGGAACTGCCGAGCGATCATGAAGAGGACGTACGGCGGCGCCTCCTCGCGCAGGATCTCTGCCAGGTGCCGCACCGCTTGGTCGGCGCGCTGTTCTCCAATAGCATCGACCAGCATGAAGATCGTGCTCTCCGACAGGCGGCTCACCGCCGCCTCTACGTCCGCCCGGGTAATGCGCGTGCGCTCTCCCGCGTAGGCAAAGACCTTCTCGATCTCCAGACTCAGCTGCCGCAAGCCTGAACCCACTAGCGCGATCAGAGCCTCCACGGCGTCAGGGTCTAGCTGCCTGTGGGCCTGCTGGGCGCGGTCCGCGATCCAGCTCGGTAGCTGGCGCACGGACATGCGCGGGAACTCTTGGATCTCCCCGACGCGGCGGATCGTCGTGTAGAGCTTCCGTCGACGGTCTAACCCTTGGGCCACGACAATGAGCCCCGCCGGAGGGGCGCCCCGCTCCAGATAGGCTGCCAAGCGCTCCTGCTCAGGGGGTTTCCACGCATCGGCACCTTTCACCACGACGACCCGACGCTGCCCAAAAAACGGCAGGGTGTCCACGCGGGTGATGAGATCCGTGATGCTCATCTCATCGGGCCACACGACGTCGAGGTTCAGGGCGCGTTCTTCGGGGGGAACCAGACGATCTAGAAGTATGGCCAGAGCTTGGTCAATCAAGAGGTCTTCTTCGCCGTGAAGGAGGTAAACGTGGCGGGGGGCAGTCGACATCGCCACTTGGTTCGCTAATCGCGTCAGGTGTTCCTCGTGGCATTGCGCGAGACTCCGGCGTGCCAATGGAGGGACGCCCCCAAAAGGCACCCTACCTGGGCGGTCAATCTACTTGGACTCCCCTGTCACCGGCGCGTCGCCACTTCTTGGGCAATCCGTTCGATGAACGCTTCAACGGGCATGGGGCCGAGATCGCCAGACGAGCGGCTGCGCACCGCCACCTGGCCGCTACTGGCTTCCTTGTCCCCCACCACCAGCATGTAGGGCACGTGCTCTAACTGGGCGTGGCGGACCTTGTAACCGATCCGCTCGTTGCTAGTATCGAGCTTCACCCGCATACTTTGACCGGCAAGACGATCAGAGACCTCCCGCGCATACCCGAGGTGACGGTCGGCGATCGGGAGCACGCGCACCTGCTCCGGAGTTAGCCAGACAGGGAAGTCCCCCGCGTAATGCTCGATGAGGAACGCCATCATTCGCTCCATGGTGCTGAGGATGGCGCGGTGAATCATCACCGGACGATGGGGCTTCCCATCCTCGCCGATGTACTCGAGCTCAAATCGTCGGGGCAGGAGAAAATCCAACTGCACAGTCGACAGCGTCTCCTCCTTCCCGCCCGCGGTCCGGACCTGGACATCGACCTTCGGCCCGTAGAAGTTGGCACCGCCCACGACCGGCGTATAGGGGAGCTTCAGCTCCTTAAGGACCTCGTGCAGCAACCCCTCCGCCGTCATCCACAACTCCTCGTCCTGGTGGTAGTATTGGCGGTCTTTGGGATCGTGTAACGACAGCTCAGACCGGTAGTCGACGATGCCGAAGTCCCGGTAGACCTCGCGCATCAACTCGATCACCGCCGCAAACTCCTGTTTCACCTGGTCGGGCCGGCAGAAGATGTGCGCGTCATTGAGGGTCATCGACCGCACCCGGTGCAACCCCGTCAGCGTGCCGGATTTCTCGTACCGATACATCCGGCCTAACTCGGCAATGCGCACGGGGAGATCACGGTACGAGTGCTGCTCGTGTTTGTAGATCATGATGTGGTGCGGGCAGTTCATGGGCTTGAGGACGAGTTCCTCGTTATCCACCTTCATGGGGGGATACATGTTCTCGCGGAAGTAGTCCCAGTGCCCGGAGATTTTGTAGAGCTCGACTGAGGCCAGATCCGGCGCGTAGACGTGGTGGTAGCCGCGTTTGGACTCCAGATCCACAATGTAATCT
>DASWFZ010000108.1:0-7015 GCA_036393975.1 bacterium | reverse complement strand
AGGCCACCCACGCGATGGGTTCGGCAGCAAGCCGGGATGCAATCCGTTGGGCTTGAGCCACACCTTGCGGGTTGAGTCTCACCCCAGGCAGGGAGCCGGCCATCCGGTTCTCTTCCGGCAACAACAAGTCATGCATCCCGTGACGGGCAAAATAGATGATGCTTTCTGCCATACGGGGACTCTCGTCAGCTCCTGTCCTCCCCACCCGGGAGATTACGCCAGGCCCTCAGTCTCTAGCTGAATGATTGCCGCGACGACGCGTTCGCACTCCTCGGGCGTGTTGTAAAAGTAGGGAGATAACCGGACGATTCCGGGACGAAAGTCCACGATAATGTTGCGCTGTGCCAAGGCCTTGACGACGCTCGCGGGATCCGCCCGCGGGATGGTAACGATCCCCGCCAAGTCTTCCACCCGGCCGGGAACGCGCGGGTGGAGACTGCGACGACGAGCCTCGTCCACGATGAGCGAAACCAACTCCACTTGACGCTGGCGGATCTGGGAGATCCCGATTTCGGCGACCAGATCGGCGCCGGCGCGACCCGCGTAGATCGCGGCCACCGCGGGGGTGCCGCCTTCAAACCGTCGGGCACCGTCCGCATACTCAAAGTGCTGGATATCGAACGCAAACTGATTCCGGTGCGCGAACCAGCCCACCGCCGTCGGCTGCAGAGATTGGGCGACGTCTCGGCGCACGTACAAGTAGGCCACACCCGGTCCCCCGAGCAGCCACTTCAAGCCGCCGGTGACCAAGAAGTCCACCCCTGCAGCATGCACATCGGTGGGCAGTTGCCCCGTCGCTTGGTAGGCGTCGATGAGACAGTAGGCGCCGCGGTCATGGGCGATGCGCGCAAGGGCCCCGATGTCTTGGATAACCCCGCTGGTGAAGTACACCTGGGAGGCAACCAGCAACTGGGTCCGATCATCAACAGCGTGGGCGTACCGTTCCGGCGGCACGGACAACGTGTCTGGACTGCGGATCATCTCGACTTTGATGCCGCGCGATTCTTTCGCGCTCCACTGGTAGACCGTAGTCGGAAACTCCATATCGCTTAGGACGACCTTCGGACGACGGACCCCGTCAAAGGCGCTGGCGACCGCGCTCAATGCCGCGGTGATCGACGGGAACAATGCGATCTCATCCGGGGACGCCCCCAGCAGGCTGGCCACGCGCGCACGCAGGCGCTCGATCTCTCCTAGCCAGGGTCCGTACCAGGCCGCAGCGCCGTTCGCGTCCCACTGATCCGTGAACTGGCGGACAGCCGCCGCCACACGCGTGGACAGCGCGCCCAGCGAGCAGCTATTGAAATATGTCTTGCTCTGGAAAATGGGAAACTCCGCGCGGTAGCGGTCCCAGGCCACCGTCGGGGTAAGCGACGTTTTCAGCACACCCACTCCTCTCCCCACTCGACCGCTTCCACAGAGACGCGCCCGTCGGTGTCGGTTCCCGTCCTCAGTGGAGGCCGGGGGTCATGCCCGCTTGAGCGGTGCGGAGGGAAGAGGCAGTCGCGCCAACCGCCGCTCGACCTCGTCCAGCGTCTCGTCGCGCTTGGGATACGCAAAGCGGATGAAGTCTCGACCGCGCGCGCTGTCGCGGAAAAAGCTGCTGCCAGGCACAGTCGCGACACCGATGTCATTAATCAGGTAGTGAGCCAACGCTACGTCCTCCCGTCCAAAGGCAGCGATGCTCGCCATGATGTAGTACGCACCGCGGGGGACAATCGGGACAAATCCTGCCTTCGTCACCAGGCGCAGGACCCGGTCGCGTTTGCCCGCGTACATCGCCGCGAGGTCAGTGTAGTATTTCCGAGGAAAGCGGAGCGCGGTGACCGCGGCCTCCTGCAGCGGCGCTGCCGCACCGACGGTGAGGAAATCGTGCGCTTTGCGGATGGCAGTCGTGATCTCCGCATTCCCGCAGATCGTCCAGCCGACCCGCCATCCCGTGACGCTGTAGGTTTTGCTCACGCTGTTAATCGTCACCGTGCGTTCGGCCATGCCTGGCAGCGCGGCGACACTCAGGTGTTGCCGGCCGTCGTAGAGGAGGTGCTCGTAGACCTCGTCGGTGACCGCGACGACATCGTGGTGCCGACACAGATCGGCGATCAACTCCAGCTCGCTTCGGCTAAAGACCTTCCCGGTGGGGTTGTGGGGCGTATTGATGATAATCGCCTTGGTCTTACTGGTAAACGCGCGCCGTAGGTCGGCAGGATCAAAGGCGAACTCCGGGTCATCTAAGTGCAACATGACGTACTTGGGAGTTGCCCCGGAGAGTGCGGCATCGGGGCCGTAGTTCTCATAGAACGGTTCGAAGACAATGACCTCATCGCCAGGGTTGATGATCGCCAACAGCGTCGCCATCATCGCTTCGGTCGCCCCGCAAGTCACGGTGATGTGCTTGTCGGGGTGCACTTGCAGACCGTTGTACCAAGCGGCCTTCTCAGCGATCGCCGCGCGCAGACGCGGAGATCCCCAGGTGATGGCGTATTGGTTGTACCCCGCCTGCAGCGCCCGCGCGGCCGCGTCCAGCAGCTCTGCGGGCGCTGCGAAATCCGGAAACCCTTGGGCGAGATTGACCCCGCCTGCCAGATCATTCAGGCGCGTCATCTCGCGGATGACCGATTCGGTGAACAGCCCCACGCGCGCTGCCGTCAGTGCCTTCACGAGCGCCTCCCGAACCTCGCGTCGTTGTCTGGTGGCATGTTAGACGCCCTCACACCGACCCCTGCAATGATGGGTGATGCTCCTTTTTCTCAGACATCTCCCAGAATTTGTTTCACAAGGTCGCGCGCGTCGAAGTAGACACGCTGGCGGTGGATCTGACCGCCCTCCAGCTTCACAAACATCGCAAAGTTGTGCCGGTAGGCGCGCGAGGGCGCCGGGATGCGGCCGGGTATCCGCAGGTGGAGCGTCCGGTGCCGACCAGTCACGGTGCCTTCCACGGCCGCGGTAGCCCCGGACATGATCACGACGTCGTAGGTGCTGGTCTCCTCCCAATTCTCAAAGAAGGATGCATACGCGCGGCGGATATTGGCCTTCCCCTCCACCGGAGGGCTGGCGGGGAAGACGAGCACCGCGTCATCGGCATAGAACGTCATGAGGCGATCGAGGTTCCGTTGATTGAGCGCCTTCAGGTGATCCGCGAGAATCTTGGAGAGGACCCGTGGGCTGGACGGCCTCAGGTGACGGACCGATGATTTGGGGGTCCGCCGGGATTTGGCGGACCGCTCACGCTTCACGAATGGAGCACTCGTTCGACGGAGTAGACCTCGGGGACTTTCCCCACCTTCTGCATGACGCCGTGCAGCTGAGCGACGTTGCGGATATCCAGGACAACGTTGATGACGCCGACTTTGTCCTTGCGCACCCGCGCGTTCACGGAGACGACGTTGGTCTTACTGTCGGCAATCGCGGCCAGGATGTCTTTGAGCAGCCCCACGCGGTCAAACCCTGCCACCTCGACCTCCACCCGGTAGGACCCATCGGGAATCGACTCCCACTCCACGTCGATCAGCCGCTCCGGGTTCGCTCCCAGCGACTTTACGTTGGAACAGTCCTGACGGTGGATCGTCACTCCGCGCCCTCGTGTGACGTACCCGATGATGCGATCCCCGGGCAGCGGCGTGCAGCAGCGGGAAAACTTGACCAGCACGTTCGCCGTCCCACTGACGCGGACCCCCCCTGGCGCCGGAGCGGCAGGCGAAGGAGGGGGGACGGGGAGCGCAGGGGCAGGTTCAGCGACCGGCACATCCCCGCGCAACGCGGTGATCACCGGGAGGAGCCCCACGTCGCCATTGCCCAGGGCCGCGAGGAGGTCGTCCTCCCCCACGAGGTTGAACTTCGGCGCAACCTCGCGGAGCTTTTCAGGCTTCATGACCGCGGTCAAGAGTCCCAGATGCCGCAGTTCCTTTTCCAACACCTCCCGGCCGCGGATAACGTTCTCTTCGCGCGCCACCTTCTTGAACCACTGCCGGATCTTGGTGCGCGCGTTGTTCGTGGCGACAAACGCCAGCCAGTCACGGCTGGGGCCAGTCGTGGTCTTACTCGTCACCACTTCCACGATGTCTCCGGTGCGCAGGTGGTTCGACAGCGGGACCAGGCGGCCATTGACCTTGGCGCCGACGCAGCGGTGGCCGACATCGGTGTGGATGTGATAGGCGAAGTCGACCGGGGTGGCCCCGGCGGGGAGGTCGACGACGTCGCCCTTAGGTGTAAACACGAAAACCTCGTTTTGGAAAAGGTCGAGCTTGACGGACTGCACAAAGGACCGTGCATCTTGTAACTCAGACTGCCAGTCCAGCAGGTGCCGCAGCCAAGACAGCTTTTGCTCGAACTCCTTCTCGGAGGGCTTGCCTTCCTTGTATTTCCAGTGAGCCGCAATGCCGTGCTCGGCTTCCTGGTGCATGTGCAATGTGCGAATCTGGATTTCGAGCGGCTCCCCCTCGTAGAAAACCGTCGTGTGCAGCGACTGGTAGCCGCTCGTCTTGGGGTTGGCGATGTAGTCGTCGAACTCGCCGGGGATGGGCTTCCAGAGCGAGTGCACGACCCCCAGCGCCGCGTAGCAGTCTTTGACGTCATCCAGAATGGCGCGTACACCCAATCGGTCGTAGATCCGGGCGACTGGCTGCCCCTCGTACTTAGGGCGCTGCATCTTGCGCCAGATGCTGTAGACCTGCTTGGGGCGCGCCGTGACGCGTTCGCGCGCGACCTTCACGCCGGCGTGGGTGAGCTCTCGATGCAGCGTGTCGGCGAGCTGGTCGAGAAACTGAGCCCGCGTGGTCTCTGCCTGCGCCAGTTGGCTCTGAATTTCCTTGTAGGCATCGGGCTGCAGGACCGCAAACGCGTAGTCCTCGAGTTCCCGCTGGATGCGACCGATCCCCAGGCGCTCCGCGAGCGGCGCGTAGATGTCGAGGGTTTCCTGGCTGGTACGGCGCTGCTTCCACTCGGGCAGGTACTGGATCGTGCGCATATTGTGAAGCCGATCCGCGAGCTTGATGAGCACGATCCGGATGTCGTTGGCCATGGCCAAGAACATTTTGCGCAAACTCTCGGCCTGCCGTTCCTCTCGGCTCATCCACTCGATCTTGCCGAGCTTGGTGATCCCGTCCACCAGAGAGGCGATCTCGGCTCCGAAATGCTCCTGCACCGTCGCTAGCGTGGCTCCGGTATCTTCGGCCACGTCGTGCAGCAGCGCAGAGGCGATCGTGACGGGATCCAGGCGCAGGTCGGTGAGCGTGGTAGCGACGGCGATCGAGTGGTTGATGTAGGGTTCGCCGGAAGCCCGGGTCTGACCACGGTGGGATTCCTCCGCGAACAGGTATGCCTCCCGGACGACATCGAGGTCGGCCTTGGGGAACTGCTCGCGCATCTTGGCAAGCAACTCCTGGACCGCCGCTGGCAGATCCGCAAATGCGCTCGGTTGTTTTGCCTGGAGCCACTTCATCGTCGTCCGCGTTCCCTCAGGCCATCCGGCTGCGGCTCAGTGCACCGCTCCCGGGCTGGCGACCGCCTGCAAGATCTCAGTCAGAGGACCAAAGGCAAAGGCCTCTAATGCTGCGAGTGCCTCGGTTTCGCGCCGCCCTTCGGCAAAGCGCACGGATGTCGTTAAGTCCTTACGGTCGGGTCCTCCTAACGTAATCCGCCAGTGATCCCCGTCGAATTCCCGTTGAATCACTCCCGCCTCAGCCAGAATGTCCAGACCCAACCCCACCACCTTCGGGGGAAGGCCCGCGGAGCGCAGCGCGGCTGCGAGCGTTTCGTCCGGCCACATAACGGCTCCGCCCCGCTCCGCCTCCGATCGCAACACGCGATAGAGTGACGCGAGCATCTCGCGCGTCGGGTGCCGCTCCACGAGTACGCTTTCTGCGGCGTGCAAGTCGTCTCTCCGGTAGGCCAACGTCACGGTGGCCTGCCGTCCGTCCAGTCCGGCCGACCCAATGATCTCCGCCAGATCCGCACGGGTCGTGGGCAGCCCAGCGACAACCACTTGTCGCACGTCCCCGGGGGCTGCATCGGCCGCAAAACCGTCCGCGGCGACCAAGATGGGAATCTTGCCATCAGCGAACAACTGCTCGAGCACCTCCCGCACCCGCAGCGGCAGGCCACCGTGGTAATACGCAGCGCGCTCGTTTCCTGCCTCACGCAGCCGCGAGGCCAGTTCAACTGCGGCGGCCCGCGCGCCAGTGAACAGCAGGGTCTTGTCGCCGCGCACACACACTGCCGAAATCAGCGCGTCGCGGTCCCCTACTTCCCGGCGGTCCACCAGCCGCAAATTCGTCCGGAGGAAGGGATCACTGACTCCCTCCGTCGCCTCCAGATGTGGCAACGCCACGGCAGGTTCGGGGGGGCGAGATGAAAACCACCCCCAGAGGGGGTCGCCCAACGTCCGGACCACCGCGGCAAAGGTATTTCCATCTATTGTAGGCTCGCTGTCTAGCAGAATCAAAGACGGACGCCACGGGCCCGAGAGGCGCCATTGGCGCAAGTACTCTACGCTGGCCACCAGCACGTCGAGAGAGCCGGTCTGCATCCCCTCTACCAAGATCTGACGCTGCCGGAACCGCAATCCGCCGTGTGCGCGGGCGCAGCGGAGCCCGATTTCCTGAAGCCGGCCGGCCAACCGCTCGTACCACCGATCCACCTGCGATTGCAGCGGGGCACAGAGCACGACCGGGCCCCGCCCGGCAATCACCCACACCGCCGCTGCTACCTCCATCACGGTCCGTCGACCACGGCCCGGCCCGAAGACTCCCTTGACCGAACGCCCGCCCAGAAGGGCGCGGACGGCGGTGCCTTGGATGTCGCGGATCATTCGCCCCCGACAGAGATGTACGCACACGCGCGCCGTGATCTCGTCCAGGGGCAGGGACGTCCACCCCATCCGTAGAGTCCGAGATGGATCCACGTCCTCCCGAGGTAACCCATTCTCGCGCCGCACGTAGAGATTGACTCCGAAGCTGCGCTCTCCGCCGCCTGTGATCTGCGAGACGTTCGCCGTGTACCGTGCGCCGGTGTCCATCGA
>DASWFZ010000107.1:0-39909 GCA_036393975.1 bacterium | reverse complement strand
CCCGGCCGCACGCCCCCCTCCTGTTCGCCGCCCACCTGGCGCGGAGCTAACTGGACGCCGCGGCGCAGGTAGAGGACCCCGACCCCTTTAGGCCCGTGGATTTTGTGCGCAGATAGCGACATAAGGTCCACCCCCCAGGCGACTGGATGGAGGGGGATCTTGCCCCAGGCCTGCACCGCGTCTACATGAAACACTGCCCGGCCTCCGTTGGCATTGTGCTGGCGGACAACTCGGCCGATTTCCTCGATCGGCTGAATCGTCCCCAGTTCGTTGTTGACCGCCATCACTGAGACCAGCGCGGTGTCCGACCGCAATGCTTTCTGCAACTCCGACAGACTCACACGCCCACTGTGGTCGACCGGGAGCGCCGTAACACTCCAGCCCCGTTCGGCTAGCGTCTGCAGGGGGGTTCCGACGGACGAGTGCTCAACGGTCGTCGTGACTACATGTCGGCCACGAGCGTGCGCGAGCGTTCCGTGAATCGCGAGATTGTTCGCTTCGGTGCCGCCGGACGTAAAGACAATGGCCTCCAGATCGACGCCCAGAGTCCGAGCAACCGCATCGCGCGCACTCGTAAGGAGACGTTCGGCCGCCACCCCTTTGCCATGGAGGGAGGAGGGGTTGCCGTAATCGGTGACGAGCGCCCGCGTGACCGCCTCCACGACTGCCGGGTGTGGCTTCGTGGTCGCGGCGTTGTCGAGATAAATTTCCGTCGGCGCGTGCGTCACATCGCTATCTTAGCACACGGCCGTTTCACGCCGAGAAGACGGACTCCGACGGCCCGCAGCCCGCCGTGGATTGCGGAACACCGACGCGGGGGCGCTGTAACTAGCGCGAGGCCGGTACGACGGTATCGGCCATCGATTCGATGGTCATCCGGAGGCCGGTTTCAAAATCGACGCCAGGGTCATACAGGATTAATCGGCGCGCGAGAGAGATGTCCGCTTGCGTGTGGCGGACATCCCCGGCGCGCGCGGGTTCGTGGACCCGCACGACAGGACGGCCGAGATGGCGCTCGATGAGGCGGATCAGGTCCATCAGAGAGTGCTGGTGGCCCGCGCCAATATTCACCGCCAGGCCCTCCGCGGTGGACTCAGCGGCCGCCAGATTCGCCGCCACGACGTTGTCGATGTAGGTAAAATCCCGAGACTGGAGCCCGTCCCCGTGGACAGGCAGCGGGGCGCCCGCTTTCGCGAGGCGGATGAACTTGGGGATGACGGCGGCATAGTCAGAGTTCGGATCCTGCCAGGGTCCAAAGACGTTGAAGTAGCGCAGCGCGATGGTGGAGAGGCCGAAGGCCCGCGTATAGGTCGCGCAGTAGATTTCGCCGGCCAGTTTGCTTGCGGCGTACGGCGACTTGGGGCGAGGCGCGAGTCCTTCGTGGGCGGGGACGTCGTTATCCCCGTAGATCGAAGACGAGGAGGCGAAGACGACGCGGCGCACACCCGATGCCCGCGCGGCCTCCAGCAGGTTGAGTGTGCCGGTAACGTTGACGCTGTGCGTCCCTGCGGGATCGGCGATCGATCGGGGGACGGATCGCAAGGCGGCCTGATGAAATACGACGTCGACCTTCTCGCAGGCGCGCGCGACCGCTTGCTGGTCCAGGAGATCGCCGGCCTGGACCTCGCAGGAGTCCGTGAGTGGGGCAACGGCATCATGCGCGCGGGCAAGGACCTCATGAACTCGAGAGATGGGGAGGGCCACCGCCCGCCCCAGATTGGCCGCCGTTCCCGCGACGAAGTTGTCGAACACGCGCACCGCCTCACCTCGGCGCACCAGTGCGCGCACCAGGTGTGCGCCAATAAATCCGGCTCCGCCGGTGACCAACACGTGTCTCACGGAAATCCCTCCTACCACTCAATCCGTGCTTCCCACCAGCCGTACCAGTTCTGCTGAGTGGCGCCACTCACGTGGCCGGCGTTGGACACAGTCGACCACGTCACGCCGAGTTCGTTTCGAAACGGCCCATCGGGCGTCAGGAGCAATCGGAAGTGCCACGCCTGCGTCGTCTCGACCACCCCGGATAGGTACAGGTTCGTCCACGCATCGGTCGGGCTCACATAGAACTGACCCAACACGCCGGCTCCTTTCTTGACGAGGTCGTAGCCGAACCGCATCGCCGTCTGCTGATTCAGACGGTACCCCAGCTCCCCCGACCACAGCTCGCAATCGGGTGCACACCAATGGCCCATGGACTTCCCCAGTCGCGTGTAATTGTTGGTGCCGGGCGGCGGGGTGGCGTAGATCCAGTTGGTGGCACGGCTGTGCTCTAGGCGGAGATCAACCTGGCTCGCAGTAAGCACGTTTGCAATGAACAGCCCCGCTGCGGCCGCGCCCGTGCTGGGGAAGGGCGAACTGCCGCTGGAAATCTTATCCGCATAGACCTCGCCGTAGACGACGGTGCCCTCCCCGATCCGCCAGTCGAAATCCATAGCGGCATTGTAGCTATCGGGCAGGCCCTGTTGCTGCTGCCGGAACCACAGCCCCACCGCGTAGTTCAATAGGGGGATTGGAGCCAATACATAGGGCAGATAGACATCGCCTGAGGCCACCATGGCCTCGCCGAAGCCGAGCCGCAGGTTATCTGTTGCGAGCCAGTCGGCCCGCATGGCGTACAGATACCGCTGGTTGGCCACGCTTAGCGGGGCCAGCAACTTTACTAGACGCACCCGTGGCCCTTCCGTCGTCACTCGAATGGTTTCCGGCGCACCCGCGTTGTCGGACAACAGAAACGCTCCCTGTCCGCCTGGACCCCACCAATGCGTCATCGTGCCGATCTGACTGTTGGCGACTTCTGTGCCTAGCTCCCCATACACGCCGACGCTAGCAGACACACGGTCGACATAGGGGAACATCAGCGGGGGTATGAACGGCTGCTGGACCCTTGCGCTGACGGCAAGGCTCGGACCAAGCCCCAACGTGGCTGAGGTTTCCAGACGTAGCGTACTCCCCGTCGGCGTCGGCGTTTCAAACCAGGGAGCTGTTCCCCTTTCGACCCGTCCCACGAACACACGCTGCACGCGAAAGCCCCACCCGGTGATAGCTTGAGCGGAGGGGCCTTGAGGCGGCTCGACGACGCGATATCCCGCGAGTGGGAGTTCTTGGGCAAACTCCAGCACCAAGCGCTCCAGCGTGTCCAGCTCGGCCCTGGCCGGCCTCTGCGGGAGGTTCGCGTCCACCCTATCAAGAGCGCGCGCCACCATCCGCGCGATCTCCAGCCGCGTCAGGGGCCGCACCGAAGTCGACCACAGAGGTATCCATCCCTGCGAGGCGAGGCGGGAGAGGTCCGTGTAAATAGGGCTATCGGATGGCACTAGTTCCAGCGAATGCGCTGCGGCGGGGGAAGCCAGCAGGCGCCCTATCAGACAAGAGGTGACAACGAGAGGTACCCACCACGTGATGACGGCACGCGCCCATGATGGAGGCATCACCCCGTAAGACTAGTGGCGCAAAATGAGCGCCGCATTCCCCGCGATGCCCAACAGCAGGGCGATGTTCTCCAAGGCGAATGGATTTTCTGGAACGTAGAGAATGTCGCCCCGGCGGAGCGGCAGGTCGCGTGCGACGTCCCCCTCTAGGATCACCTTGGCGAGATCAACCGGCAAAACCTGGACTGAGATGCCGCTTTGGCGGGCGACCACGACTGTCGTTAACGAGATCGCGGCTATCGGGCTGGCAGGGCCGGATCGTCGGATGATCTGTGTCTTGTTGAGCAACGCCCGGGTCGTGGGGCCCCCGGCGAGCGTCAGCGCCTGGAGGGCGGTGAGTGCCCCTCGGACTGGCAGCACACCCGGCCGCAAGACCTGCCCGAGGACGTAGATCCGGGCCGTGGCGTCGTCTGGGACGATGAGCACATCCCCGGATTCCAGGGCGAGGTTGAAGGAGAGTTCCCCTTGCAGCAGGAGCTGATCGAGTTCAATGCTCTGCGGAGGCGCCTGGCCACGGATGAGCCGGGATTGACCCAGCCCTGCATCGGGAGAGAGCCCGCCGGCCGCGGCCAGGGCGTCGAGGATCGCGGCCCCCTGCGGGAGATCGTAGACACCGGGCCGTGTGACTTGGCCGAGCACGGAGACCCGGATGCGCCGAAACTCGCGCACAATGACGGCGACGCGCGGCTCGCGGATGAATGCGGCAAAGGCCGCGGTCAACCGCTGGCGGAGCAGATCCGGCGTCAATCCAGCGGCCAAGACCTCTCCGATGAGGGGGAGGGAAATCATGCCGTCGGGACGGACAATGACGGTGCGGGAGACCTCCGCATTGCCGAATACCACGACCTCGACGACATCAGAGGGTCCCAGGATGTAAGGCTGTTGCGCGACGACGTGTGCAGGGAGCGTTGCCGACAGCCCAGTGACGACAATTAATCCAATTGCGAGCAGTTGTACCCGCACACGGTCACCTCCCACGCTGCCGGGCATTAGGCCCGGGATCCTGCCCAAGGCGGGAGACTTGGGCGATAAGGTCAGCCACCCGTCTTCCGAAGGGTGGAGATGATGAAGAGTACGCGCTTCCCCAAAGCGATCCTCTCGGTGGATCATTCACATCCGCAACCTCGTCTTCGTTGACATCGTCAATAGGGGATCTGCTGAGGTGGACGCTCGCGATCCCTGGTTCGACACCACGCAATCTGAGCAGGGGGAAACCCGTGCGTACCACCTGGAGTCCCGACCGAAGTCCACTGCATGCATCGCCGACAACGCTCACCAGCCTGTCTCAACTTCTATTTTGATTTCCAGCGGAAGATCAGTCCCTAGCACGGCGACGCCCCCCATTCCTTCGCACCCTCGCTCATCTTTCATCACACCGGGAATCGTGTCGTCTTTCATGACAGCACTGCTTGCCCCGTTTCAGCTTACTGAGAGGGTCGAACGCCCGGGAATCGAGTGAAGGCCGGACGACGCCCAGTGGAAACCCCTCTTTAGAAAGGACCTGCGACAAGATGCCTACCGGACCGCCTGGGACTGCTTGGGAACCGCCAGGCTAGGTGTGACTAGGCCTTTCTCCACCGCGAAGACAGCGGCTTGAGCCCGATTCCGAAGTTTGAGTTTGCTGTAGATGGCGCGCAGGTGCATCTTCACCGTGGACTCAGACACGCCGAGCGAGGAGCCGAGCTCCTTGTCGCTCAACCCCTTCGCGACGCCCCCAAGCACCTCCATTTCGCGGTCCGTAATCCCATACTGGCGCCTCGCCATCCCGATCGACTCCTCACGAACTGTGAACAGATGTTCCACCATCTGGCGGGCGACCGCCGGGTTGATCATCGTCTTCCCTGTGTGCACTGCCCTAATCGCTGAGGCGAGGTTCGTGGGCGTGATGTCCTTAAGAACGTACCCGACTGCTCCCGCTTCCACGGCTTTCTGGAAGAGCTGCTGATCGGCGTAGGCTGTCACGATGAGGATTTGCACGTCCGGGCAATGTTGTTTGATGGCACGCGTGGCTTCGATGCCATCCCCGCCGCCCAGCATAATGTCCATCAACACGACGTGGGGAGACAGGGCTCTCACGTGCTGGAGCACATCGCGACTCCTCTCCACCTCCCCCACGACCTCGATGTCGGGTTCCGGCTGCAGGATCATGCGAATCCCCAGACGGACCACACTGTGATCGTCCACAACGAGCACGCGGATGGTCACGTCTCACTCTCCGGAGGCGCCATCCGGCCGTGTGACTGCGTCGGGGCCGCGGGGGTGGACGACCGGAGGGCAGACCGGACAACCGCCTTGGCAAGTGTGCCCCCGGATGCGCGGCGCTCCATCTGGAACGTGCCACCCAAGCGCTGAGCCTGCTCCGTCATCAACTTCAGTCCAAGCTCTCCCCAATCGCTGGCCCGAACTGTGTCAGGGTCAAACCCAATCCCGTCGTCGCTGATTTCTAGCACAACGTTGTCTTGGTTTCGGCGCAAGCGGACAGAGACGTGTTCGGCGGCTGAGTGCTTCACGGCGTTGGTCAGGGCTTCGCACGCAATGGCGCACAGCCCCGACTCCATCTCGGGCGACAATGGACCGACCCCTTCCACGTCGATGTCGATCTCTGCGGTCGTTAGCGACCTCAATCGCTCGGCCGTGGCATGGAGGAGGGCAGCGATCCGAGGATGCTGTTTCGATGGGTACTGAAGCTCATAGATCGTGGCCCGGGTGGCATCCATGGCCATTTGCGAAAACCTTATCGCGTTGTGGAGGAGTTCCTTACCCCGCGCGGGATCGGCCGCCAGATACCGCTGGCAGAGTTGCAACTGCATCACCACATTGGCCACGTGTTGCGCGAGGCCATGGTGGATCTGAGCGGCCACGCGCCGGCGCTCGTCCGTCGCGGCTGACGCCGCACTCGAGAGGGTGAGCGCTGACTGTGTCCGCCGTGGTTCCTCCACGGCGCGCTCGACGGCCGTACGGTCTCCGGTCCAGGATCTCCCTGAGGCCTGCGCATGAAGGAGGGTTCTTGGGGCGGTTCGTGCCCGCTGGCGCAGCGACGAGACGAACTCCCGCCATGAACCGAAGCAGTCGGCTGCCTTCTGGCGAATCTGCTCTATCCCCCCAGGTCCGATCGAAAAAGTCTGCACGCGCTCTCCGCTTTCCCCAAAGGAAAAGCTCTCCGGATTTAAGAGCCGCAGCAGCAATAAGAACCTAACTGCCGTCGGGTGACGCCGGGCCAGTTTTCGGTGGAAAGAGTCCACAAGAGCGAACTGGCGACCGCCGTCCGTATGATTCCTTCCACCCAGGGGGACAGGCACATTATATGACAAATCCGCCGCCCTTCCTCTTTTTTTCTTGTCGAGGGGAGGTCCGACCGGCGTGGAGACGGCACCCCCGTCATGTCCCTCCCCAGCGCGGGCGTCTGCGGCGCATGGTACTCCTCTCTTGGGAACGCTGGCCCCGACGCTACCGCGAAGCTGGCGCGAAAAACCCGCCTGGACAGCGGGAATGGCTCACAGCCCAGGATAGGCACGCGGGATCGTCAAGCGGGCCTCGCCGACAGAAAGACAGATGGCGAACGCCCGATCCCTGTTCAATCGAACTAATGGGGTTCTCCGAAAGATACAGGCGAGATTGGAGGAGGACCACTCGAGGATCGCGCATCCTTTCAGGCATCTCCGGTCGTTCGAGCGTGTGCATGCCGGATGTCAAGAAGCTCTCCGTCTTGATCGTTGACGATACTACATTGATGCGTCAGGGGATCAAGAGCCTCCTGGAGCAGCGGGATTCTGTGGAGCTCGTAGGGGAAGCGGCCAATCCACAGGCCGCAACCGAGTTGACCGATAACATGGTTCCGGATGTCGTCCTACTCGACCACAACATCCCCGGGTACGATACCGTTCAGGCGATCACCCTCCTCAAAGAGTGGTTGCCTCGGGGCGAAGTCATCGTCCTCGCGGAAACCCCCGACGATCAGGAGGCGATGCGCACCCTTGAGGCCGGGGCGAACGGTTACGTCCTCAAGGACACCGACGCTGACAGCTTGGTCCAGGCGATTGGCTGTGTCAGTGCCGGGGGGACCTGCATGACCCCACGCATGGCCCGACAGGTGTTGGATCGGTTCCGCGCATTGGCACGAGAGCGCAGAGGCCAAAGCGGACTCAACGGCGGGGAGCTCACCGCGCGAGAGCAAGAGATCTTGTTCAAGGTCACCCAAGGGACAACGGACCGGGAAATCGCTCGCGAGATGTACGTCAGCGAGACAACCGTGAAGAGCCACGTCCGGTCTATCTTGCGCAAGCTGGGTGCAAGAAATCGCACCCAAGCGGTGGCGTACGCGCTGCAAAGTGCACATCCGTTCGCCAAGGCCCCGGTGCCAAATGAGTAGTCGGGAGTTGGCGGGGGGGCGACCTTGACCGCGGCGTACAGGATGACGGCGTGAGCCAACAGGTCATGACCAACAACAAGAGTTCCATGACCGAGGAGGTGCGCTTGGGCAGAGCGCAGATCACGGTTCCCATTGCCTCAGACCTGGACATCGTGGCTGCCCGCGAGCGAGGGCGCCTTCTCGCTGTTGAGCTAGGATACCCGGCGACTCAGGCCACGCTCATCGCCACGGCCATCTCAGAATTGGCCCGCAACATCGCATTGTATGCGACGCAGGGCGAGATCGTGTTGGCGACCGCACACGACGGTGCCCGCCTTGGCATCGTCGTTACGGCGCGCGACCAGGGGCCCGGCATTCAAGACGTCGCGCGAGCAATTGCCGGGGAACACTCGATCTCTGGAGGCTTGAGGTTCGGGCTGGCTGGGGTCCGCCGGTTGATGGATGCGTTTGAGATCTCCTCCCAGCCCGGTCAGGGGACCACGGTGGCGATCACAAGTTGGAAGCGCTAAGCCTTGGAAGCGCGAAAAGAGCGATGGTCAAGTGGAGCGCCGCGAACTCTAATCATGGTGGTGCTGGCCGCAGCTGTGTCGTTGGCCGTCGAGCTGACTGCTGCGCCGACCGTCTGCGGCAGTACGGCCGCCCGCAGAAACGCTCGCCGTTTGGAGCTAACTTTGCGCTCGGCTCTTCAGGTGAGGGGAGTCCCCCTGGCACTGTCGGGTATCCACCCGATTCAGCGCGTTAGACCCCTCGATATGCTCAATGGTGATGGCAGTGCGGTAATGAGAGTGTGAGGGCTCTCATCGCGCAGAAGGCGCCGAGCCGGTCCCGAGTCCCAAGCGCGAAGTCGGTCCGGCAGAGATGAGGGCCCTCGCCACCCTAAACAGCCGCTAACCCGCCTGGATGAACGGCGGATCACTACAGGGGCGGCTCGTCAATCAGACGGCTATTGTACGGTTTGGACCTGAAGCGGATCGGGCAAACCGAAGGGGCGAAGCTGTGTCACAGGTTCAGATCTTCGACGTTGCGGATACCGATGAGCGGCGCCGAATCGCGTGCGCCGATGCTGTGGCAGCTGGCCCGCAGTGGCACGCGCTGTGGACGCATAGTCATTGCGAACAAATGGTCCGCGATCAGCTCGCCGCCAAGGGGTTTGAGATGTTTTTGCCAACGATTGACGTCTGGTCGCGGCGAGCCGGGGTACGGAGGCGCATTTCCGCGCCCATGTTCTCCGGATATCTGTTCCTCCGTCACGCGATGGACAAACCGAGCTATATCGAAGTCCGCAAGACGCGGGGCCTCGTCAACATTCTGGGGGAGAGCTGGGATCGCTTGGCCGTGGTGCCAGTCGGCGAGATCGCGGCCATTCAGACCACCGTTCAGTCGCGCCTGCCCATTCTGCCCCACGCCTACCTGCGCGAGGGGCAGCGCGTGCGCATCGTACGCGGCCCGCTGGCCAATGTCGAGGGAATCCTCGTGCGTCAGAAGCCACGGTCAGGGTGGGTGGTCCTTGCCATCCAGCTCTTGCGGCAAAGCGTCGCGGTGGAGGTAGACTGCACGTGGATTACGGCGTTGTAGGGGGAGGAGCTCCAGGCCGGACTGCTCAGGGGGCGGTTCATCGTCCCCGCGAGACCGCTGCGACTTGGTGCACACGGATGCCGATGCCCCATTCGGGCGACTTGGGCGCCCCGGTCCCCTTGCTTCGTCATGGCAAGCGCCAAGAGTGGAGGGTGCGATGCCGTTAGGGGCTGGCCTAGCGGTGTTTCGGCGAAGGAAGTGGCTGGGGTTGCTGATCTTCCTGATTCCAGCTGCAGCGATCACCGGCGCCACCCGCACCTTGCCAAGCATCTACGAGTCCACCGCCAGCCTGCTGGTGGAGCACCAGCAGGCTGCGGATCGTCTCGTCGGGCCGTCCGATGCCGATTCATTGGAGGAGCGGCTGCGGACGATCAGCCAGAAGATACTGAGCAGGGAGCAGCTGGTGCAGCTGGTTACGCAGTACAACTTGTATCCCGACCTGCAGGCGCGGCTCCCTGCCGATCTTGTCGTGGAGCGGATGCGGAAGGATCTCCGACTCGAATTCAAGACGGAACGAGATACAAGCGGTCGGGATTCGACCACTGCCATTAACCTCAGCTACCGCGGACGCGATCCCGAGTTGGTTGCGGCAGTCGCGAATGCGGTGGCGACATTGTTTGTCGAGGAGAACGTCCGGGTCCGCGATCTGCAGACCGCTGGGGCAACCGCGTTTCTCCAGTCTCAAGTGGACGAGGCTAAGCGTCAGCTCGCAGACCAAGAGCGGCTGATGAACGCGTTCAAGGTGAACCACCTTGGTGAGCTGCCGGAGCAGCAGGCGTCGAACTTGGCTGCTCTGGAACGTCTAAACGCGCAACTGCGCGCGCTCAACGACCGAGAACGCGGAGTTCTGGACCGGCGCGACGCGCTCACCAGGCCGAGAACGGCGTCGCTCCCGGATGCGACGGTGCCCCTCGAATCCCCCGAGGCTCGACTGGCGAGACTGCGCATCGATCTGGCGGCCCTGCGCGCCAAGTACACGGACGAATATCCCGAGATCGTGCGGACAAAAGAGGAGATTGCTGCTTTGGAGCGGCGGTTCGCGGCTCAGGGACGTGGGGCCCCGGGTGAGGTGGATTTGACTGCACGTGATTTCCAGGGCGCTCTCGCGCAAGTCGACGCAGAATTAGCGGCCTTGCGCAGTCAAGAAGAGCTGCTCCGACGTTCGATGGCAGCGTACGAGCAGCAGGTGCAAAATGCGCCTCGGATAGAGGGAGAGTTGCAGCGGCTCGCCGGAGACTACACGGCGGCCAAAGAGCGCCACGCTTCGTTGGTCCGACGGTACGAGGAGGCGCAGCTCAAGGAGCGGATGCAGCAGCTTGGAGTTCAGCAGTTTCGCATTCTTGATTCTGCCTTGCCCTCCCCCCAGCCGGTGGCCCCTCGTCGGTTGCGTATTCTCCTCATGGGACTTGTCCTATCCGCGGGTGCTGCGGTCGGTGCTGTGCTCTTGGCCGAAGCGCACAGTGGTTCATTTCACACGGTCGATGATCTGCGGGCATTCACGCGTGTGCCCGTGCTGGTGAGTATTCCCCCAATCGTCACGGCGGTAGATGCCCGCCGGAACCGCCTCAAGTCCGCCCTGGCCGTGGTAGGGGCGGTGCTGAGCACGGTCACGATCGCTTTGGCCTCGGCGTACTTGGCTCGCGGCAACGACCTGCTCGCTGGACTTCTAACGCCGGGAAAACTCTGATGAACATCGGCAGTGAGTCCCGGGTGGGCGGAGGAGGGTCGACGAAAACGCCGTGGGCATGACCGTGACCAGACCTGTGGTGTCAGGCCGCGAAGCGGCGTGGCGCCCGGATCCGCACCTCGTCAGTCTGCTCGATCCGGCGTCGTTTGAGGCCGATCAGTATCGGACGCTCCGGCTCGTAATTGAGGGCAGGCGCGCGCCGAAGAGCCTGATCGCCGTGACCAGTCCCACCTCCGGGGATGGCAAGACGACCTGCGCGCTCAATCTCGCCGGGGCATTCGCCGCGGCGGCGGCATCACGAGTCCTCGTTGTGGATCTTGATCTGCGGACACCGTCTATCGGGGATCACCTTGGCCTGACCAAACAGAGTCCAGGGCTCGTCGATCTGCTCCTGGACCAAGACCTCACCCTAGATGCGGCGGTCCAGCGACACCCGCAGTTCCGGCTGTCGGTCGTGCCCGCTGGCCGTCCGATCCCCGTACCGTACGAGCTACTGAAGTCTCCGCGGCTGAGAGAACTGCTTCAAGATGCCCGCCAGCATTACGATTACGTCGTTCTGGACACACCACCGTTAGTTCTTCCGGACACCCGACTAGTTGCCGAATGCACAGATGTGTTTGTGATGGTCGTGGCCGCGCACCGGACGCCGAAGGTCCTCCTGGGCGAAGCCCTGAACGTAATGGATCCGACGAAGCTGATCGGCATAGTCTTCAACCAGGATGACCGCCCTCTCTCCGGCTACTACGATCACTATTACGGCTCTGGCCTCCGCTCCCACCAACGCCGGCGGACCGGACGGTGACTGGCGTTGGGGAGGCAGACGTCGGCGTCGTGTGGCGGCCTCAGTGACCTAGATGCCGCGTCCACATGACGCCGTCGCTGCTGCGCTGGTGCAAGGAAGTTCGAACGTCGCCGTGACGGCGGCAGTATTGGTGACCTGCTGGTGTCACTCTGGTCAGTAAGGACGCTCGCGACCTCACTGCTGGCGGTCGAAACGCCGTCCCTGGCTTCTGGCAGCGCAGGGCACTACGAACTCCGGGCGTGATGTTCAGGCGCTGAAACGGATCCCGCGCGCCTTCTTTGAGCGATGGTCCTCGTCGCGCTCGCCTCGATGACATTACCGGCCGTGTGGAAAACGGACTTTCTCTGGTCTAGCGTACTCCTCGTCGCCGGGGTGATCTTCGGCCTCGTCCTCCCGTCTCGGGTTCTCGCCATCCGGCGACTACGCCGACCCATGCAGCGCCTATTAGTCGTGGGCACCAGCCCGCTCGCGCGGCGGCTTGTCGACATTCTCGAGACCCAACCTGAGGGGCGCCACGAAATTGCGGGGGTAGTCGGCGACGCAGCAGACGCCTGGGGGGAGCGAAAGCTCCGGGGACCGCTTGCCTCTCTGGACAAGATCATCGATGAGGTGCAACCCGATAGGATCGTGGTCGCGCTCGCTGACTGGCGACGGGTGCCGACCCTGGAGCTCCTAAATGCGCGCGCACACCGCGGCATTCCTGTCCAGGACGTCGCCGAGGCGTACGAGCGTCTGACTGGCAAACTCGCGATTGAGGCGCTGACGCCGACCCATTTGCTATTCTCGGACGGAATCCGGCCCTCGCGGCTGTCGCTGGCGGTGCGACGTGGATTCAGTTTTCTCGTCGCGGGGGTTGGCTTGCTGTTGATTGTTCCGCTCCTCGGCCTGATCGCGGTGGCGATCAAGTTGGATTCGCCAGGCCCGGTACTCTTCGCCCAGCGGCGCACGGGGTTGCGCGGAAAATCGTTCACGCTCTACAAGTTTCGGACCATGCACCCTACCGATCGACCTCCGTCTGAATGGGTCCGGGACAACGAACATCGCATCACCCGGCTCGGGCGGTGGTTGCGGCGCTTCTGGCTTGACGAGCTACCTCAGCTCTTCAATATTCTGCGAGGCGACATGAATCTTGTGGGCCCCCGGCCTCACCCTAGCTCAAACTTCGAACTTTTGACGCTGGTGGCGCGCAACGCGCCTGACTGTGGCCTCGCGCTTCCGTACTACTTCCTGCGCTGCACGGTTCGGCCTGGCCTCACCGGGTGGGCGCAGGTGCGTACTGGCTACGCGAACGACCTTGACGAGGAGATAGAGAAACTGCGCTACGACCTCTACTACCTTAAACATCAATCATTCTGGTTTGATTTGCGCATTATCCTCGCGACGCTCCGTGACATGCTCGGCGGCCAACCATCTAAGCATCGCCCGACCCCAAGCGACCACCGCGTCTGGGGGCCGGCTGAGCGTCGCGCCTAACGCAAGACGATGGCGCGATGACCTCCGCACAACGGCACCAGGTCATCGACGAGTTTCTCCGGACCCGCAGCCCGCAGGCGGCTGACGCCGCGGTCGCTGTCTACTGGCCGCTGCTCCAGCAGTGGACGAGGTCCTACCGAACGACACGCGACGGATCTGATGACCTGCTTCAGGTCGCGGCCTGCGGGCTGTTGAAATCCCTGGCCCGCTTTGATCCGCGCCGCGCGAGTTTTGAGACGTACGCCCGTCATTGCGTGTTGGGCGAAGTCCGACACTACCTGCGCGACCAGGGCACCATGATTCAGGTCCCGCGATCCATGTGGGAGCGGGGCAGGGCACCCGTGATCCGTTCGTTGGACGAGCTGGCGGAAGGCACACGCGAGGGGCACCTGTATCGCCAGATTGGTCGGGATGAACTGGGTCTCGCTCGAGCGGAGGATCGCGCCCAGCTCCGGGAATTGTTGCGCGATCTCGACGCGAGGGAGGGTGCGGCCCTGCTATTATGGGTGGGTTTCAAGGCGCCGCAGGTCGACGTCGCCGGTATTTTGGGTGTCCCCCAACACACCGTGAGCCGCCTCTGCACCCGTGCTCTACAAGCCCTGCGGATGCGCGCGGGCACAACAGGCGCCGGGGATGGGAAATCCGACCCGTCATGCCGGGAGGGTGAGTCTGAGGAACTTGCCTGACCTACGTCCACGCAGCCGGAAGAGATTCGGCGACGGAGTAACTGGCTTCTTCGGTTGAGCTCCCAGTCGCTGCAAGCACCTGGGCTTGGGACCCGCTGACCGCCACACGATGCGCAACGCGCTGGCGACATCCGCCAAGCCCCCCTGCCACTTCATCGGCGTTTCATGGGGAGCCCGCAAACGTGATCGTTATGCCAACCTGCGAGATCGCCGCCAGATAGACTGCGATCGAGTCGCGCCCGCTTAAGGCGGAATCCGGCGTGGATTCCGCGATATCGATGGGAAAGCTGGAGCTCGTGTTCGATAGCACCATTCGGCGTGGAGCGTGGTAACAGCGATGATCCAGACTAAGCGTGAGAATGAGACAGCGACCCTCATGAACGAGGTGGCCCTGGGCGACCACATTCGGCAGCGGACCGCGCGCATTGCCGTGATCGGCCAAGGCTATGTCGGGCTGCCGCTTGCCGTTGCACTAGCCCGTGCGGGGTTCCGTGCGACAGGCCTTGATACTGATCCTGACCGGGTCAACAATCTCAATGCGGGCCTCCCTCACACCCCTGACGTCACAGGCGAAGAACTCCTCGAGGTGCGTCAGCAGGGTCGGTACGCCGCAACGGGGGACCTTGCCGTCCTGGCGGACAGCGATATCGTGGTCATCTGCGTGCCGACACCGCTGCGCAAATCGAAGGACCCCGATATCTCCTTTATCCTCGCGGCAGCCTCGGCGGTGGCGACGCACTTCAGATCGGGCCAGATGGTGATCTTGGAGAGCACTACTTATCCCGGTACAACAGAGGAGATCCTCCTGCCGCTCTTCGCAACGCGTGGCGCTAGGGTGGGAGAGAATCTCTTCCTGGCTTTTTCGCCCGAGCGCATCGATCCCGCGAACCGCGTCTACAAGCTCCAAGACATTCCCAAGATCGTCGGCGGCGTGACACCCGCATGCACGCGCCTCGCGGGACTCTTCTACCGACAGATCGTCAACAAAGTTATCGAGGTGTCGAGCCCCAAGGTCGCCGAGCTCGCGAAGCTGTACGAGAACGTTTTTAGGAATGTGAATATTGCTCTGGCGAACGAACTGGCGATCATGTGCCGGCAGCTCCGGGTGAACACGCGCGAGGTGATCGAGGCGGCAGCCACCAAACCGTTTGGCTTCTTACCGTTTTACCCTGGCCCGGGAACGGGCGGCCACTGCATCCCCGTGGACCCAAACTACCTGGCCTGGAAGATGCGGCTCAATGGCTATGAGGCGCGGTTTATTCGCTTGGCCGACGAGATCAACCGCTCCATGCCCGCGTATGTGGTGGACCTCATTGCCGAGGCTCTGAATCAGCGGCACCGGTGCCTCAACGGGGCCCGTGTCCTTATCCTCGGCGTGGCATATAAGCGCGGCGTCGCGGACACGCGGGAGTCGCCCGCCCTCGATGTGCTCGATCGCCTGCGGCAACGAGGGGCTGAGGTCGAGTACGCCGATCCCCACGTCCCCTCGATCAAGGTTGACAGTTTCACGTTGGCTGCGGTCGAGCTGACCGCAGAACGCCTTGCCGCCGCTGACTGCGTCGTGATTCTCACGGATCATCCCGAGTTT
Organism: bacterium; assembly: GCA_036393975.1. Lineage (GTDB taxonomy): Bacteria > Sysuimicrobiota > Sysuimicrobiia > Sysuimicrobiales > Kaftiobacteriaceae > 13-1-40CM-64-14. The sequence goes on along the minus strand of DASWFZ010000107.1, from coordinate 24,301 downwards.
GACTATCGCCGCATCATCGAACTTGCTCCCCAGGTTGTCGATACGCGAAATGCCACATGGGGATTGCCCGCGCCTCAGGGCCGCGTCATCGGCTTGTAGGGGTGTCGAATACGTTTGAACTCGGAGGATTGCGCGGCGCGAGCTAATCGTGTGCGCGCCGGAGGCGGCAACAGATTACCCCGCAGCGCTGTGGACGCTAGAGGGGCTCATCGTACAGGCATGTTGGGGTCCGCTTCGCAATAGATCGTCACCAAGAATGGACGACGCACGCCGCGACTTCGCTAACTCTAAAAGGAGCTTCGAAGCCATCTCGCCATCCACCAGGCTCGTCCCGCAGATTTTCTTCCACGTTATGCCTTCGGGAGTGTGTCGGCTTGCTTAAAAACGTCGGATCTACTTGGGTTGTGACGTTGGTGACCATCGGCGTCACTTACTTCCTCACCCCGTTCGTCCTCCACAGCCTGGGTGAAGACGGCTATGGGAGCTGGATGTTGATCAACTCCCTTACGGGCTATCTGGCGCTGCTAGTCCTGGGCGTGCCTATGGCTTCTGTGCGATATTTCGCTGAACATGTGGCAGATGGCGATACGCGAAAGCTGAACCAGGCCATTGGAAGTTGTTTGGGGCTCTACCTCGCCATGGGTGCGGCAGCTCTCCTGGCGGGAGCGGGAATGTACGCGTTCTTTAGCCACGCTTACTCGGTCCCCGCGGCCTGGCGACTTGATGCGAACCAGGCCTTCGTTCTGGTTGCCCTGAATGGCGCGGTCGGCTTCATCGCTGTGCTCCCGGAAGGAATCATGGCCGCACACGACGATTTCGTGCTCCGCAATATCGTCATATTGGGGCGGCTCGTCTTGCGGTTCGGCCTCACGTTCGCACTCTTGACCCTCCGAGCATCACTAGTTTTCCTTGCCCTCATCCAGATCGCTGGCTTTGCCTTCGAGTTTTCTGTCTCCTGGCTGCTGATCCGCTGGCGCTATCGGGGCGTCCGGATCAGGCTGGCTGACTTCGACTGGAAGATGGTGCGGCGGATCTTCTCTTTCAGCGTCTATGTCCTGATGTTGAACGTCGGTGGGCGCCTCAGCTTTGAGACCGACTCTCTCGTGATCGGCGCGTTCCTAAACGTAGGCAAAATCCCTTTCTATACCGTGGCGAACACCTTGATCCTCTACCTCATGGATTTTGTGATCGCCATCGCCGCCGTCGTGATGCCGATGGCGACCAAGCTCAAGACCGAAGGCAGGTCCGGGGAACTCAGGGAGGTCTTTCTCAAGTGGTCGAAGATCGCGCTGTCACTGACGCTCATGGCTGGGCTGTTTCTCATCGTCCTCGGTCCGAAATTCATCCGATGGTGGATCGGTCCCGCTTTTGAGGTGCCAACAGGACAAGTGCTCCAGATCCTCATGGTTTCTAGTCTGGTGTTTCTGCCGGTGCGTGGCGTAGCTCAGCCGATTCTGATGGGGCTGGGAAAAGTCAGGCTGCCGACGATCGCGTTCCTGGGCGCGGGGGTCCTAAACCTTCTGCTGAGCCTTGCGCTTGTACGTCCTCTCGGCCTGCTAGGGGTCGCGTTGGGAACCGCCATCCCCAACGTGCTCTTTGCATTGTTCGTCCTCGTCCTTGCATGTCGTGAACTTGAGACGAGCTTTGCCAATTACGTGCGCTACGTCGTCGTTCGGGCCTCCCTCGGTGCCCTCCCAGCCCTGGCACTGCTGCTTTGGCTTCGTCTCGGTGTCCGCGTCGACACGTTCGCCGGCCTGACGTCGGCTGGAGTGGCGTTGATGCTGCTCTTCGGACTCACGTGGGTTCTCTTCGTCTACCGGAATGATCCGTACTTGAATCTGGCGGGCGGTCTTAGTCGGCTGCGTGTCTGGAGCCGCCAATGACCAGCGTATTGTGGGTTATGGGGGCAGCCGCAGCCGTCTTAGGGCTGGCAGTTGCAGCAGAGCTGAGTCTACGCCGGTGGTGGCGCAGGTGGGGAGGCTATTATGCATGGCCGCCTGGTTTGAGGTTCCACTTCTACTTGGATCGTGAGGTGTTTCCGGAGCTCGAGCCCCTAGCGCGGATCGAGATCAACGCCGATGGGGAACGGGCTGGCGTGGTGCCCCGCGGAGGCGCCTCACTCTATCGAGTCTTGGTGGCTGGCGGCAGTCCCGTCGAGTGTGCCCTCCTGGACCAGCCCACGAGCTGGCCGAGCTCAGTTGAACGCTTGCTCAAGGCCCCTGACTGCCTCCGCACCCTGGGAGCGTCAGACGTCCATGTCGGGAATATCGGCCTCTCCGGCGTCACGGCGCAGGGTATGAATTTCATGTTCAAGCACGTGCTGCCCCGCTATCGTCGCCTGAACGCCATCCTGATCATGGTGGGAGGCAACGACGTCGCCTCCTGGCTGGCGAAGGGGTGCCCCCACTCGATCACTGGCGATCCGATCATCGCGTCCGAGATCTTCTCCTGCCACCCGGAAGGACCATTTCACTGGACGCCGCGTGGACTGGCTCTCTCTCGGCTGTGTCAGCAGCTCTACTGTCGGTGGGTCCACCCCGTCAAGGTGCGACGGGGTGCTGGTAAGTGGGTTGGAAGAGCGCGGGTTATGCGCGTGGGAGCCAAAGAGCTTCGTTCCGTCGTGCCGGATCCCACCCCCATGCTCGATTTCTTCGAATCGCACCTTCGGGAGATCCTTGGGCGGGCGACGCGCCATGCGGACCGCGTCCTCATCGTTCGACAACCGTGGTTCGAGACGGACTACACAGCAGAGGATTTGGCGAAAATCTGGCACGGCGCAATGGGGAATCCGCAACAGGAAGAGGTCAGTGTCTACTATTCAATAGAGGTGGTCTGCCAGCTAATGGCCTTGCTAGACGCCCGCGCCGTCCAAGTCGCTTATGAGCTCGGTGTGGAAACCCTGAATCTGATGCCGCGACTCGAGCTGAGCCGCCGGACATTTTACGATTTCATCCACTTCACGCCTGCTGGAGCTGCAGCCGTGGGAGAGGCGGTGACTGCAGCGATCCTAAGGCGGACGGCCTCCGGGCACGAGAGGCGCTCCTTTAGCGCACCCCCACATGACGGCGACCGCGACGGTGCAGAAATCCATTTCGGGAAGGTGGAGCGAAGCGCTGCGGGTAGTGGCGCAAGCACATAGGTTGATCGGACGGAGTCAAACCATGCTGGCCGGGGACGCTCAGAACTACAAAACCTTGTATCCAAAACCTTGCGGGCAGTTGTGACGGCGTGACCGATGTTCAGCTGGCATATTGCCCTCGGGTACCGGGCTTATCCCAACATCACGGCTAGACAGGAGGACTTGGTGCACAATTGTCACCGTAGTTGCGCAGGCGGCGACGGGGTCGTGAGATGAGTGGTCTCAATATCGAGCGCCTGGATCAATTGGAGGCGCAGCAGGCGCAGCGACAGCCAGAGGCCTTGGCGGTCGCTTTGGGCGATGAGCGCCTGACGTATGGACAGCTGGACGCGCTATCGAACCGGTTGGCCTGGTGTCTGATCCATGGAGGATGCCAACCGGGTGATCGCATCGCCCTCCTCATGCCCAAGTCGCCCGTGGCGATTGCAGCTATTATCGGCATCTACAAGGCCGGTTGCATCTATATGCCCCTCGACCCAGCAGGGCCGGCACAGCGGCTGGCTGTCATGATAGATTCGTGTGAGCCCCGCTGGATCTTGGCGGCGGGGTCCGCGTCAGATCTGCTCGAGGAGCTCTTTCAGGATGGGCGCATCCGGAGGGTCCCGCGCGTGGGCTGGCTCGAATCGGGTCGGCCTCAAGCGAGCCACTTCGGTGTGGAGTTTTCCAGTGACGACCTGGGAGCCATTTCCGATTCGCCTCTCGATATCTCGACCACGCGGCGAGATCCCGCTTACATCCTCCACACCTCCGGCTCCACCGGGGTACCTAAGGGCGTTGTCATCACGCATGCGAATGTGATCCACTTTGTGGAGTGGGCAGTCCGGTATTTCGATATCCGGCCGGGAGAGCGAGTCTCGTGTCACTCCCCCCTGCAGTTTGACCTCTCGATGTTTGACATTTTCGGGACGTTCGCGGCGGGTGGGGAGCTCCACCTGGTGCCGCCGGACCTCAACATCCTGCCCCACAAGCTGGCGGCGTTCATTCGGACCTCAGCGCTCACGCAGTGGTTTTCCGTCCCATCCATCCTGAACTACATGGCGAAGTTTGACGTCGTGACGTTTGAGGACTTTCCGCAGCTACGCCGTTTGCTGTGGTGCGGAGAGGTCTTCCCCACGCCCGCGCTGATGTATTGGATGCAGCGATTACCGCACGTGCAGTTCACGAACCTGTATGGGCCGACCGAGACGACGATCGCCAGCAGCTACTACACGGTACCGAACTGCCCAGACAACGAGGCGGCGGCGGTTCCGATCGGCACGGCCTGCCCGGGGGAAGAGCTCCTGGTGCTGGGCGACGATCTGCGGCCGCTGCCTGCAGGGGAGGTTGGAGACTTGTATATCCGGGGGGTGGGGGTGAGTCCGGGGTACTGGCGGGATCCGGAGCGCACACGGGCGGCGTTCGTTCCCAATCCCCACTACCCGGATCCCGGGGATCGCTTGTACAAGACGGGCGATCTTGCCCGGGTCGGGGCGGATGGGCTGGTTTACTTTCTGGGCCGGGTGGACACGCAGATCAAGAGCCGGGGCTACCGCATCGAGCTGGGCGAGATCGAGAGCGCGGTGCGGACGCTGGAGGGGGTGGCGGAGTGCGCCGTGGTGGCACTGCGCACGGATGGGTTCGAAGGTGCGACAATCTGCTGCGCGTTCGCGCCGGTGCTGGGGAGGACGGACGTCACGCCGGCCAAGCTCCGGGTGGCGCTCGGCCGGATTGTACCCCGCTACATGCTCCCCTTCCGCTGGCTGGCGCTCGACACACTGCCGAAGAATGCTAATGGAAAGATCGATCGGCGCAAGCTCACAGAGACGTTTCAGGCCTTCCGTGACGCCGAAGCTCAGGCTCCCCGATAACCACCAGCCCTAAAATGTCGGATTCTGGAACACTGCAGAAGCGGATCGGCACGATGATCCGAGACAGCACCAACGTGGACGGACTGTCCGTCGACACCGATCTCTTTGAAACGGGGGTGCTGGACTCGCTGGCGTTCGTTGAGCTCCTGATGCATCTGGAGCGCGCCTTCGGCATCCGGATCTCCATCGAGGAAGTTGAAGTCGACCGATTCTGTTCGATCGCGCGGATCGCCGAGTTCGTCACTGCCCGCATGAGCCTTGAGGACAGTCGGCGGCGCGAGCACGGAACGTGGTCGGCGGGATCTGCGAGCGGAGCACGTGGCGTCGATGGACGTTTGGACTAGGCAGCGTGCTTTGCGCTTCATCCCCTACGGGATGTCTGTGATGGCGCGGGGTCCCCTGGCGATAATTTTGGCAGCTCGGAACACGGCACCAATGCCCCGTTCCTTTTCCGCACGACCTGTTTTCAACCCGCCCACTAGAAGGTCGGCGTGATCTGCGGCGGGACCCTGTAATGGCACTCGTATCTTTCGCTAGACCGAACGCACTAAACGGCCCGCCTCGGATCCAATGGCCGGACGGCAAGAGGTTCGCGTTCACGATCGTAGACGACACCGATGAGGCCAGAATGGACAATGTCCCACCTGTGTACGCCTTTTTGCAAGACCATGGATTTCGGACTACTAAGACAGTCTGGGCCCTGAATCATGCCGATGCAGATGGCCTCAGTTGCGACGACGCGGGTTACCTCGACTGGCTGCACAGCCTTCAGGAGGCAGGATTCGAGATTGCCTGGCACGGTGCAGCCGGTGGTTCGTCGTCTCGGGAAGAGATCATCCGCGGCCTCGAGAGGTTCACGGATCTGTTCGGCCACGGTCCCACTGTGATGAGTAATCACACAGACTGCCGGGACGGAATCTACTGGGGTTACGATCGGATGACCGGCACTCGACGTCTCGTCTATGACCTTTTGACCTTCTACAGCCGGCACGGGTTTTCTCGAGGACATGTCGAAGGCGATCGCCACTTCTGGGGGGATCTTTGTCGGAGATGGATCAAGTACGTCCGCAACTTCGTCTTCGCGGATATCAATACGCTGAAAGCGTGCCCGGTCATGCCCTACCACGATCCGTTGCGGCCCTACGTTAATAGCTGGTTTGCGTCATCCGACGGAGCGACCGTCGTGTCCTTCAATCGCTGTCTCGCCGAGGCGGCTCAGGACCGCCTCGAAGAAGAGGGAGGCGCGTGCATCATGTACACGCACCTCGCCTTCGAATTTCATGGCCCCCGGGGGCTTAACCCCACGTTCTGCTATTTGATGGAGCGGCTCAGCCGCCGACCCGGCTGGTTCGTGCCGGCAAGTACGCTCCTGGATTACCTACAGACGGCACGAGGACATCACGAGATCACAGATCGCGAACGAGGGACCCTAGAACGACAGTGGCTATGGAATAAGGTTCGCGGAGGCCCGAGCTAGAACGTAGGAAATTCACGCGGGTAGCGATCGTTTCGCACCGTCAACAGTTCGTGAAACAGATGCAGGAGTTCAACCAGTACCTGCGCAGGCCTGTTCCCCACTCATGGGGTTTACCTCGCCATCAGAATCAGGTAATTCAAGGGCCAACGTTTATGATGTCGCGGGCATCTCTCTATATCTTGATCGTCCTTATCCTTGGCCGGATCCATGAGATCTTCAAGGTCCTGGCACCCCTCCGGCCCGTTCTTCTCGTGGGAGGGGTCTGTGTGGTCTCGACGTTGTTGGCTTCATCTGCCAAACGGCAGCCGGCGCTCGCGCATCGCGAGGTGCGACTGGTCCTAGCCATGGGCGCGCTTGCGTTCATGTTCCTTCCGTTTGGTGTATGGCCGAGTGGAAGTCTCCAATACCTGATGCGTAGTTCCTGGGAGTTCGTCCTGCTTGTGCTTGTGATCGCGCTCGCTGTGGATCCCGCGGCGATTCGGGGGACGGTCATGGCCGCCCTGACGGGAGAGGGGTTGCTCGGGCTCTTCACACTTGCGAGCGTGGCCCCGGCGATCGCGCAGGGACACGCGGGTATGCGCGCCTCTGCCAGCGCAATGTTCGACTCGAACGATGTCGCGATGATGATGGTCTTGACACTCCCATTGGCGGCACTCGGTGCGGTCGCGTTCCGGGGCGCGAGGCGCTTCATCGCGGCGGGTGTGGCGGCCATTTGTGTGCTTGCCACTGTCGCAACCGTTTCGCGGGGAGGTTTGGTCGGACTCGCAGTTGTCTCTGCCCTCCTTGTCTACCGTCTGCGCTCAGTGGGGGGGCGACTCCTCATAGGCATGGTGATCGCGTTGCTGCTAGCAGCCGCACCCTCAGGCTACTGGAATCGGATGGGGACGATTTTCAGTTCGAGCGGAACTGATTACGATGAGCGCGGCGTGGCCACGCGGGTGGAGGTCTGGCAGCGGGGTCTCGATCTCTTTCTTCGGAATCCCGTCACCGGCGTCGGGATCGGTCAGTTTGAGAACGCTGCAGGGGCTTTGTACGGCCGGAACGGCGGGTGGCGCGCAGCCCACAATTCGTTTATCCAGATCGCTGTTGAGCTCGGCATTCTGGGCTTGGTGTTGTTCATCGGGCTGCTTAGCACAAGCATCCGGAGCGTGCGGCAGACGCAGCGGGCGGCAAGCAAAGAGCCTGCGCTCCGCGACCTGCAGTGGATCGCAGGCGCAATCGAAATCGCACTGTACGGGTACGTGGTCGTCGGCTTAGCCCTTTCGCAGGCCTACGCATCGATCTTGTATTTCCTGGTCGGCGTGGCCGTGGCGCTCAGACTTGAAGTGGAGCGCCGTCAGCGGTCCCTGACCCTCGTACACGGCACCCCGGGCGCGTTTGTGGAGCAGGGAGTGCCGTGGTGGCACCCTCGCCCCGCGGGAGCAGCGTGAACGAGTCCTTCCGCGTCACAAACTTCGCCGACCTGAAGGTCGGTGACGAGGCGAGCCTGCGCAAGGAGTTCACGGCGGCCGACATTGACGCATTCGCCCGGTTGTCCGGCGACTTTAACCCGCTGCACGTTGATGACGAGTTCGCTCAACACACCAGATTCCGGCGGCGCATCGCTCCGGGAATGTTGTCCGGCGCCTACATTTCCAGACTGATTGGCATGCAGCTCCCGGGCCCAGGGGCGCTGTGGCTACAGCAGAGGTTCGACTTTGTAGCGCCCATCTTCGTCGGCGATTGCGTCGAGTTCCGCGCCTGGGTGGATCACAAGTCGGAAGCTACACGAACCCTCGTCATACGAGTAGAGGGCAGAAACCAAAAGCGCGCCGTCGTCATGCGAGGTGAAGGAAAGGTCATGATGCTCACGGCGGAGACCTCGCCCACAGGCGCGCGCGGTGGTGTTGGTGCAGCATGAGCATCGCCGGACTGCGCGATCTCGTCGGCCATGCCATCGAGCAACGTACTTATGCTCGGGCCAGCGCGATGCTGGCCCAACTCCTACGTGAAGAACCCACGGCTAGCAATGCGAGCTACGTGGTAAGCTGCTTCGAGGAACTCCGGCCCCAGCTGGAGCTTAAGCCGTGTCGCGTGGCTCTGTTGCGTTCGTTCGTAATCGAACCGCTGATTCCGTTCTTGCGGGCTCGGTGCTTCACGGCCGGGATCGATGCCGCGGTGCACGTAGGCACTTTCAACGCGTATGCTCAAGACCTACTCGACGCGGAGAGCCCCCTCTATCGGTTCGCGCCTGACATTGCGATCCTGGCAGTTCGAACGGCAGATGTGTCGCCCGCGTTGTGGGATCGAGCCAGCGACCTGGGCGGGGAAGAAATCCATCAGGTCGTTGAGAGCACGCTCGCGGACTTCCGCCTGTGGATCCAAGCATTTCGCCGTCACAGCCAGGCGCACCTGATCGTCCAGACTCTGGAATTGCCTCCCTTTTCGGCGCGCGGGGTGCTGGACAGCCAGCAGGCAGTGGGGCAAAAGGAAGCGCTCTATCGGATTAATCAGGGATTGCAGCGCCTCGCGCAGGAGAATCCGGGGACCTACGTCCTGGACTACGACGCCCTAGTTGCCCGCTACGGTCGGCTGCGCTGGCATGACCAGCATCGGGCACTGACGATTCGCATGCCCATTGTCGCAGATGGACTCCTTCATCTGGCCGACGAGTACATGCGGTTCATCCGCCCCCTCACGGGTAAGATCTGCAAAGCCCTGGTCGTGGATTTGGATAACACGCTCTGGGGCGGCGTGGTCGGCGAAGAAGGACTGGAAGGCATTCAGCTAAGCGTGGACTATCCTGGGTCTGCTTATCAAGCCGTTCAGCGCGCGATCCTTGATCTCTCTCGTCGCGGTATCATTCTGGCGATTTGCAGCAAGAACAATGAGGACGACGCACTGGCGGCACTCGCCACGCATTCTGGGATGGTGCTCCGGCCAGAGCACTTCGCTGCGGTCAAGATCAACTGGGATGATAAGGTGGAGAATCTCCGACGGATCGCGGACGAACTCGAGATCGGTCTCGATGCGATAGCGTTTCTCGACGATAGCCCCGCCGAACGGGAAGCAGTACGCAGCGAGCTGCCCGAGGTCTTTGTCATCGATCTACCGGCGGACCCGGTATTATTCGCGCAAACGCTCCGGGAGTGCCCAGTTTTCGAGCGCCTCGTCCTTTCCGCAGAGGATCAGAACCGCGGTCGGTACTACGCGGAGCAACGTCAACGCCGCGAACTCCATCGCAGTTCGGACTCCCTAGAAGAGTTCTACGTGTCGCTCCAAATGAGAGCGGAAATTTGTACCGGGGATCGGTCAACTCTCGCCCGCATCGCCCAGCTCACGCAGAAGACAAATCAGTTCAACCTGACGACACGTCGACGGAGCGAGCAAGAACTCGCGCAGCTGGCCGCGGATCCCCATGTCCGGATCCTCAGCATGCGGTTCACCGATCGCTTCGGGGATTACGGCCTTGTAGGAGCGGCGATCTCGCGCCGCAATGGGGATGAGTGTGAAATCGACACCCTTCTGCTCAGCTGTCGGGCCATCGGACGGACGGCGGAGACTGCCCTGCTCGCCTGTCTGGCAGCGCAAGCTCGACGCGAAGGCGCGACCCGCCTCATGGGGTCCTATCTGCCGACGAAGAAGAACGTCGTCGCAAAGGATTTCTATGCCCGGCATGGGTTCGCGCTGGCGAACGAAGAAGCAGGCGGGTCCCGGTGGGAGTTCGACTTGACCCGGGGAGATATAACAGTTCCCCCCTGGATCGAGTGCGTCCAGAGTCTCGGCGCGCCATGACGGCCGACGCCATGTTGCAACGGGTTTGCCAGATCGCCGCCGACGTTTTCGACGTGCCGCTTGACGCGGTAACGAGTCAGTCATCACCGGAGACGATCGAAAACTGGGATTCCCTCCAACACGTCACGCTCGTGGTGGCGTTGGAGCAGGCCTTTGCGGTGCAGTTTCTTCCCGAAGAAATCTCAGAGATGCTGACGATCGAGCGCATCGCTTCGCTGGTTGAGCAAAAAATGGCTCCCGTCGCCACTCCATAGGATTGCACACCTGATTCGGCGATGGCCCGATTGGGCGTGGTGCTTACTAACCCTCGCGAATTGGCATGTTTTGGTGAGGGCGAGCTCACCCGGAATGTCACGAATCCCGCATGAGTAGGCTGTCGATGGAGCCGCAACTGAAGCCCGCCTCACGCCGGTCAGGCCGGATGAGTGGCACTGCGTCGCAGACACGCCAGTTGATGCAAGTGGTGTATTCGCTCACCCTGGGCGGGTCTGAGCGGCTGGCTTGCGATCTTGCCCTGCATCTCGACCCCGACCGGGTGCGATCTCGCATTTGTGCGCTCACCGCGGGTGGCCCTATGGCCAAAACTCTGGAAGAAGCCGCGATCCCGTTTGACATCATCGGGTGCCCGCCCGGCGTCCAGTGGCGTGTGATGTCTAAGCTGCATAGACTCTTCCGGGAGAGCCGCGCTGACGTCGTGCAGACCCATCACATCAAACAGTTGTTCTACTCAAGCCTCGGTGCTCGGATGGCGGGGGCGACGCTCGTCCACGTCGAGCATGAGTACTTCTCGCTACGCAAGAATCGGCCCAGACGTGGCCTGCGACTGTTGGCTCGGTTCTGCAGCCGAATCGTCGCCGTGGGAGAGGAAATCAAGACCTTTCTCGTCAACGAAGTGGGTCTTCCGTCTTCAAAGGTCACCGTCATCCCTAATGGGGTCGACCTCACGCATTACACGCCCTGGCCGCGAGTAGTTCGCTCAGCCCTCGGGCTCCAACCACGGGTGCGGCTCATCGGTCATGTGGGCCGCCTCGAACCGGAAAAGGATCAGGTGAGTCTCCTTCACGCGTTCCGCCTGGTAGCCGACACCCATCCCGATGCGAGGTTCGTGATCATCGGCGATGGCTCGCAGCGCAGCGAACTGGAGCGCTTAGGGAAAACATTAGGGATCGCCGGACGCGTTGCCTTCTTTGGGTTCCGGCAGGACGTAGCAGATTTTCTCCCGCACCTCGATGTCTTCGTGTTATCTTCCCTCAACGAGGGGCTTCCCATCTCGATGCTCGAAGCGATGGCCTGCGCACGCCCAGTGGTCGCCACGGCACTGGGGGAGATTCCCCGCGTGATCTGCGACGGAGTGAACGGCGTGATGGTTCCGCCGGGCAACCCGGCGGCCCTCGCGCGCGCCATCACCTCGGTCCTTCAGCAGCCTGTATGGGGCCGGGCAATGGGAGTCGAGGCCCGCCGGCTGATCGAAGAGCGGTTTAGCCTGACCCGCGTGATTCAGCAGTATCAGGACCTGTACGATTCTCTTCCTTTGCGCCCCCCGCACAGACGCCATCCCAACTGGGGCGTTAGAGCGAGTTAGCGCCACTTTCAAGATCGAGAACTGTTGGTGCGGATGCCACAATCGGGTCCACTCAAGCTTGCCATTCTTGCGGGTGGCGACTCCCCCGCAACGTGCGCGACGGTTGTCGCCCTGACCCAACTTCCGGAAGCCCAGGTCGTCGGCGTTGTGCTCGACACCGGCCGGATCTCGTTGAAAACCAGGCTCCACAGGATGGGGCGAAGCATCCGCAGGGAGGGGTGGTCTTACCTTGCATTTCGGATCGGCATGGCGCTTGCCGACCATCTCGAACGGCTGGCCATGCATGTCGCGTCCGAAGACGAGGTTGCGGCCTTGTTTGCTAGGGCGTTTCCCGGGGAAGCGTTGGATCTCAAGCGGCTCTGTATGCAGCACAAGATTGCGATCCACTCAGTCGATTCCCTCAACGGTTCTTCCGCAGTAGAGATCCTGCGAAGCCTCCGCGTGGATCTGGGGATCGTGCTCGGCACGCGGATCTCGAGGCGCGCCACGTTTTTCGTGCCTCGGCTCGGCTGCCTAGAGATGCACCTTGGCAAGGGACCTGAGTCCCGGAGCACGCCTCCCGGCTTCTGGGAATTGTACGACGGGGAGAGCACCGCTCGAATAACTTTGCATCTCGTCGATGAGGGTCTCGATATCGGAGACGTCGTGGCAACTGAGACCGTCCCCGTTGATCGAGGAGATACGCCCGAGACGCTACGCCGCAGGCTGGAGACGCGTGGACGCGAGCTGCTGGTCCGATGTGTCGCTGACTTCGCACAGAGGCGAGTCGCCCCACGGGCCCAACCCACCAGCCGACGGTCGGTACGGATGCCCCCGACCCGACGCGAGCGGAATGATTTGGAGCGACGATTTCAGACCTCTCGGGGAAGACAGGCTCCCTGGGTCAAGACAGTCAAGACGGCGTGGTACCTGCTGCTATATTACGCGGGGGCTTTTCACCTAGTGAGAGCGTTGCGACGCCTCAGGGGTGGCAGCCGCGCCTGCGTCTTGGTCTATCACCGCGTGAACGACCTGGGGGACGATCCGCTCACGACACGCGTCCGGGGCTTCGTAGAGCACATGGTGCTCTTGCACAAGTACTACAAGGTGATACCCAGCGCGGCACTTGTTGAACAGGTGGCAGCCGGGCAGTCTTTCCCGAGTAATACCGTCGCGATCCATTTCGATGACTGCTACCGTGATATCTTCACCCACGCTAAGCCCGTGCTCACCGCGCTCAAGTTTCCTGCGTCGGCTTTTGTCTCCTCAGGCTTTGTTGGCACGAAGCGGCAGTTCCCTCACGATGAGCGATCCCCATGGGTCTTCGAAAACCTGCATAAGCGGGATGTATGTGAGCTCGCAACAAGCGGCTTCGAGGTCGGGTCGCACACTGTCAACCACGTGGACCTCGCCCAGTGCGACGACGAGACAGTCTTCGCTGAGTTGCTGGAAAGCAAACGAGATCTCGAAGAGGTTGTCGGCAGGCCGGTGACACTCTTCTCGTTGCCATTCGGGCAGGAAGCGAATACCCGTGCGGGAGTTGAGGAGTTGGTTCGGAAGGCGGGGTATCGGGCGATGTTTTTTGCCTACGGCGGCTACGTTACCTGTGCGTCGCACCTCTTTGACCTGCGCAGAATAAGCGTCAGCGGCGATGCGCGGCCTATCGACTTGCTCATGGAAATCGAAGGGCTGTCGCTGGGGGCTTTCCGGCGGTCGTGGAGGGCTCGGCGACTCCGACAGGAGTCTGTCCAATCTGTCCTCGGGACCGCGGACACCAACATCGCAAATTGACCCGCATGGATGCGCACCCAATGGGAGCGCCGGAACGGGTGGCCTTAGTGAGAGCCAATATTGAGGGAGCGGTCCAGGGATCTGGGGACTCGCGTGCCGTAGGCGATGTCATCTCGCGCCTTCGTGTATTAGCCGTGATTGACGGCAATCGGCTCACCGGCCCAGCCCGGCAGTTACTTGCTACGCGCCGGTGTTCGCGTGCCTCGATTACCGTGGCTACCTTCCAGCGCTCAGCAGCTCCCACGCCGTTTCTCGTCGCCGCCCGCAAGTTAGACGTGCCGACGTGCATAGTGCCCGACCGATTTCCAGGAGATCCCCGGACGGCGGTGGCCCTTGCGAGACTAGCGGCGGAATCGTCGACGGACATTCTTCAGACCCATGGGTACAAGGCAAACATCTTGGCCGCGCTGGTCAAAGACTGGATTCACCGGCCGTGGATCGCTTTTCTACATGGGGAGACCTGGGAGAATTGGAAGGTCCGGACTTACTTCGCGCTGGAGCGTTTAGCGATCCGGCGCGCGGACCGAATCGTCGTGGTGTCCCAGCAGATGGCACGCGCGCTTCAGGCCCGGGGGATTCCAGCTGCCAAGCTGCGCGTCATTCACAACGCATGTCTTGTCGATCCTCACGCGTGCGGTGCCCCCACTGCTTGGTCCGCCGACGCGCCTCCGGTCGTCGGCGTCGTGGGGCGCCTGAGCCCTGAGAAGGGCGTGGATCTCGCGTTGGTGGCTCACCGCTGGGTGACGCAGCGCTGTCCTGCCGCGCGGCTGTGGATTGTTGGCGACGGGCCCGAGCAGATGCGACTGACAAAGATCGCCCAAGAGATTGGGCTCGGCTCGTCGGTCGAATGGTTGGGCTATCGGGACGACCCAGCAGAGGTATATCGTCAGATCGTCGTTCTGTTGGTCCCGTCGCGGAGTGAGGGATTGCCCAACGTCGTGTTGGAGGCCATGGCTCATGGGATTCCTGTTGTCGCCGCGGCCGTGGGCGGGGTCCCCGAAGTTGTGTCCGATGGCGAGACAGGATTCCTCGTTCCTCCATCCGACACTAACGGGCTTGCTTCTCGCGTAGTCGAGCTTCTCCAATCACCGGCGCTCCGTCGTCGGCTCGGTCAGGCCGCTCAGGATCATGTTGTGGCGCGTTTTTCACCGACGGCCCGCTGCCAGGCTCTGCTACGCGTCTACGAGGAGGCGTGCGCGTGAGAGTCGCCTTCGTAGCGGCCCGGCCGCCCTATCCGCCCGATAGCGGTGGACGAATCCGGACCTTTCACCTCCTGCGGTTCGTGAGCCAGGTCCACAACGTCACCCTCATCACGGCTACCGAGGGAGAACGGGATTGGGCCGCCCTAACTGCCCTGGGGGAGGCCATTGGAAACATTACGATCAGGGCAGTCACTGTCAGTCAGCGGGGAGCACCGAGCAGGAAGTTAACCCGAGGCATGCAAGCCTTATGGGCCCCGCTCCCGTATACCTGGGCGGCATACTGCGACCCACGATTCGCCTCCCACATTAAAAGGACGCTGTGGGAACGGCCATACGACCTTGTACACTGCGACCACGTCCATGTGGCAAAGTTGGTGGCTGGTCTGGACACACCGCCTCGGTTGCTGAACGCGCACAACATCGAGAGCGTCATCATTCGGCGGCGGGGGGCGCATGAAGCGTCCTCGTGGAAACGTCCGCTCATTGCTTGGCAAGCCTTGAAGACGATGCGGGCCGAGGCCGAAGCGCACCGCTGTTTTGACCGGTCGGTCGTCGTCTCGGACGTAGATCGCCTCGAGCTTGAGCGGATCAGTCCTGGCCGTACGGTCTCCGTCGTTCCCAATGGAGTCGACCTCGAGTGGTTCGAACCAGTCGGCGCCGTCGATTTCGCACCGACGATGGTCTTCGTGGGCGCGATGGACTGGGTGCCTAACATCGACGGGGTAGGCTTCTTCGTCCGCGAGGTGTTGCCCAGAATCCGACAACGGATTCCTAACGCGGCACTGTGGGTCGTGGGGCGGGCTCCGCCAGCAGGGCTCGTGAAATCATGGACTGCGGCGGGAGTGCGCGTGACCGGAACCATACCGGATGTTCGTCCATTCGTCGCCCGTGCCCGACTGGTGGTGGTCCCGCTTCGGATCGGGGGCGGTACTCGCCTGAAGATTCTCGAAGCGTGGGCTATGGAGAAGGCCGTGCTGTCGAGCGTAGTCGGCGCAGAAGGACTCCCGGTCGTGGACGGGGAGAACATCGCGTTGGCCGACGCGCCGGAAGCCATGGCGGCACGCGCCGTGTCCCTGCTCAGGAACCCCGATCAGGCGGCACGGCTCGGGGCCGCCGGCCGGCGGGTGGCCGAGGAGCAGTTCGCTTGGCCGCGAGTTGCCCAGCTGCTGCTGCAAGCGTATGAGGAGACAGTGGCGTGCGGGCGTCGCGTAGTAAGCAGGGCAGAGCCACGTCCAGTCGTGCGTGAGGAGACGTCGGTCGGAGTCCTCTAGCCATGTGCGGGATCGCCGGACAGATCTCATTGCGGGCTGACCGTGCTGTCGACGTGGACGTGGTCCGGGCGCTAACACGAGCGCTAGCACACCGCGGCCCCGACGGGGAGGGCGAGTACGTCGCGCTAGACGGTCGTGCCGCGCTGGGGCACCGGCGGCTGAGCATCATCGACCTGTCCACGGGGTCTCAGCCGATCTTCAATGAAGATCGCACCGTCGTGGTCGTCCTGAACGGCGAGATTTACAACTTCGACTCCCTGCGCACCCAGCTTCTGCAGCGCGGCCATCGCTTTCGTACTCGCTCCGATACGGAAGTCATCGTCCACCTCTACGAGGAACGCGGGGCAGACTGCGTCCGAGAACTTCATGGTATGTTCGCATTCTTGCTCTGGGATGAACGACGGGGACGCTTTGTCGCTGCACGCGACCGCATCGGGAAGAAGCCCCTTTACTTCACACAGCAGGGAGTGAGATTATCGCTGGCGTCTGAGATTACGGCTCTCTATCAGCTTCCTGACCTGCAGTGGACCCTCGACCCGACCGCTATCGATATCTATTTGACGCACTCGTATATCCCGAGCCCCCGCACGATCCTTGCCTCAGTCAGTAAGCTCCCACCGGCGCATCGACTGGTCGTCGAGGACGGCACGCTCACCATCGATCGGTACTGGGCGCCGCCGAACTCCATCACCGAGGCCTCTGATGCAGAGGTAGCGCAACGGCTGAAGGACGCACTGGAGGAGGCGGTCCGCCTCCGGCTGGTGGCCGACGTGCCGCTCGGGTGCTTCCTCAGCGGTGGGGTGGACTCGAGCGTGGTTGTCGCGCTGATGGCCCGCCTGACGTCACATCCCGTGCGGACTTTCTCCATCGGATTCGATCGCGACGAGTATACCGAGTTGCCCCACGCCCGTCGCATCGCCGAACTCTTTAAGACCGACCATCGCGAGTTCGTCGTCCGGCCCGATGCAGCCGGCATACTGCCCGACCTTGTGGTGCACTTCGGAGAGCCGTTCGGTGATGCATCTGCGCTGCCCGTTTGGTATGTGGCACAGCTGGCGCGCAAACACGTTACGGTTGCCCTCAACGGCGACGGCGGCGACGAGCTCTTTGCGGGCTACCCATGGTATGCGAATGGAGCTCGACTCGCTGCGGCGGCGCGGTGGCTCCCCCCGGTCGCGCGAGCGACACTGCGCCGTGGACCCGTGCATCGCTGGCTCCAAGCTCTTCCCCACCGGACCGCAAAGGGGCTTGATCTGCTCAGCCGGGACGATGCTGCGCGCTTCGCGGCGCTCAGGCGCACAGTCGAAGAGCCTGTACGGAAAAGGCTCTACGCACCGGAGTTTGCCGGACGAGTGGACGGAGCAGCGCTCGCCTACCTTGAGCACACCTATCGCGAGGTAGGCGCGCACGACCTGCTTCAAGCGATGACGCTGACGGACATCACAACATACCTCCCCGAGGATCTTCTTGTGAAGGTTGACCGCGCGACAATGGCCCACGGCTTGGAGGCCAGATCCCCCTTCCTGGATAGCACGGTCGTCGAGTTGGCGCTGACGTTGCCGGCCCGACTGAAGTGGGCCAGGAATGGTACCAAACGCATCGTGAAGGAACTCTTCGGTCCCTTGTTCCCACCAGGCTTCCTCGACCGCCGCAAGATGGGCTTTAGCCTGCCTGTGGACGAGTGGCTCCGCGGTGAGCTGCGCGGGCGGCTGGACGCTCGGCTGTTCGCAGGTCGGTTCGTCGACGCGGACATCATCGAACCTCAGGCGGTACGAGACCTAGTGGGCGAGCACGACCGTGGGCGATCACACGGCGCTAAACTCTGGAACCTCCTCATGCTCGCCGAGTGGTTCGAGCGCTTCGGCGGACGAGCTCGATGGGCTTGATTATCAACGCAGCTCCGCCTCCTAGCTGACGAACTTTTCCCCAACAAAGGCTTCCCAACAAACCCTCCAACTTTGAACACGCAGGCAATCGAAGGCGAAGACCCCACTCCATGATGGACCACACTCCCGCCGGAGTGACGCTCGTGGCAGCGATATTTTGGGGGAGCGCGTTCCTGCTCGGATACGGGGCGGTAGGGTACCCATTGCTGATGTACGCACTGGGCCGTTTGCGTGGCCGCCACCACGCGCGGCACGACATCTTGCCGACTGTGAGTCTCCTCGTCCCCGCGCATAACGAAGCGCAGATGATAAACGCGAAAATCAGGAATTGCCTGCAGCTCGACTACCCGAAGGAGAGGCTCGAAATTCTGGTCGCGTCAGATGGTTCCACCGATAGCACGGCACTGCACATCCGAGACGCTGCGGCGACAGGTCAGATCCGAGGCACCATTTTCCCAAAGCGCCGGGGCAAAGCGTCTGTTCTCAACGACTTGGTGCGGATGGCTTCGGGCGAGCTCCTTGTGTTCACCGACGCAACCACTCTGCTTGAGCCGAGGAGCCTGCGCGCTCTGGTGAGCAACTTCGCCGATGCGCGCGTGGGGTGTGTGAGCGGCATCTATCGGGTCATCCCGGCCTCGGGAGACAGTCAAGGGGGGCTGGAGAGCGTTTATTGGCGCTACGAGACGTTCGTCCGCCTCGCCGAGGCACGTCTGGGCACCATGCTGGGCGGACACGGGGCGTATTACGCCATTCGTCGGGAGCTATTCCAGCCGCTCGACCCCCACGTGATCAACGACGATTTCGTGATTCCGCTGAAGGTTCTGCTGAAGGGGTTTGATGCCATCTACGAGCCCAGCGCGATCGCGGCGGAGGCGGCGGGGGAGATGGCTGGTTTCACACGCCGGATCAGGATCATGGTGGGGAACTACCAGGCGTTGCTTTTGTTGCTCAGACGGGAAGGCTGGTTGAGACGGCCCCAAGTGGTGTTCCAGATGCTCTCGCACAAAGGCTTTCGAGTCCTGATGCCGCTCCTGATGATTAGCCTGTATGCCAGCGCAGCTCTGTTGGCGGAGCCGGCGTACCGTCTGGCCTTTGTCGCGCAGACCGCGTTCTTCTTTGCGGGGGCCCTCGGCGTGAGCCCACGCTTGCGGGTTTTGGGCCGCATGGTCGTTGCCGCCCCATACTACGTATGTATGGTGAACTTCGCCGCACTGGTCGCCCTCTATCGGATGGCGGCGCACCGGGGCGCCGTGGAGTGGAGCTGACCCGAATTCGGTCTGAGTCGTCGATCTAAGCTGGCGATTGCTGGACAGTGCAAACGAGAGGGGACTCCGAAATGACAACGCTACGGGGTGCAGTTCATCCCCAGGATTACCTGCGGCTGATCGGTGTCCCAGACATCCCACCGGCGACTAGTCCGTTCGATCCCGGCTACGATCCCCTGACGCTCGAGAGTCACCTCGAGCAGAGCGCGCACTTGATTTCGATCCTCAAGCTTTCGATGGCATGCTGGATCATCGCCAAAGAAGAGAGCACTCGCCGCAAGGTGAGCGCCGCCAAGCGCCATGGCGTAGCGACCGTTACAGGTGGGGGCCCGTTTGAAATCGCCGTGAGTGAGGGGCAGCTGCCGGCCTACCTCGATCTCTGTGCCGACCTAGGAGTCAGCAGAATCGAGTGTGGCCAGGGGTTCACCGACGTCGACCTCAACCCTGAGGAAACTGTACGCATGGCGAGGAATCGCGGTCTCGACGTCCAGTTCGAACTCGGCAAGAAACATCACGGACCTTTTGCCGAGAAAACGCTCTTGCACTGGATTGATCAGGGCTCCCGCTGGCTTGACGCTGGAGCGCTGCAGCTCATCATCGAAGCGCGGGAAAGCGCAAAGGGTGTGGGCCTGTTCGACAGCGAGGGGCAGCTCAACAGACCCTTCGCGGAGACGTTAGTACATAAGTTCGGCCTGAAGCAGGTAATGTTCGAAGCGCCCACCAAAGCGAGCCAATTCGCCTTACTGGATCATTTCGGCAGAGGTGTGCACCTTTGTAACGTTCGCCTGGAAGAAGTGCTCCGCGTTGAAGTCTACCGCCGAGGACTGCATTCCGATAGCTACATCCAGCCCCACCTCCGGCTCGTTGGGCGCATGCGCGATGGATCGTAAGCCGTCCATGTTGAATGTGGCCATTCGGTCCTATCCGCACGGCCTCGAGCGCCGCACCGAGGCCCACGCCGTCATCGCGGTCGATGTGATCCGGGCGACGACCACTGCCGTGACGGCGAGAGCTCTGGGGCATCGGTGCTACCCGGTGACCAGCGTTGAGGCCGCCATGCGGGTCGCAGCCAGGACGCCCAATGCGCTGCTGCTGGGCGAGCTCCGCGGCGTGATGCCGGAAGGCTTTCATCTGAACAACAGCCCCGCAGCGCTCGCCGCTCGCCAGGACCAGCGTCCGATCGTCCTGCTGTCGACTAATGGCACCACGTTGATAGATAGCCTTCGCGACGCGCGTGTGGCCTTTGTTGCCTGCTTTCGCAATATGTCCGCCACGGTTCGGGAGATCGTCCGGCTGGGGCTTTCCGCCACCCTGATTGGCGCGATCAGTCGAGGCGAATTTCGCGACGAAGACCAGATCTGCTGCGCCTGGATGGCGGGGCGATTCCTGGAGGAAGGATATCGCCCGGAGGACGCCGAGACGGCAGAAGTCGTCCGGAAATGGCGCGATGCCGGTCCGCGTGACCTCCTGGGGAGCCGTAGTGTCGAGTATCTGCGGCGTAGCGACCAGTTAGTTGATCTCGACTTCATCTTGGCGCACGTTGACGATCTCGATTTCAGCTGTCGAATCGTGGGTGACCAAATTCTTAGTGATCCGGCACGCGTCGAGCGGGTCGTCGAAGCGGAGACTCGATGAGACGAGCGGCTACTCCCGTTCTGATCCTTGAAATGGATCACTGCGGGGCGGTAGGGGCTGTGCGCAGCCTGGGCCGCTGGGGGGTGCCCGCGTATGGCGTGGATGGTGACGCGCATGCCCCTGCGTTGGCCTCCCGGTACTCTCAGGGCGGATTCGTCTGGGACATCGCGACGCAGCCGCCTGATGCGTCGGTGGAGTTTCTCCTCGCGACCGCCGCTCAGCTCGGCGCCCCGCCCATCTTGCTGGCGACGACCGACGCGGCCGCCCTGTTCGTCGCAGAGCACGCCGCGAAATTGAACGCCGCGTTTGCCTTCCCCGACAACCCCTTCGAACTCGTTCGGGCACTTTATAACAAACGCGACATGGACCGCCTCGCGCGCGCTGCGGGGGTCCCCACCGCGACTAGCGCCTTTCCGCAGTCGCGAACCGACGTCGTCGAGTTCGCCCAGACCGCTGCGTTCCCCGTCATGCTGAAGGCGATGGATAAGATCGCCGTGGCGCGCCGCACGAAAAAGAGGATGCGCATCATCAGATCGGCAGACGAACTCCTGACGTACTACGATGCCATGGAAGACCCAGCGAACCCCACCCTTATGCTGCAGGAGTACATTCCGGGACGCGACGAGACAGTGTGGATGTTCAATGGGTACTTCGATAGGCAATCCCGCTGCTTGTTTGGACTGACCGGTAGGAAGATCCGGCAATGGCCACCGTACATGGGCGTGACCACACTGGGAGTCTGTGTGCCCAATCCCACCGTGGAAGCTCTGACCATTCAACTCGTGGAGGCCACCGGGTATACCGGAATTCTTGACATCGGCTATCGGTACGATACACGAGACAACACCTACAAGCTGCTCGACGTCAATCCTCGCCTCGGCGCCACCTTCCGATTGTTTGTGGGGACGGGCGAGCTGGACGTGGTGCGCGCCGCCTACCTTCACCTTACAGGCCAGGCCGTTCCGTCGAGCGGAATCCGCGATGGCCGCAAGTGGGTGGTCGAAATGTCCGACCTCGCGTCCAGCTGGCGTAGCTATCGCGATGGCGCGCTGACCATCCGCGATTGGCTCCGGAGCTACCGTAGAGTCCAGGAAGGAGCATGGTTCGCTAGCGATGATCCGGGTCCATTCCTCCAGATCTGCTGGAGGCTCTTCACTCGGGCGTTGCGTCAAGTCGTCAGGCGACTGTCGGTGCGCAGGACGCCAGAGCAAGGTCCGGTGGCGACGTAAGAGAGCAAATACCAAACGCCACATCGAGACCAGCCATGGGATCAGCCACTGACCTCTTCCACCCGTCGGCGGCGGACCAGTATGTTGGCGGAGAGGAGACGGGCTCTCCGTGCGGGCAAAGGCACGGCGCGGCCCTCGAACGACGCTCCATGGCACAACATCATGATGGAGATCAGCTGATTAGGGGGGTGCTGTAGGCTTGGAGATCGTCGCCTATCGCGCAGAACACGTCGTCGCGGTTAGGGACTTCAATGCCCGTTTGAGAGACGGTGGAGTCGCCTTGTTTCAATTCCCAGAGTCGCCCACCCCCGCGAAGCCGCCCAACGGCGATGGCCGGGAAATATACGAAGAGTACTTCTTGGCAGTCGAAAATGGATCGGTCCGGGGCGGGTACATCCTGAAGCACCAGCCGTTCTGGATCAAAGGGCAGGTCCTAGAGGTCGGGTACCTCACTCTGCCTGTCTCCGAAGGCATCATTAATAAAGCCTACCGCCGGGTGGGGATCGACCTCTTTGTTGACGCCACCAAAAGAGTCCCCCTTCAGTTTGGACTCGGTATGGGGTCGATGGAGGCGCCGTTCGTAAAGATCATGCAGGCGCTCGGAGCGCGTGCCCGGAGTGTACCGTTCTATCTCCGCGTCGTACACCCCGCGCGCTTTCTCCATCAGTGCACTTACGTCAGGACCTCTGCGCTGCGGAGGAACCTGCTGGATGTCCTGGCGGTTACCGGGATTGGCGGAATTGCCATCAAACTCGTCCAGGCGACTCAGCGCCGATCTCCTAGTTCCGACCGCGGCGTCGGTGTCGAGGTGGTGGAAGAATTTGAGGACTGGTGTGAAATCGTCTGGGCGCGGTCCAGGGATGAATATGTAATGGCCGCGCTTCGGGACAGCGCCGCCTTAAGGACGCTCTACCCCAAGGGCGACCGCTACATTCGCCTCAAGGTCTCGCGAGGAAAGAACCCGATCGGGTGGGCAGTCGTGCTGGCAACTCAAATGTCCGGAAACAAGTTCTTCGGAAATATGAAGGTTGGAACGATCGTCGACTGCCTGGCTCAACGCCAGGATGCGAAGGCGATCGTAGACATAGCGACGCAGTACCTGGAACGCGCGGGTGGCGTTGATCTCATCGTCTCCAATCAATCAGCGGGTGTGTGGGGTCAAGCATTGCTGGAACGAGGCTATTTGCGGGGACCATCCAACTTCATTTTCACTGCGACGAAGGAACTCAGCCGCTTCCTGGAGCCGTTGGACGGGACGTTTGACCGCATTCACCTCACTCGGGGCGATGGTGAAGGTCCGGGCACCCTATAGCGCGATCTCCACGTGACTGACGACCCCACTTGAGAAGATTGTGGAAACGATTAAAGCCGTGCATTGAGCTGAACTCCGGTCAGCTAACGATCCATCCCACGTTCTTGCGCGATGCCAACCTCTTCTAAAGGGGGCTCTTGGAACGGTGATGGCCTGGCGCCCCGCCGCCATTCGCCGACGCGCGGAGAACCCCTCCCGTCTGGACGCCGAACGCGGGCAGCCTGCGCGCCTGCGGTGGTGATAGCTGCGGTCGTGAGTGTAGTCCTCGGAGTTGCCCAGGGCGGCATGACGGCGTCTGCTCCCGTTCCGGCCCTCGAGCAGTGGGAAAGCAGGATGCTAACGTTTGGCCGCGCGCGGTGTGAGTATCTGGCGGTCCCTCGGACGTTCGACGAGCTCCTCAACGCGACATACTACGACGCCGAGCGGATTTTCTATCAAATCGCTGCGTACACGGGCAATCCAGAGTGGGCCGCGTGCGCGAAGCGGGCCGGGACAGTGTACCGGGACCGCTACGTGGTTCCCAATAGGGGCGTTGTCCCGGGGTACGCGAACTTCACCCATGGCCTGACTATGGACTACCTGCGCAGTGGCGACGCCCAGTCGCAGAATGCCGTCATTCTCCTTTCCCAACATGCCGCCTATGCGTCCGACTACGCGCCGCTGAATTGGACGGTGAGCGCGGACCTCAGCCGCGAGGTCGCCTACGCCGTCATCAGTTACATCAATGCCGAGAAGGTCGGCGCGTCCCCTCGCGCCCGCCTCCCTTTGCTGGTGACCCAGGCTCTGGGTCATATCGACCAGTGGTTCATCTCGAAGACGTACCGGTGCGGGCAGAGCGGCCAGATCACCTGCGATCCGGGGACGGGCGGCCAGTACTACATCCAGCCCTTCATGGTCGGTCTGACCTCCGCC